>NZ_JBSKGP010000011.1:0-233674 GCF_054075165.1 Flavobacterium erigeronis | reverse complement strand
GGAAGACAGATCTAATCTTGCTGCTGGAACTTATACTGTAACGGTGAAAGATGCAAACGGATGTTCTTCTGCACCGCTTGCAATAACTATTACGGAGCCTGCTTCTGCTGTCGCTGTGGCTAAAACTTCTCAAACTGATGTATTGTGTTTCGGAGCTGCAACAGGCGCCATCAACATAAGTGCTTCTGGAGGAGTTGGGCCTTACACTTACGACTGGGCTGATCTTGCTGGGACAAACGATCCTGAAGACAGAACTAATCTTGCTGCTGGGACTTACACTGTAACGGTAAAAGACGCAAACGGATGTGCTTCTGCACCGGTTTCCATAACTATTACGCAGCCTGCTTCTGCTGTAGCTGTGGCTAAAACTTCTCAGACTGATGTATTGTGTTTTGGAGCCGCAACAGGCGCAATCAACATTACAGCATCTGGCGGAGTTGGGCCTTACACTTACGACTGGGCTGATCTTGCCGGAACAAACGATCCTGAAGACAGAACTAATCTTGTTGCGGGAACTTATACTGTAACGGTGAAAGACGCGAATGGATGTTCTTCTGCACCGCTTGCTGTTAAAATCACTCAGCCTGCTTCTGCTGTAGCTGTAGCTAAAACTTCTCAGACTGATGTATTGTGTTTTGGAGCCGCAACAGGCGCAATCAACATTACAGCATCTGGTGGAGTTGGCCCTTACACTTACGACTGGGCTGATCTTGCAGGAACAAACGATCCTGAAGACAGAACGAATCTTGCTGCGGGAACTTATACTGTAACTGTGAAAGATGCTAACGGATGTACTGCAGCACCGCTTTCCATAACTATTACGCAACCAGGTTCAGCATTATCATGCTCAGTGGTACAAAATAAACCAGTAACTGCAAATGGATTAAGTAATGGTGAAGCAACTGTAACTGCAATTGGCGGCACACCTAGCTACACTTACTTATGGGATAATGGCGAAACCACTCAAAAAGCTGTAGCATTAAATGCTGGAACACATAGTGTAACAGTAAAAGATGCAAATGGATGTACTACCCAATGTACCATAGTTATTACAGAACCTAATGTACTTTCTTGCAGTATTTCTCAAGACAGTGCTGTAAAATGTTTTGGTGGCAATACAGGTAAAGCAACAGTAACAGCTGTAGGCGGTAACGGAGACTATACCTATGCTTGGGATAATGGTGAAACTACTGCACAAGCAATTGCTCTAACTGCTGGTTTACACAGTGTAACCGTTACAGACAAGTTAGGATATACAACAAAATGTTCTGTTACAATTACACAACCACAAAATGCTTTAAGCGCAGTAAAAAGTCAGACAGATGTTACCTGTGGTGCAGGAAATAATGGATCTGCAACAGTAACTGTTTCAGGAGGAACTGCTCAATATAGCTATTCTTGGAATACAGTTCCTGTGCAAACAACTGCAACTGCAAATAATCTTGCCGCTGGAAATTATACTGTTCTTATTACTGATGCAAATGGATGTACACTTTCTGAATCATTTACTATTTTGGATGGAGATTCAGTTAAACCAATTGTAAATCCATTGCCTGAAACTACAACTATTAATTGTCCGGCAGAACCCGTTTTTGCAGAAGCAACAGCTACTGACAATAATGGAACTATAGCTTCATTAACTTATGAAGATACTATTGTACAAGGTAATTGTGCTGGAGCTTACACTAAAACAAGAACTTGGATTGCCAAAGATTCTTGCGGAAATGTTTCTCTTCCAGTAAGCCAAACAATAATAGTACAAGATAATACGGCTCCAACTTGGACTACACAAGCAAATTCTTTAAACGTAACTTTAGAATGCAACGATGCACAAGGGCTTGCAACAGCTCAGGCTCAGTTCCCAACTGCTTCTGATGCATGTGATAACGATGTTTCTAACATCACTAAAATAAGTGGACAATTTGTAGCTTCTCAAGGATGCGGAAACGCTGGAACATATACTAATACTTGGACTGTAAAAGACGATTGTGGAAATACTTCTGAAACTTTCACTCAAGTAATTACTATTCAGGATACAACTGCGCCTACTTGGACTACTCTTGCTGGAACTCTAAATGTAACTTTAGAATGCAGCGATGCTCAAGGACTTGCTGCAGCTCAGGCTCAATTCCCAATAGCTTCTGACTTATGCGATGCTGATGTTTCAAACATCACTAAAGTGAGCGGACAATTTGTAGCTTCTGAAAGCTGTTCTAATGCAGGAACTTATACAAATACTTGGACTGTAAAAGACGATTGTGGCAACACATCAACAACTTTCTATCAAGTAATTAGTATTCAAGACACTACAGCACCTACTTGGACTACTTTGGCTGGAACTCTAAATATAACTTTAGAATGCAGCGATGCTCAAGGACTTGCTGCAGCTCAGGCTCAGTTCCCAATAGCTTCTGACTTATGCGATGCTGATGTTTCAAACATCACTAAAGTAAGCGGTCAGTTTGTAGCTTCTGAAAGCTGTTCAAACGCAGGAACTTATACGAATACTTGGACTGTAAAAGACGATTGTGGCAACACATCGGCAACTTTCTATCAAGTTATTAGTATTCAAGACACTACTGCTCCAATCTTTACTGGAAACCTTCCTTTAGATATTGAAGTATCATGTGATGCCGTTCCTGAACCAGCAGAAATGAATGTTTCTGATAATTGCAACGAAAATTTACCAATAGTATTTTCTGAAGTAAAATCAGGAATCGAAAACGACTGTCCTACTAATTATACCTTGACTCGTACTTGGAAAATTAGCGACTGCGGTGGCAATACTACTACTCACGTTCAAGTTATTACCGTAAGAGATAAAACAGCTCCAACTGGAACTGCTCCTCAAAGTGTAACAAATGTGGCTACTATTGATGCAATACCTGCAGGAAGTCCATCAGATATTACAGATGCGGTCGATAATTGCAGTCCAACTGTAAACATTACTGTTGCCGACACAAACAACGGAGGAAATGGCTGTGATGGAACACCATACATCTTAACAAGAACGTATACTTTAACTGACTGCGCAGAAAACAAAACCGAATTGGTTCAAACCTTTACAGTGGAAAGCAAAGTTACTGTTAGCGGAGTGCCTACAAATACTAGCTGTTTTGGAGGTACAGATGGAAGCATCGCTGTAACAAGCAGTCCTGGCTCTACTGTTGTAATAACAAATGAAAGAAATGAAGTAGTTGGCAATACCAATTTACCAGCGGGAACTTATACTCTAACTGCAACAGCACCAGTAAACGGCGAAAATCAAGTTTGTTCTGCTACTGCTACTGTTGTAATTACACAGCCTGAATATACTGTGAAAATTTCTGGAAAAATTATCAATGTAGATACTAATACTCCTATTGCAAATGTACCTGTTACGTTAATCCCGCAAGGAACAACTCCAGGTCCAATACAAATGCATATTACAGGAGCAGACGGAATGTACAGTTTCTCTGGAATGCCAGCGGGAGATTATTTAGTACAAGTGCAAGATGCTAATTTAAATAGTGCATACCAATTGTATCCTGTTGATTCTAGCTTATTCTTTACTACTCTTGAAGATTGTAAAATCCAGACTCACGATTTTGAATATGGAGCATCAAAACTTCCTGTTCTTGGAGATTATGTTTGGTATGACACCAATAGTAATGGCATTCAAGATGAATGGTACGATGCCAATAATGATGGTGTTGTTACTAAAAACATTCCAGACTCAAATGGAGCTGTTGATTACAGCCAATGGGAATGGATCGATCTTAACGGAGACGGAAGCTATACTGGTTCTCAAAATGTTGGAGAGTTAAACGCTGGAGGTTTCGGAAACGCACTAAGCCCTAATGTAATTGTTGATGGTCCAAACGGATACCATAAAGAAGTTATTGTAGGTATTGCGGGATTCTGGAGAGAGCGTCCTACTACAGAAAATCCGTACGGAGAATATACAGTAAAATTGGTTAGAGATGCAAATTTCGATACGGTGGCTGCTAATTTAGGCTTTACAGGTTTAGTAAAAGTTATACCTTCAATGTCCGCTAAAAACATTGCTGGAAAAACAAGTAAAGCGCAATTGCACACGGTTTGTAAAACCACAACAGACAGCGGATATGTAGTAAACGTAACTCCAGAAGATCTAGTTCATTTGGATATTGATTTCGGTGTAAGCTGTAAAGAATACAAAGACATTGTGGCTAATGATGATAGCGCCGGTCCAATTGCTGGAGTAAATACTACTACAACCAATGTATTAAATGTAATGACAAATGATACTTTAGAAGGAAATCCGGTAACAGCATCAGAAGTTATTATAACAACGGTAACACCAAATGAGTTTTTACAATTAAATACTGACGGTTCTGTTGATGTATTGCCAAATGCTCCAGTAGGAACATTAACAATGGTATACCAAATTTGCGAAGCAGATCAGACAGACAACTGCGATACTGCCACTGTTACCATTACAATTGAAGGTCCTGTAATGACTGTTACTGCAACATCAATATGTATAAATGATGTTCCTTATGTTGATTATGTTGTGACACCAGGAAATTTCACTCCTGTAAATGGCGTAACCATTGCTTGGGCAGACAGCAACAACAATGTGGTAACCACAATGAAAAACCTTCCATTAAGCGGTCGTGTATTATGGCCAGGTGCTGTAGTCGATGAGCAAGGAAAAGGTATTGACTGGCCAGGATGGATTTTTGAAAACAACAGATGGGTTCAAGGCGCTGACGGATTTGAAAAACTACGCCCAACTTCCAACGTAACCATCTCTGTAAATCCGAGTGAGACTATTACACTGAGCTATCCACCGGCAGATCCTTATTGTACTGCAAGACCAACATTTGCAATTGTTGCCAATGATGATACTCCTGCACCAATAATTACACCAACCGCTCAAACTAGTGTGGGTAATGTTTTAACTAATGATACACTAAACGGTACTGCAGTAAATATAAATGATGTAACATTGACAACAACTGTTCCTGACCCAACGGGTTCAATAACAATAGGCCCTGACGGAGCTATCAATGTTGCGCCAAATACAGCAGGCGGTACTTATACATTAA
Organism: Flavobacterium erigeronis; assembly: GCF_054075165.1. Classification (NCBI taxonomy): domain Bacteria; kingdom Pseudomonadati; phylum Bacteroidota; class Flavobacteriia; order Flavobacteriales; family Flavobacteriaceae; genus Flavobacterium; species Flavobacterium erigeronis. The sequence goes on along the minus strand of NZ_JBSKGP010000011.1, from coordinate 228,602 downwards.
CGTATCAAATTTGTGAAAAAGCCGATTTCGGAAACTGTGACACCGCTATAGTGACTGTTACTATAATCTCTCCTCTTATTGCAAATGATGATACCTTCAGTAATATTGGATGTAATACATTTGGATTAGTAGGCAATGTATTGGCAAATGATTTAAAAGGAAGAATTGCTGTAACATCAGAATTAGTAAACTTTACGCTAGTTGTAGAAGGAAATAATACTAAAACAGATCCAAACATTACGGTTGATGCTGCTGGAAATGTAAATGTATCGAGTTTAACACCTGCTGGCACTTATACTTACAACTACACAATCTGTGATAAATCAAGTCCAGAAAATTGTGATTCAGCTATTATAACCATTATAGTAGTTCCGAATGGTGTGATACAAGTTAGCGGTACAGCATGTAACGATGATTCTACATTGGTAAACTTAAGCAACCTTCTTCCTGAAGGAACTCCAACAACAGGAGTTTGGCAGGATAGAAATAATACTAATGCCTTACAAGGTGGTATTCTTAATCCGTTTGGTTTAGCATTAGGCAATTACGCTTTCGAATATGTGATAGCCGATGAAAGATGTCCAAGAAGCATAGTTTTAAACATGGAAATCAATGATGATTGTAGAGTCTTAGCTTGTGGTAATGTAGTAGTTCATAATGCATTCTCTCCAAACGGAGACAGTATAAATGATTTCTTCAAAATTGACAATATTGATGACATAACTTGTTATCCAGGCAATACTGTTGAAATATATAATCGCTGGGGAATCTTAGTTTTTGAAACTACAAACTACAATAATACAACAAATGCTTTTGATGGAACTTCGAGAGGAAGAACAACTGTTAAGCAATCTGACGGACTACCAACTGGAACTTATTTTTATATCATTACTTATAAAGCTCTAGATGGAAACAACAATGTTCAAGATCATAAATTAAACGGATACTTATATTTATCTAACAACCAGTAAATATTAAAAATACGCTGTAAAACATTCTTTTACAGCGTATTAAATAAAATCATCCGAAAATTTTGATTAATTTTGAACAAACACATTGAAATTCAATGATTTAAATAGTCAATAGTAATTATTAAATTAATAAAATCTACTATGAGAACAAAATTATTTTTCTTCGTCATTCTGTTAGTTACATGTTCTGGCTATGCGCAACAAGATGCACAGTATACGCAATACATGTACAATACAATAACCATAAATCCTGCCTATGCCGGTTCCCGTGGAGTCTTTAGTGTATTTGGTCTTTACCGCACCCAATGGGTTGGACTTGATGGAGCGCCAGAGACAAGCAGTTTTTCAATCAATACACCTATAAACAACAGCAATTTAGGAATAGGAGCATCGCTTGTTAATGACAAAATTGGTCCAACAAATGAGAACAACATCTCAGTTGATCTTTCTTATACCATTCAGACATCAGCAGATTTTAAACTTTCATTTGGTATAAAAGGAACTGCAAATATCTTCAATTTAGATATCAACAAATTAAATCCAGAAAATCAGGGCGATCCCCAATTTCAGGATTTAGATAGCAAATTCAGTCCAAATATTGGTGCGGGAGTTTACTGGCACTCCGACAAAGCTTATATCGGTTTGTCTGTTCCAAACTTCATTGAAACCAACCGATATGATGATAATGATGTTGCCATTTATAAAGATAAAATCAACTACTATTTAATTGGAGGTTATGTATTCAATCTTGATAAATATCAGTACGTAAAATTTAAACCCGCAATTTTGACCAAAATGGTTGAAGGCGCACCACTTCAAGTAGATCTTTCTGCCAATTTTATGTTCTATGATAAATTTATGATTGGTGCAGCCTATAGATGGAGCGCTTCTGTAAGTGCTATGGCTGGTTTTCAGATTACCGAGGGTCTATATATCGGTTACGGGTATGACAGAGAAACCACCAAGTTAAATAATTATAATTCAGGATCACACGAAATCTTCCTGCGTTATGAATTCTTCTCAAATAAAGGCAAAATGACAACTCCTCGTTTCTTCTAAAATAAGGTATCATGAAAAACTATACACTACTTTTCGTTACAATTATAGGCGCTTTTTCATTTAGCAGTCATGCACAGCAGTCAAAAATAAATGCTGCGGATAAAAAATATGACAGCTATGCCTACGTAGACGCAATAAAAATTTATGAAAAAGTGGCTGATAAAGGCTACAAGTCTGAAGACATGTTTAAGAAACTGGGAAATGCCTATTATTTCAATTCAGATTTTCAAAATGCTGCCAAATGGTATGGCGAATTATTTGCAATGAACACCAATGTCGAACCAGAATATTATTTTAGATACGCTCAGTCTTTAAAATCAACTGGAGATGTTAACAAAGCAAATAAACTTCTAGAAGAATTTAATGCCATTTCAAAAAATGATAACAGAGGAAAACTTTACAAAGAAGATGTAAACTATCTGGATCAGATTAAAGCAAATTCTGGGAGGTACCAAATAGAAGATGCTGGTATAAACAGCAAATACTCCGATTACGGCTCGTTTGTTTACAATAATAAAATTTATTTTGCATCTGCACGAGATACAGGAAATTTCACAAAACGCAAACACAAATGGACAGGAGAATATTTTACTAATATTTATAATGCCGATCTGGATCCTGCAACAGGAAGCACCACAAAAGTCAATAAATTTAAATCGGCTATAAATACTAAATTCCATGAAGCTTCGCCAGTTTTTACTAAAGATGGAAAAACAGTTTATTTCACAAGAAACAATTACATCGATGGAAAAAAAGGAAAAGATGACAACAAAATCACTTTAGTAAAACTATATAAAGCAGAACTCGGAAAAGACAACAAATGGACAAACATTGCCGAACTTCCTTTCAACAGCGATAATTACAGTACGGCGCATCCAGCTTTGAGTCCAGACGAAAAAACACTTTATTTTGCTTCCGATATGCCGGGATCTTTTGGGCAGTCAGATCTGTATAAAGTCAATGTAAATCCAAATGGAGGCTACGGCACACCCGAAAATCTTGGAAACACCATTAATACAGAAGGAAAAGAAACCTATCCGTATTTGACGAGCGAAAACGAGATTTACTTTTCATCAGACGGGCATCCAGGTTTGGGAGGTTTAGATGTTTTTGTGGCCAATATTGACAATAATGGAAAAATAAGCAACATTCAGAATATAGGAGCCGATGTGAATTCTCCTAAAGATGATTTCGCTTATATTATTGATCCTGAAACAAGAAGAGGATTTTTTACTTCCAATAAAGACGGAGGTCAAGGTTCTGATGATATTTATAGATTCTTAGAGACAAGAAGACTAAAATGCGTTCAAGAACTTTATGGCACAATAACAGACATAGACACTGGTGTTGCACTTCCAGGAGCAAAAGTCACTTTGTATGATGACCAGATGAATCTAAAAAATTCTGCTGTTGCCGATGCATCAGGCAATTATAGTTTTTCTGTCGAATGCGGAAAAACCTATTATGTAAGAGCTGAAAAACCAGAATATACCACAAAAGAGCTGAGTATTACCATAGATAAAGCAAGCGGTAAAACCAGCCTTCCTATTGCTCTGGAAAAAGCAACCTGCAAAGTTACTGTGGGTGACGATTTAGGAAAATGCTTTGGTATTAAAATGATTTATTTTGATTTGGATAAATCTAATATTAGAACCGAAGCGGCATTAGATCTTGAAAAAATCTTAGCGGTATTAAATGATTATCCAACAATGAAACTGGATATCCGTTCTCACACAGATAGCAGAGCATCACATCAGTATAATGAAGCCTTATCTGACCGAAGAGCTAAATCAACAGTTCAATGGCTGGTTAAAAACGGAATAGCTCCGAACCGATTAACTGGAAAAGGATATGGCGAAACAGAACTTGTAAACAAATGTTCAGACGGAGTTCCTTGTACTGAAGCAGAGCATCAGGCCAATAGACGAAGTGAATTTATTATCACAGCATTATAATAAACTGCAAATAACCAACCCAAAAAGCTGCCTAATAGGTGGCTTTTTTTAATTTAAAAAGTCGTTGCAATTCTAAGAATTACAACGACTTCTAAAAAACCAACCTGTTCAATATACTTTTATAGCTTAACAAAAATGTTAGTATAATATTTTTTTCCTGTAGCAGCATCTGTCGTAACAGCTAATCCGAAGTGGGTAAAATCACCTACAATATTCTCTTTGTGTCCTGGACTATCAAGCCAAGCTCTCAAAGCTGCTTCGGCAGTTTTATAATTGTAAGCAACATTCTCTCCTACTTTCTTAGCTCCCAATACGCTAGTCATATTACTAGATCTAGCCGTAAAATCGTTATGATTTACAACATTATTTTGAATCATATATTTATTATGTTCTTCACATTTAAAAGAAATATGATTCACTCTTTCCAAAGCATTCAAACCAACACTCACACGGTATTCGTTTATCAGCTTCATCGTTTCTATTTCGGTATCGTTGTAAGTGTAATTGGCAACAAGCGTTTCTGTTGGAGCAGTAGTATCCAAGCTTGCTTCGGCAGTGTCAGCAGAACATGCGTTCATTGCGACTAAAATCGCAATGAACAACATGGTGCGCATAATCGTTTTCATAATCATCAGCATTTTAGCGGTTTAAAGTAAATGTTGGGGCAAATCCTTTAAATTTATCTTTGAATTAAATATCGTTTGCTTTATCTGTTCCAAACGTATTCAATTTACCGTTAAACTACAAAATTAATCGATGAAATGCATTAAATTTTTATTTAAAAAAGTATTTTCTTACAACTAAGAAGACAAGCGTTCAATTTTCCATGAAAAATCAGATTGGCTTGTGTAACGAATTCTGTCATGGAGCCTATTTGGTCTTCCTTGCCAAAATTCAACTTGCAGCGGAGTCACAATATAACCGCCCCAATTTTCGGGTCTAGGAATTGATTTTCCGTCAAATTGCGCTTCTAGTTTTTTAAGATTTTCTTCCAAGAAAGTTCTTGACGGAATCACTTCACTTTGGTGAGAGACAATTGCTCCCAACTTACTCCCGTCTGGACGAGAATCAAAATAATTATCTGAAATAATCTCAGAAGTTTTCTGAGCAATTCCTTTTATAATAACCTGACGTTCCATTTCCTGCCAAAAAAATGACAGACAAATATTTGGATTGGCCTCTATCGCTTTTCCTTTTTCAGAATTATAATTGGTGTAGAATATAAATCCTTCTTCCGAGAATTTCTTCAATAAAACAACACGAGATTTCGGAAATCCGTCTAAACCGATTGTGGAAACCGTCATGGCATTCACCTCCCCGCTTCCGCCAAAATCTTCCACCTCGTGAAACCATCGGTTAAAAAGATTAATCGGATCTTCAGGAATATTAGTTTCTAATAATTCACTTTTCTCGTATGACTTTCTATAATTGCTTAAATCATTCATGATTTATTATTTTAGATTGTTGATTTTAGATTTTAGATTTTCTCGCATTGTCATCCTGAGCGTCCCGAAACTTCGGGAGAAGGACTTGTGTGCCAGAATTTAATTTTTCAGACGAGGGCTTCGACTCCGCTCAGCCAGACAAACTAAAGCTCTTCTCTCTTAGCGGCTTAGCAACTCAGAATCTTAGCGACTTTAAATTAAAATAAAGGCTTCGACTCCGCTCAGCCAGACAAACTAAACCCTTTGCTCCTTTGTCCCTTTGTCTCTTTGATCAAAACTCAAACGAAACCCCATCATCTCCCAATAAAACATTCGGGAAAACTTCCAGAGCTTCTCTTTTAAAAGTCTCAATTCCGTCGTAACGGGTTGAATAATGACCTAAAATTAACTGTTTTACATTTGCTTTTAAAGCAATATTTGCCGCTTCTTTTGCTGTCGAATGCAGTGTTTTTTCTGCCAACCTTGCTTCAGATTCTAAAAACGTAGATTCGTGATATAAAATATCGGTATTCTGTATAATAGGAATAATTTCTTCATTATAAACCGTATCAGAACAGAAAGCATAACTTTTCGTTGCTGGAGGATCAAAAGTCAGTTTTTCATTTTCAACCACAGTTCCATCGTCAAGCGTAATGTCGCTTCCATTTTTGATTTTCTGATAATAGGCAACGTGAATATCATAACGCTGAACTGCTTCAACATTTAACTTTCTCTCATCTGGCTTTTCCTGAAACAGAAACCCATTCGTGTAAACGCGATGTTTTAACGGAATCGTTTTTACAATTACCTTTTTATCTTCAAAAATAACTTCACTTTCTTTCGATTCTAATTCGTGGAAAAATAAAGAATAAGTGGTCCAAGATTCTGTTAACTTCAATTGAAGCAGAATCAATTCTTTTATTCCTTTTGGTCCGTAAACATGTAAATCAGTTGTTCTTCCTAAAAGCGAAAAAGTCGAAATCGTTCCGATTAAACCATACAAATGATCACCGTGAAGATGCGAAATAAAAATGTGATTAATTTTTGAGAATTTAATCTTATTCTTTCGAAGCTGAACCTGAGTTCCTTCACCGCAGTCAATTAAAAACAATCGGTTTTTAATCTCTAAAACCTGCGAAGTCGGATTAGTAAGTGTTCTAGGAGTTGCGGCGTAACAGCCAAGTATAGTTAATTTCATTTTAGATTTATGATTTTAGATTTTAGAATGAGAAAAGTATTTTAGATTCAGCTTTAAAAAAATCTAAAATCTAAAATCATAAATCTACAATCAGAAACCTAGGTCTCTTTCAATTTCTTCCATTTCGATAATATCGTGCGCTTCCAAAAGAGAAGGAACCACAGCCAATTTATCTGAAATAGCGTTAAAATCAAGATCAGTTGCTACAATTACAAACGATTTTTTTGCTTTTTTCTGAGCTTTCGAAAGGGGTAAAAAAGCTTTCAAATCTTTTTCTGAAATATTAGAATCTGATGACAAATCGATTATAATATTTTGTTTTTCAAAGGTTTTAAATTGCTGCGTTATTTTTTCCAAGAAAGCATTTACATCTCCTTGAGTATCTTTAATCGTAACGGTATGTCCTTTTTGATCTACTTTCATTTTTAATTTTATGGGGCTTATATAAAAATTGATTTTCTGAGAGCTAAGGTACGAAAGTTTTTTTAGTGGTCAGTGGTCAGTTTTCTTAGTGTTCAGTTATATGCTATTGTCACCCTGAACGGAGTCGAAGGGCATAACGTGAGCAACAAACAAGGCTTCGACTACGCTCAGCCTGACAACTTAGGAAGTCAAAGTATTTCAAAACTGATCACTAAAAAACTGACCACTGAATACTCTAATTTTACTGAATCTTAGAAGCCAATAAATAAATCACTGCCATTCTAATCGCTACACCATTTTCCACCTGATTCAAAATCACAGAATGATCAGAGTCCGCTACTTCAGAAGTAATTTCTACTCCTCTATTGATGGGTCCTGGGTGCATGATTACGATTTCTTTTCCTAGAGAATCCAAAAGCGGTTTATCTACTCCGTATTGCTGTGCATATTCACGAGTTGACGGGAAGAAATTCACATCCATACGTTCGTTTTGTACACGAAGCATATTCGCAACGTCACACCATTCTAAGGCTTTACGAAGATTTGGTTCAACCGTAACTCCCAAAGATTCGATATATCTCGGAATCAAAGTTTTTGGCCCGCAAACTTTTACTTCTGCGCCTTGCATTTGTAAAGCATATATATTAGAAAGCGCTACTCTTGAGTGTAGAATATCTCCAACAATAACCACTTTTTTTCCAGCAACATCTCCCAATTTTTCTCTGATTGAATAACTGTCCAATAAAGCTTGAGTTGGGTGTTCGTGCGCACCGTCTCCTGCGTTTACGATACTGGCTTTGACATTTTTAGATAAAAAATAAGCCGCTCCGGGATTGGAGTGGCGCATTACAACCATGTCAACTTTCATGGAAAGGATATTATTTACAGTATCAATCAGGGTCTCTCCTTTTTTAACCGATGACTGAGCTGCAGAAAAACTGATAACATCAGCAGATAAACGTTTCTGCGCTAATTCGAAAGAGAGTTTGGTTCTAGTACTGTTTTCGAAAAAAATATTGGCAATCGTAATATCTCGTAATGAAGGAACTTTTTTAATAGGTCTATTAATGACTTCTTTAAAATGATCTGCCGTTTCAAAAATCAGGTTAATATCATTCTCATTGATATATTTTATTCCTAATAAATGATCTACGCTTAATTCTTTCATTTTTCTTTCTTTAATATTAATTTGTCAAATTCTGAATGGCAAAATATTCGACATTCAATGCTTCTTTAAAGAGCAGCTACTCTATTCAGTCATTCTTTCGACAACTTCGCTGTAATCCTGCAAATCTCTGCCGTCTTCATTATAAATTTGCTGCCATCTGAAACCTGGAATTTCTAGCTTTCTTTTAGCAGAACCATCCCACTTTACTTCAAGACCATTATTTCTTAGAACTTCTGCAACTTTATTTCCAACTTCAATTGTGGTATCTGCATCAGAATTATCTACTTTCTGAAAAGCGATATACAAACTTGGATCCTCTAGAATTATAGCTCTGGCCAAATCTTGTTCGTGGTAAAAGCAATAACCGTCAGATTCTATTCCACTATTTCGAAGCTCTCTCTCTACCTCAACCACTTCATATTCACCGTCACTTGTTGTGTATCCAGCATTATGAAGTGCAATGATATTCTGATCGCATAATTCATCAAACGCTTTTATAAGCTTTTCAGTATCTGTTGGACTTACCCAATTTTTACTTTCTGAAAGTAACTTTTGGTATTCTTCGTCGATTTTTTCGAAAGCCCAAGCTTCAGAAATTTCATCTTCAAATTCGTTGTCTTCAATTTCTTCCATGATGTTTTCTTTAATTTCATCAATAGGAAGAAATCCCATTCTTACCTGATTAAAAATTGATTCATAAATAAACTCTTCGTTCTCTGTCATGACTATATTTTCAATTTTTAACGATTAACATATTAATTGGTAACCAAATGAACTACATCTTCGCCGTCGTTTTCTTTCCAACTCACGATCACTTTTTCGCCATTAATAGCATCTACCTGACGACCGCGATAATCAGGCTGAATTGGTAAATGACGGCTGAAACGTCTGTCGATTAACACTAATAATTCAATTTCTGAAGGTCTTCCGAAAGATTGAATGGCAGTTAACGCAGATCGAATGCTTCGACCTGTAAACAAAACGTCATCAATAAAAATGACTTTTTTGTCTTCAACGATAAAATTGATTTGAGTTTTATTGGCTTCAAGAGGTTTTTCTGTACGACGGAAATCATCTCTAAAAAAAGTAATATCCAGATAACCCAAAGAAATTTCAGGAACCTGATATTCGTTTTCTAATATTTGTTTTAAACGTTCAGCTAAAAAAACGCCTCTTGGCTGAATTCCCACTAAAATAGTATTTGAAAAATCAAGATGTTTTTCGATTAACTGACAAGCCAAACGATGAAGTATGATAGTAACTTCTTTTGAATTAAGTAATACTTTCTGGCTCATAATTAATTGTAATGATTGGTCGCGCAAATATACGGAATCTGATTTTATTTGTTGGGGTGTTGGGGTTGGAAATATTTTTTGTCTTTTATATCTTCCTAACCAATTTATAGTATATTTTCGTATTGCGAATATTTTTATTTCATAAATTTCAATAGTAAATAATAAATGAACCAGACTTTAATTGAAAATGTAAAACTTGCCATCAATCCTAAATTTCAAGATTGGGTTTTATTTGAAAATGGAACATACATTGTTTTTGACAATACTGATTCAATTAAAGACGTGAGAAACGAGGCTATTAAAATCATGGCAGAATACGGCCCTGTTCATATCGGATCTCCTGCTGGTGATTTTGGAGTTACCACACTTAAAAAATCAGAAGGATGGTCAATATCTGGGCATTACTACGGAATGTATACTTATGTTCATCCGTCAGAAATAAACTCCTCAACTTTTAATGAAAGTGAAATAGGTTTATTTGGTCGTTCAAAAAGAGACTTAGACGGCAAAAATCCTAACATTATACATATTAATCGAAAAATTTTTGATGTAAAATTAGTCGCAGGTTTTGTAGGTATAAAAAAGATTCCTCTACCTTTCGTATGGGCTATTAACAATTTCAATCCAAAATTAATTTTAGAAGAAGACTATTTTGAACATAGAGGCGGTTTTTGGAGCAAAACTGACGATTATGACAATATCGAAAAAATTGATATTTTTCTGGCTTACAAGACTACTAACATTGAAATTACCAAAATAGATTCTAAATTTACTTTTGTTGGAAATACAAACAATAATATGGAACTAAAAAAATGTTTGGCATTCTTTCATGAAAAAAAATGTAATCTCACGCAAAAGGCTTTGGACTTTTTAAATCAGTAATCTTTATAGTCATATCTTATTGACAAGAATTACAAATGAAAGCAATATTTCAAAATTTTGTAAAAAACTCAAAAAACATCTTCTTATTAGATGCATTTGGAGCATTGCTTACAACTCTTCTACTCTATTTTATCCTTCGAAATTTCAACGAACTTTTCGGTTTATCTAAAGAAATTTTCGAATGCCTTTCAATTATTGCATTTGCATTATTTATTTATTCAATCAACTGTTATTTTTTTGTCAAGCAAAATTGGAAATCGTTTTTAAATATAATTTGCATTGCCAATATTCTATATTGTTTTTTAACATTGGGAATTATAATTTATTATTATCAAAGTATTTCTGTATTTGGGATAATTTACTTTTTGGGCGAAATCGTCGTGATATCAGGAATTGTTTTCTTGGAAATAAAGACAATAAAAAAACAATAGCAATTTCAAAAATTCCGTAGAAATGAAACATTTTGTAGCAACGTCCCGAGACTTCGGGATTAATCCGTTGAAAAATTGAACGCCCAGATATAATGTAAGATGTGCCAAGCCTACAGCTCTTTCTAATCTATCGCATAAATGTAAATAGGATTAAAATCCGGCCCTACAATATTTAGCCGAGCCGCTGGCTCTCTTGTTGATTAGATTTTTCTTTATAAAATCAAATCCAAATCCTAAAACATTTCCAAAAAATTCTATAACACGTTTTCTTGATTCTTGAAGTAATTTTAGTATTGAACTTAAAAACTCAAAATCATGCAAAATAAAATACTAAGATTGTTAATGGTATTTGTAATACTATTTTCATTTACAAGCTGTGAAGTTATAGGAGACATTTTTAAAGCCGGAATGGGATTCGGAATCTTTATCGTAATTTTTGTTATTGCGATTATCATCTGGATTTTCGCCAAGATGTTCGGCAGCAAATAATAATAAATAACAAAATAAAAAATCCCAAATTCCAAGCTAAATTGGAATTTGGGATTTTATTTATTGGAATTTCAAAAAATTAAAGATTGTACATCTTTTTTCTTTGTTCCTGAATCTTTTCGTCATCAAGATATTCATCAAATGTCATGTAACGGTCGATCACTCCGTTTGGTGTTAATTCTACGATTCTGTTACCAACTGTTTGTGCAAACTCGTGGTCATGCGTTGTGAAAATTACAGAACCTTTAAAGTTTTTCAATGAGTTATTGAAAGCTGTAATAGACTCCAAATCTAAGTGGTTTGTTGGTTCGTCTAGCATTAAAACGTTTGCACGCTCCATCATCATTCTAGAAAGCATACAACGTACTTTTTCCCCTCCTGATAAAACTCTAGATGTTTTAAGAGCTTCTTCTCCCGAGAAAATCATTTTTCCTAAGAAACCACGAATGAAAACCTCATCGCGCTCTTCTTCTGTTTTAGCGTACTGGCGTAACCAATCTACTAAAGTCAAATCGTTTTCAAAATATTTATGGTTTTCTGCTGGCAAATACGCTTGGTTTGTTGTAATTCCCCAGTCGAAAGTTCCAGAATCTGCTTTTTGTTCTCCGTTTAGAATTTCGTAGAAAGCTGTTGTAGCTCGTGAATCTTTAGAGAAAAGAACGATTTTATCGCCTTTCGCCATATTCAAATCCACATCTTTGAATAAAACTTCGCCATCTACAGACGCAGCTAAGTTTTGTACATTCAAAATTTGGTCTCCAGCTTCACGATCTTGATCGAAAATAATCGCAGGGTAACGACGGCTAGATGGTTTGATCTCAGAAATGTTTAATTTCGAAATCATTTTTTTACGAGAAGTGGCTTGTTTCGATTTCGCCACGTTTGCGCTAAAACGACGAATAAATTCTTCCAATTCTTGTTTCTTCTCTTCTGCTTTTTTGTTTTGCTGTGCGCGCTGTTTTGCCGCTAATTGGCTAGACTCGTACCAGAATGTATAGTTTCCAGAATAGTGATTGATTTTTCCGAAATCAATATCCGAAATATGTGTACAAACCGCATCTAAAAAGTGACGGTCGTGAGATACAACGATTACAGTGTTTTCGTAGTTTGCTAAGAAGTTTTCTAACCAAGCGATTGTCTCGAAATCCAAATCGTTGGTAGGCTCATCCATGATCAAAACGTCAGGATTTCCGAAAAGTGCTTGCGCCAAAAGCACACGTACTTTCATTTTTCCTTCCATATCAGCCATTAAAGTATAATGATCTGCTTCTGTGATTCCTAAGTTAGATAACATCGAAGCAGCATCAGAATCGGCATTCCAACCGTTCATTTCTTCAAACTGCACTTGCAATTCTCCAATTCGGTCAGCATTGGCATCATTATAATCTAAATAAAGCTCATCCATTTCTTTTTTAACAGCATACAGAACTTTATTTCCCATTAAAACGGTTTCCAAAACGGTATGCTCGTCGAACATGTTGTGGTTCTGGTTTAAAACCGACATACGTTTTCCCGGTTCTAAATGGATATGCCCAGAAGTCGGGTCCATATCGCCCGAAATGATTTTTAGAAAAGTAGATTTTCCAGCACCATTGGCTCCAATAACTCCGTAAATGTTTCCATGAGTGAAAGTTGTATTTACTTCATCAAATAAAACTCTTTTACCAAATTGAACTGATAAATTATTGACTGTTAACATGAATGTCTTTTTAATTAATTTGGTGCAAAAGTAGTGAAAAAGGTTCTAAGTTGCAAAGATGCTAAGTGGCTAAGGTTTTCTTGTTTTTTTGAACCATATCAGTGATGTAAGTTCATTTAAAATACTGTTTGTGTTTTTAATCGCGCAAAGTCGCAGAGACGCAAAGTTTTTTTTTAAAAATATAAGTCCTGTAAGTTCATTTAAAATACTTTGTGTTTTAATCTCGCTAAGTCGCAGAGACGCAAAGTTTTTTTTAAAAACCATATAAGTCATGTAAGTTCATTTAATATACTTTGTGTTTTAATCGCGCAAAGTCGCAGAAACACAAAGTTTTTTTTTAAAACCATATAAGTCATGTAAGTTCATTTAATATACTTTGTGTTTAATCTCGTAAAGTCGCAGAGACGCAAAGTTTTCTAAACCATATAAGTGATATAAGATATTTTAAATATTGCGCATAGAAGATTAACCAAAGTTTGTCATCCTGAGCAACGAAGGATCTCCGCAAGTAGCTAGACAAGCAAAATCGCCAATCTTTGTAGAGTTTCTTATGGAGATCCTTCATTCCTCAGGATGACAAAAAAGAGAAAACTTTGCGCCTCTGCTCCCGATAACTATCGGGATTGAGAGATTATTTCAGCATTAAGCTTAAAATATCTTACATCACTTATATGGTTTAAAAAGAACTTTCTTTTTCCAAAGCTACTTCTAGACTTTCGTAGTTATTTAAAACTTTTGCAATTTTGCCTTCTTTGTTGAGAATGAAATGTGTTGGAAAGGCATTTAGCTGTAATGTATTATTCATATATTCTTTCATGTTTGGAATAACAGAATATGACAGTGGTTTTCTGGCTAAAAAGACTTTTAATTGTTCGGGAGTATCTTCGGCTAGGCTAACAAAAATAATATCTTTTCGGTCTTTGTATTTTGCTGCTAATGCGTTTACGGCTGGAAATTCTTTGATGCAGGCAGCGCAGTGAATGTACCAGCATTTTATCACAATGATTTTCCCTTTCATCGTTTCGTTTGAAACTTCATTTCCGTCTAAATCTTTAAATGAAAATTTCGGAAAAGGCTTTCCTTCCATTTCATAGTTTTTCAAAGCATCAAAAGCTTCTTGACTGATCGTGGCTTTGATACTGGTATCTGATTTTGGCTGAATTTTAAATAATTTATACTCGTAAATAGAATCTGCAGATTTTAATCGGATTGGAATAAAATTTTCGTTTACGAGAATATTAAAAAAAGCTTCTTTTGAAATTTCTTTTGATGAAGTATCCAAAGCCGTAAAATCTCTGGAAAGCATTAACGTTTTATTGTACGCTGACCAGCTTTCGTAAGTTTTCTGAATTTGAACGGGATCCACTTCTGGATTTCCGAATTTGGTTTGGCTAATACAATTTGTAAAAATTAAAAGGAAAACTAAAAAAAGGATTGACTTTTTCATTAACTGAAATAAAATAAATAAATGGCAAAATTACTTAAAAGTTTAGTCTTTTCTGTTGTGAAATTAACTATTCACTTTAGGCAGAAAAGAAATGTCCATATAATATTTCTTTGGATTTGAAGGGTCAATCAGTACTTTTATCTCTTCTGACAAAATGAAATCTGTTGGATTATACCAAATATCTTCACTCTGGAATAAATGCATTTCGTTAGTTGCTGGATTGAGCCATTGACTATAAATAACATACGGGCTTCTTCCGTTTACTTTATAATTGTAATTAATATTTACATTATCAAATTTGGTTATAATAGATCTCCCGTTGAATTTTAAATCATCTATTTTCTTTTCTTTCATTTTACCAAATAGAATAATTGAAAAACCTATTAAAAAGAAAATACTACCTAAAATTCCTAAAATTAACGGTGCAAGCCACAAAGAAGCAAATCCGTTAATATCGGCATCGTAAGGGTCTGCTGGATCGTAAAAAATTTCTACAGTTTCACCTTCATGATAACTTGGAGGGTTACTGCTTACGGATGAAGTAAATTCGATCTGCTTTCCTTCTTTTGTTGTATAAGAAACAACGGGCTTATAAGTTGTCGAGTTATCCGATCTTGAGGGTATTAATGCTGTAACAGTCCCCTGAACTTTTACTGCTCGATCTAAAAATGCTTGTTTGCTTTGGTAAAAGTAAAAGGCTCCAGCTAGTAATGCTAAGCCAATAGTTAGAAATACGTATTTTATGATTCTCATCTTTCTATTTTATTAATTGAAGTAAAATTATTAAAATAGATAAAAATACACATTGTAATTGTCTTTTTATGCCATAAAAAAACCCGACAGTGGAACTGTCGGGTTCATAATGCATTTCTCTAGGCAAAAACCAAATAACAAATTACCTAAAGGCGCATTTATTCGAAATAAAAAAAGTTAAAAAATAAATAACCAAACTCAATTTTAACCGTCCCATCTTTTATTTCTAAATTTTCAATCCTATTTTAGTTTAAAAAGTTCATTACTTTCAATGACTTTTTGTTTCCTGATTTGTCAGTTACAATCACAATAAACACTTGTTTACTTGAAAAACTTTGGCTGTTAAGCAAGATCTCTTTGTTGTTTTGAAGATTTCTCTGACTTACCACATTCTGCCCTATTGTGTTAAATACATCAACTTGAGCAATATCTTCCGAATCATTTGACACAGACAAAGTGTTATTTTTAAAATACGCTAGTGTTGCATTATTTGTAGCTGAAATATCTTCAACCGCTAATGTTTTTGCAGTTGCTGATTGTGATGCAAAATAAGCCGCGTATGCTTTAGACAATTCAGATGAATTACCGCAAGAAGAGGCATCCCAGTTGACAGACCAAGTCATTAAACCTCTTAAAGAAGGATATGGACCACCTGGCTGCATCGTGTATGTTCTTCCTGAAAAATTAGTTCCATTTCTTAAATAATCCATAGCATTAATTCCTTCTGTCGGAGTCAAATAACCGCTACCTGCTGCACTTGGACAAGCTGGCAATGCGATAAGAACTTTTGAAGCTGGCAAACCATCAAAATGCATTCCTGTAGAAGCTATATTATACCCTTTTATGATCATATCAGTTAGCGCTGTAACCATGTTTGATTTCTTAGCTGTACCATAATACTGGCCGTCTAATCCGTTTTCTCCACCTGTATTGTACAATTGTACCGCTAATAAATCCAATTCATTACGCAAGTTTTGAATAATTGGCAAGAAAGAACCAAAAGTATCTGTATAAGTAGTGTAACCTCCTTGTACATATTGTGTTTCTGGAGCTGCAGTTAATAAAAATCCAGGACCATAGTAAGCTTTTAATTCTTTGAAAGCATCAATTACATTTTTTAATCTTGGATAAGCAGAAATACCTTCATAAGAAATATCTCTTAAGTTTCCTGCACTAAAATTCATTGATCCGCCTTCAAAATCAATATCAACTCCATCAAACTGATACTCGTCAATAATTGCTTTTAGACCATTAACAAAAATATTTTTCTGAGTTACATTTTCCAAAACAACATGACCATTTTGACCTCCAATAGAAACAATAACTGGAACGCCACTATCTCTTAAGGATTTTATATCATTTTTCAATAATTGTTTATTGAAAACGCCGTTGGTCAAATATCTAGCATCATTTGTAGTTAATATTGGTGTATAACCATCGCGATTAACTGTTTCTACGAAAGCATAGTCCACTACGTTAAACTTGCTTCCCACCATTTGAGAAAAATATAAAAATGGCGCACCTGCATTTTCCCAAGAATGTGCGTATCCTAAAATAACTTTAGATGGAAGCGGGATAAATCTATTAGTCCCTACTTGAGCAATTTTAATGGTATTGTTTAATGTAGCTATAGCAGACTTGTTATCGGTTGCTTTAATTACAATTGGATAATCTTGATAAGCAGATGGTGTAAAATTATACGTATAGGTATTATTTGTACCTGCTGTCATGTTAAATGTACCTCCATTAATTGTAATAGTAACACCAGAAACTGTTCCGTCACTATCTACGGCTGTAACTGAAATTGGCACAGCTTGAAAAGAATTTTGGTATATCGTTGTATTCGATGGAGTATTCCAAGTAATTACAGGCAATGCATTAGGACATGTTGTTCCCGAACATTGTAAAGAGAACGTTTTTGTATTCTCTGCTGTCGCTCCGCTTGATGCTGTTACAGTTGCTTTTAAGGTATAATTTTTATTAAAATCTGCTGCAACAGGCGTCCAACTTGCCACATATTCTGATCCAGAAAGTGCTGCTGTAATATTTTGACCGTTGATGTTAAATGCTACTGACGAAATAGTTAAACCAGAATCTACGCTTGCAGTTGCTTTTAACTGAATTGCTGTTCCTGGAGAAATAGCTACAGTTGCCGTTGAAGGTGATGTAATAGTAACTTGTGGCGGAGTAACTGCGTTTCTGTTAAAATTATAAACTGTTGGCGTAGTCGGAACCGCAAAGTTTGCTAAATTATTTGGATAGTATGTTACTTCTCCATTTTGCCAAGAATTTAGTTTTAAACTTAAAATCTGCGTATAACCTGCTACAACTGAATCATCAAAGGCGTAATTTCCTGATGCATCTGTTGTTGCTAAAACACTTTTCCAGTTATGAGTATTATCTGTCCAAGGCAGTACAATTTCTACTTTAGCATTGGCTACTGGAGCTGAACCATTTTTAACTGTTCCGCTAATTAAGTTTGTCGCTGCCGCCAATGCCATTCTTGACGTTGCAGTTGTATTAAAATTATAAACCGTTGGAGTTGATGGAACAGGAAAGTTTGCCAAATTGTTTGGATAATAATTTACTTCTCCGTTTGACCAAGTATTTAATTTTAAACTTGTAATAGTCGTATAACCGTCTGTAATAGAATTGTCGAAACTGTATTTTCCTTGTGCATCTGTTGTTGCAATAACGCTTTTCCAGTTATGAGCATTGTCTGTCCAAGGTAAAACCAATTCTACTTTTGCGCCCGCAACAGGAGTTGATCCGTTTTTAACTGTTCCGCTGATTTTGCTTGAAGTTGAAACAACATCTTGTGTAAAATTTAGTGTTTTATTGGCATTCAAATTAGAATAAACAGTAGAAGCTGGAGTAAAAGTCTGACCTGTTAAAGCAGCTGTTACAGTGTAATTTCCGCCAGAAGGCAAACTTAAAGAATAAGCACCACTAGCATTCGTAACCGCTGTAAAATTACCTCCTGTAGAAGATGCTGTAACTGTTACACCAGAAACTGCTGTTGATCCGTTTAGAACTGTTCCGCTTACGGTGTAATTTACAACTACTGGGCCTTGCGTAAAATTCAATGTTTTGTTAGCATCGATTGCATTGTAAACAGTTGATGCTGGCGTATAAGAGAATCCAGATTTTGAAGCAGAAACTGTAAAGTTTAATCCTGCTGTTAAACCTGCAACACTGTAAGCACCGCTAGCATTTGAAACTGCTGTTAAAGTTGTACTTCCAGAAACTGCCGAAACGGTTACGCCAGAAACTGGTGTTGTTCCGTTAAGAATTGTTCCGCTTACGGTATACACAGGCTGAGAACCTTGAATCGTTACTCCTGTCTGATTAACGGTTACGTTTGTTAAACTCACTGGTACAAAAGTATAAGAAGCTTTTGCTGCTGTAAGTGAATAGTTTTGTCCTGAAGTTAAGTTATTGAATGTAAAGTTTCCTGTTTGAGAAACTACTGTTTGGATAACTACATTCGAAGCATTTCTCAATTCTACTGTAACATCTGTAACCAAGTTTGCTCCATTTTTTACTGAACCAGCAATACTTACTGTCCCTGGAACAACACTTCCGAAAGAAGTATCAACTTGATTTAATAATGAATTTGGAATTGAACCTCTAGTATCTTGAGATAATTCCCAAATCATACCTCCTGCTAAGTTTTTAGATTTAATGTATTGTACTTTTAAATCCATTGACTGTTTATCTTCATAGGAGATAAATTCCTTCGTAGTAGCATTATATAAGTACGGAACTTTTGTAGTATTATCAAAATAACGAACCCATCCTGCAGAAGCTGCAGACGGTGTTACCATCATTGTATTTGGATCTAAATAAGCATGTGAGTTAGTAACTGGATTTCCTACTAAATCGCAAATCTCGATACTTCCTGATTTTTCACACGCTCCAGCACCATCCCATGTTCCTGTTGGATTTTGAGGATTCGTACATCCTGGAACTATATATCTTGGTGCAGATACAAATAATCCGTTAGTTGAATTTGCAGCAACGTTATCGAATTTCTTTCCATAGAAAGGCAATCCCATGATTAATTTGTTCGCAGGAAAACCAATTACGTTCAAGTATTGATTGGTTAACTCGTCTAATGATTCCGATTGTGTTGCACCGTACAATGGATCATTTGTATTTCCGCTTGCATATAATGGAGCATTGTAGCACGTTTTATCGTACCAGTTTCCTCCAAAATCATATCCGAAATAAGTAATATAATCGCAGTAAGTCGAAATATCTTCGCTCATGCCATATTGTGCTCTGTTGTTTGGCCCTAAATACTGTTTAGAAACATTTCTCACATTGTTTCCTGCAGCAATAGTGACCAATTTATTTGGCATTGCCTGACGCATCGCTTTTAAAAGAAGCACTAAGTTTTTATTATCGTCAGGACTGTATTTTTGTGGAGGCACTGGCGCACCATTCACGATTTCTGTACCGTCAGTTCCACCAGAAAGAGGATATTCCCAATCGATATCGAAACCATCGATAAACGGATATGTTGTAATGAAGTTTGCCATATCTGCAGCCAAAGCGGCTCTAGCAACCGGACTGGCTGCAATTGGAGAAAGATCCTGGCCTTTTGTCCAGCCTCCAACAGAGATTAAGACTTTTAAATGAGGATACTTTTGTTTTAATTTCATCAAATCGTAAAAGTTTCCTTTAACTGGAGCATCCCAAGGAATTCCGCCTTCCATATGCTCAAAATCGGCATAGGTATCCAAACACTTTAATTTTGTATTCTCTGGATGGGCAGGATCGTAAGTTGTCCCATAAAAAGAATAATTTAAATGCGTAATCTTACTTCCATCAATTTTCGGAACATTAAAATCCCGAGCATAAATAGACCATTGCGCATAATACCCCACTACCTTTTTTCCGTGAGCCGGCTGAGCTAACGCGAGTAAGGGAAACAACAACAAAAAGAGTAATCTGTAATAATGTTTCATAGTTAATAAATATTGGTTAATAGAAAAATAAGTACTTGGGCCATAACTGCTTATTCAACAGTCAGGTTTCGCTTAACCGCAGGTTGGAAGGCTGCTGTCAACTGGAAATAAACTCAAATTACATTCTATAGATAAATATTACTATTTCTGATTCATACATAATCATTAGCAAATAGCAGTGACTGATATTTATTTATAATTTTTAAAAAATTAATCGTAAATACAAATGATAAATTTGGGACTAATCATCAATCTATACTCTCGTTTTTGTCATGTTTTATTGTATTCTTTTTATTTGGTTTTTAAAGGTTAATACTAATTTTCACGGCTTATATTTTACTATTTGATTTAGTTAAGTGCTGTTTTGGGCTATAACTATCTCTACCGAGGAACTCCGGCAGAGATAATTAAAAGCCTAATTAATGTAACTCTAATAACACTAACTCAACCAAAATTTTAAATCAATTTCTTTAAACTTTCATAAACTGACAATTCTACGTCAGCATGGTCTTTTGTATTGCATTGCTCAATTAAACTTTTTAAATCTGCTGCTTTTAAAGCCGATTTGTTGTCTAATACCAGCAATAATTCTTGCGATGCATCACTCAATTTTTTAGATAAAGGAAGCAATGGCTGTACTAATGGCGCATTTTCACTTAGTGCTATTAAATCTTTATTCACACTAATCCATTTATTAAAAAATGTTGCAACTTTTGCTTTATTATCAGCCGATTTATTGGCTAAATATTGATTTACTGCTGCGTCAAAAGCTAAAGCATCTTTTGCATCTGGTCCACAAGCATCTGCAAACAAGGTAAACGGAGAGTACATTTGATATTCTGTTCCTCCTTTGTTACGAGTATATCCTTTTAAAGGTTCGCTTACTTTAGAAAATTCTTCAAGCGATTGAATACTCTGATTGTTAGCAATATTTCTTAAAATAACATCCTTATTGCGAATATGTGTAATGCCTAATTCTTCTAATCTAAAAGAAATGTTTTCTAAACGCTTACGCATATTTTCTACATCGACTACATCTTCTGCAGACCATAATCTTTCAGCGATTGCTGCTGTTCTTGGCCAAACTCTTGAATCTATTGTTGTTGGTGTCGCCAATTCTGTCCACATTGTAGCTTCTCCACCCAAAATTCTTGCTCTTTCATCATTTGTTAAATTAGCGCCTTTTGGCATCGGATCGTTTAAGTAATGGCTTGCAATTGGGTACATCAAATCGATATAATACCCATTTGAAAGAACTGTTTTGTATCCTTTTTTAACGGCATCAACTAAGGACTGTCCAGCTGCCATTCCTTCGTTTGGACCTCTCCAAGAATGTACAATAGCTTCTTTAGATAAATCTTTGGTTAAGATTTCTTCCCACCCCATTAACTGTTTTCCGTGTTTCTTTAACATCGGAGCCAATTGCATGGTGAAATACGTCTGTAATTCGTGATTGGTTTTTAAATTATGCTTCTTTTTAAATTCTTGAATTTTCGGATTTGCATCCCAGTCTTTTCCTTCGTTTTCATCTCCCCCAATGTGGAAATAAGCACCTGGAAACAACGGACAAACCTCATCAAAAACTTCGCTTAATAATTGGTATGTTTTAGGATTTGAAGGATCTAATGTTGGCGAAAAAATACCAGCATTTCTTTCAACTCCATAGGTAGCGATTGCTGTACCTTGAATATTTTTTTCGGAAGTTCCTCCAGTCAGCGTGATAACTTTACTGCCAATTTCTGGATAAGCCGTTAAAATTGCAGATCCGTGACCTGGAACATCTATTTCTGGAACAATTAAAATACCGCGTTCGTCAGCGTATTTTACGATATTTTTAATTTCCTCTTGAGTGTAATACATTCCATCCGAAGCCAATTGTGTAAACTTTGGATGTTTTTTCATTTCAATTCTCCAGCCTTGATCGTCAACCAAGTGCCAGTGAAAAACATTCATTTTCATTGCTGCCAATGCATCAATATTTCTTTTAATAACATCAACCGGCTGAAAATGTCTTGAAGCATCAATCATTAAACCTCTCCAAGTAAATCTTGGGAAATCTGAAATTTTTGAAACTGGAAAATAAAAAGATTTTGAATTGTTTTGAAGCATCTGCAACAAAGTCTCCAAACCATGCAAAGCTCCCAAATCACTTGAAGCATTTAAAGTAATTTTGTTTGAAGTAATATCTAAATGATAACTTTCGTCTTCGTATAAACCAATTTTACCGCTTTTAGTACAGTTGATCTGTAATTCAGCAGTTGGCACTTCATTTAATTTTGTAATAAATCCTTGTTCGAAAAATATACCTGTTCTACCATCTAAACGGCGCAAAAAACGCGTTACTCCACCAAATATTCTTGCATTTGGATTACCTGTAATATTTACTTTAAAATTTTTATTTAAATTAAAATTACCTTCATTAATAACAACATTCTGAGGCCAAGGCATAAGATTCAGCTGCTCCTTCTGGACTTGAGCGCCTGCAGATATACCAGCAAATAATAGTACAAATAGATATTTCATTTTTCTTTTTTTTGGTTTGGATAGTTTTTAATAAGTATCCCAATTTATATAAAAAAAGACAAAATTCAGAATGACTTCTGCAGTACCTCACTTTTACAAGCAATCAACTGAATTTTGTCATTTGATTCATAGAATCATAAAATTTTTAGTAATCAAAACGCTTAAATGCTTCAATCGCTTCGTATTCAGCCAAACCTAATTCATCATACAATATGGCTGTATTTTTATTACGATCTTCTGCTCTAACCCAGAATTCACGAGAATCATTCCCTTGAAACATCACTCTGTCTTTTTGAGACTGGTGGTGTAAAATGGCATGACGTTTCAATAAAACTTCTGATGGGCTTAACGGAACTGCCATGTCAATTTCGTGAATATCCCACTCATGCCAAGCTCCTCTGTAAAGCCATAACCAGCAATCGTTCATGTACGGTTCTGGTTTTAACTCTTTTAAAGCTGCAAAAATGGCATTTAAACAAACCTCATGAGTACCGTGCGGATCTGCAAGATCTCCTGCTGCAAAAACCTGATGCGGTTTTATTTTCGCAATAATATCTTTTACAATAGCAATATCTTCTGGTCCTAACGGATTCTTTTTAACTTGTCCTGTTTCATAAAAAGGAAGATCTAAAAAGTGCGTATTCTCATCTTTCAATCCGATATATCTTGTTGCTCCATAAGATTCTCTTCTTCTGATAAGCCCTTTTAATTTTCGAACTTCTAAAGAATCGATTTGATTTTCAGATTTGTTATTTAAAAATTCAATAACCGATTTGAAATTGATATCCGAATTTTCGTCTCCAATAAAATCGCTGGCTACTTCTGCAAATTTTAATGCTTCATCGTCTGAAACCGCAATATTTCCTGAAGTCTGGTACACTACATGAACATCGTGTCCTTGTTTTATTAGCTTAGAAAATGTTCCTCCCATAGAAATCACATCATCGTCTGGGTGCGGACTGAAAAGAATAACTCTCTTTTTTGCCGGATTTGCCCTTTCGGGACGAAATGAATCATCTGTGTTTGGTTTTCCTCCTGGCCATCCGGTGATTGTATGCTGTAAGATATTAAACATATTAATGTTCATATCGTAAGCAGAACCTTCTTGAGCCAAAAGATCTGACATTCCGTTATTATTGTAATCACGGTCGGTCAATTTCAAAATAGATTGTTTTGTTTTTTGACAAAGCCAAACAATAGCTTTACTTTTTAATTCAGGAGTCCAAAGACATTCTCCAACTAACCAAGGCGTTTTGAAACGGGTTAATTCTGATGCCGCTGACTGATCTAAAACAAAAGTAGCATTAGGATGATTCTGTAAAAATGTAGCTGGAATTTCTGAGCTGATATCACCTTGAATTGTTCTCTTGATAATATCTGCTTTATTTTGCCCCCAAGCCATCAAAACAATACGTTTTGATCTCAAGATGGTCGAAACTCCCATTGTTATAGCACGTTTCGGGACATTATCAATACCATTAAAAGCAGATGAAGCATCGACTCTTGTGATATGATCTAAAGTAATAATTCTAGTTCCTGAATTAATATGCGAACCTGGCTCATTAAATCCAACGTGTCCTGTACGGCCAATTCCTAGTAATTGAAAATCTAGACCGCCAGCATTTTTAATATTCATTTCATAATCGATACAATATTGATTGATTTCATCAATTGCTACTGTACCATCAGGAATATTAATATTTTCAGGTTTAATATCAATATGATTAAAAAGATGCTCATGCATGAAATAATGATAGCTCTGATTGTTCTCCTTAGTCATCGGATAATATTCATCCAGATTAAAGGTGATCACATTGCTAAAACTAAGTCCTTCTTCTCTGTGCATTCGCACTAGCTCCTCATAAACTTTGATAGGAGAAGAACCCGTTGCCAGACCTAGAACACAAGATTTATTTTTTTCCTGCTTAGATCTAATTAGCTGCGCAATTTCCTGTGCTACAATTACAGAAGCTTCAATAGAATTTTTGAAGATTTCGTTGTGAATTTTTTCAAATCGAGTTTCTTCAAATTTTCCGGCGCTTTTGTAACTGATATCAGGTTTTATTTCTAAAGCACTTTTCATTTCTTTTCTTTTTTGTAGTAATTACCATTTTGGTTTAAGAATGGTATAGATAGTTTTCACCATCTATACCATACTACTAACCAAACTCAATATCCTTTTTTTCTATTTTTTAGAAGTTTGGAGCATTTACGTCCCACCAAGTTCTAGTACCTCCGTTGTCAGGACCGTTTAATTTTGCAATACCTGTTTTTAAACCTTCAGGGTTACCATCTTTTTCAGTAGAAACGAAGTTTATTCTTCTTACACCAAATTCAGTAGTGATAGCACCAGCACTTTGGTTGTTAAGAATTGGTAATAATTTAGGGTATCCTGTTCTGCGGTGTTCAGCCCATGCTTCCATACCGTCAGGGAAATTTGCAATCCATTTTTGAGTAATGATTTTTTGCAACTTCACTTCATTAGTTGCAGCATTATCCCAAGCAACAGTTACTTTATTTACTGCTAAACCACTATTAAATGGAGCAACAGGATCTACATAATCTTTAGCCGTTTTTACATTATCTGCCATATAATCTGCTGCACCACCAGTAGCAAGCTGATCAAAAGATGCAGTAATACCCGCTTTATAGAATGATTCAGCATCACCTCCCATATTCCAACCTCTTAAAGCTCCTTCAGCTCTTAAGAAATTTACTTCCGCTGCATTTAACCAAACTACTTGTTTATCATCTCTTACCACTTTTCCAAAATTTGAGAATTTCAAGTGCAATGATTTATCTCCAAGAATTCCTCCTGTACGGATTCCTTTGTACTGACCAGGAAACTGATCTGATTCAGCAAAGTAAACTTTCATTCTAGGATCATCATAACCTCCCATGATAGATTCCATGTCTGCAGACATACGGCTATCATTATATTCATAAGCTGCTACTCTAAGAGGATGTTGTGATACATTTTTATTTACAATAAATGAATCCGCAGCAACACTCATTACACCAAATTTTTGCCCTGTAGCTTTTTCTGCTTCTGTTTTAGCTAGAGTTGGGTTAATTTTTACAACACGCATTGCTAATCTTAATCTTAAAGAGTTTGCATATTTAACCCATTTTGTATAATCTCCTCCGTAGTTCGAGCGATCTATTTTGCCAAAAGCACTTGTTTCTCCTGCATCAATTCTTTTTGTCAATTCTGTAATTGCATAATCTAGATCTTTAAACATTAATCCGTAAGCTTCTTCTTGAGAATCATATCCAATTGCAGCTTCTGTAGTACCCAATTTTGAATATACGATTGGCCCCCATGAATCTGCCGCTTTATGTAAAGTTTGAACTTTAACAATTAAAGCAATAGC
Source organism: Flavobacterium erigeronis (assembly GCF_054075165.1). Lineage (NCBI taxonomy): Bacteria > Pseudomonadati > Bacteroidota > Flavobacteriia > Flavobacteriales > Flavobacteriaceae > Flavobacterium > Flavobacterium erigeronis. Next base: position 202,538 of record NZ_JBSKGP010000011.1, on the reverse strand, counting down.
ATAAATATCATCATATATACCTTTAGTATCTTTTTCAACTTTTAAATAGTTTGCCATTACTTGTGTGTAAATAGCTTCCCATCCCCAAAGATTCCAGTTATCAGAAAGTGCATAAGAAAGGTTATTATTTCCATCAAATCCTGGCGCTGTAGTATAACCACCCCAAGTATTTCCAGATAAATCAATAGCTACCTGATACTTCCAACCTGGAGTATTTACCATTACGTTATCAAACATAGCCGTAAAAGGGCCTTTGATATGATTAAAGTCTTGTGTTAGTTCTTCCTGTGTAAAACCATCAGGATTACTATTAATCTCGTCGAAATTATCTGTACAACCAACTAAGGCTAGAAGACTCAAACAGATTAATGATTTTTTTATATTATTTGTTTTCATGAGATTTTAAATTAGAAAGTTACATTTAAATTAAGACCGATACTTCTTGTTGATGGTAAACCGTAAATATCAACCCCCTGTAAACCTTGACCTGAACTTAAAGCAATGTTTGGATCAAATGGTGCGTCTTTGTAGAAGAAGAATAAATTTCTTGCTATTAATGATAACGTTGCTGTATTAACAAATGGAATCGCTTTTTTATTGAAAGTATAGCCAAGTGAAACCTCTCTTAAACTTACGTTTGTTGCATCATAAACATATTCAGCTGTCGCTCCACTAAATCCTGCAACAGCAGTGTAATATTTCTCAGCATCCATTGAAGTTACTTTTGAACCATCAGGCATAACTGCATTTACAGCAACACCACCAGCATTTCTTGCATCTCCAGATCTTTTAGATACTCCATAAAAATCATTCATAGATTCTGTAATACTCATTACGTCTCCTCCAAAACGACCATCAATTAAGAAATTAGCTGTAAATGATCCAAATTTGAATGTGTTTGACCAACCTAACATGAAATCAGGATTTGCATTACCAACTTCACGGAAATCAGCTTCAACTGATAAATTTCCTTGATCGTCTAAAACAATTTCTCCTTTATCATTTTTAACAATACCTTTTCCTTCGATCACACCAAATGGTCTTCCTTCAGTTAGAGAATATCTGTAGTTAATGTTGTTTACTGGAGTTAATGGAATTTGACCTCCTAATTCTTCAGGAATTTCTTTAACTTTATTTCTATTGTGAGAGTAGTTTACCATAGTTTCCCATGAAAATTTCTCTCCCTCGATAACTTTTCCACTCACAACAAGCTCGATACCTTTGTTTTCTATACTACCAGCATTGATTCCGTAGAAAGTATAACCGTAAGGGTTTGTTGCAGGAGCTGGAACTTGAATATATTGATTTTTAGTTTCTGAATTGTAGTAAGAAATTTCAAAACCTAATCTGTTGTTGAACATTCTCCACTCAGTACCAAATTCAAATTCTGATTTTAATTCTGGTTTTAATCCTTCACCTGGTCTTGGCCCAACTACAGGAGGAATAATGTTACCACCTTGGATAGTAGATTTTGGAGAAGTTACAAAAGCAGAAACGTCATTTCCAACTTGAGCATAAGTTCCTCTTACTTTTCCAAAGTTAATCCACTCTGGCATAGTCATCATTTCGCTTAAAAGAGCTGTAACCCCTACAGATGGGTAAAAATAAGATGGAGTATCTGTATTTACTAAAGTAGAAGACCAGTCATTACGTCCAGTAACATCTAAATACAACATATTTTTGTAACCAAAAGTTGCAGAAGCGAATATAGACTGTACTTCTCTTGAAGACCCCGTACCTTGAAGGCTTAAATTGTCAAGCCCTGTTGATGGTGCAAAATTTCCTAATGTAAATAAGTTAGCATTAACAAGTCCGCCAACAATACCAGAATCTAAAGTAGTAAAAGCATTTGATAATGTATTGTTGATACTCGCTCCAACGATAGCATTAAAGCTAAAATCTTCATTGAAATTAGTATTAATTTTAGCAATTAAATCTCCATAACGCTGTGTGCTTAATGTTGCAACGTTAATGTATCTACCGTTTATATTAGATAAAGAAGTATTTGTTGTAGCATAAATTCTTTTATCAAAATCATTCTCGATTCTATTGTAGCTATATCTTGCCCCAATACTCAACCAATTGTTAAATTTATAGTCTAATGCTAAATTTCCATTAAAGAAATTGTCTTTATCTACAGATTTATTTCTGTTAATTAACCAATAAGGATTCTGAACATAAATATCAGTATTTAATGGAGTGTAGAAATTTTGACCATATAAGTTTCTATCTGGCATGTACACTTCAAAATTATCTTTGTAGTAATTAAAATCATTTGCACGTTGGAATAAATATACTCCCGTTAAAGGATTTGAATAAAGTCCGTTTACAGGTCTGTTATTGATAGTCTGACTTGTATATTTAGCATCAGCAGAAACAGTTAATTTATTATTGAAAAATTTTCCTGTTTGGCGAATACCAAAATTGTTTTTCTTTAATCCATTTCCTTCAATAACTCCAGAAGAAGTTGTATTAGCATAAGATAAACTTGTAGTAGAAACATCTGTTCCTGTTGTAAACGCAGCAGAAGTAATTTGCGTAACTCCAGTATTGAAGAAGTCTTCAACAAAATCTTTAGAAGCTACTTTTCCTCCCCAAGATTTCTGTGCGCCTGCAGTTCCATATTCATTCTGGAATTTTGGTAAAGAATGCACAGATTCAAAAGTAGTAACAGAAGAAATAGCTAAATTTCCTGTATTTTCTTTAACTTTTTTAGAAGACAATAAGATAACCCCATTTGCTCCTTGAGATCCGTATAATACAGAAGCCGCCGCACCTTTAAGAACTGTCATTCCTTCATAATCATCAGGATTAATTAAAGACACAGTATCTCCACCATCACGGTTACCTCCTGCTGTACTACCAAATGAATCATTTGAAGCATTAGAATTACCCTGCTGAGTTGAAGTACCATTATACAAAGGAATACCATCAATAACATATAGAGGCTGACTGTTCATGATAGATGAGTTACCACGAATAACTACTTTTGTAGAACCTCCTGTACCAGAAGCACTTTTTGTTACTGCAACACCCGCAATTTTACCTGCAATCGTATTGATAACGTTAGCATCTTTTACACGAACTAACTCATCACCTTTAAGTTCTTGAGCTGCATAAGTCAAAGATTTTCTTGTTTTCTTAACACCTAATGAAGTTACAACAACCTCATTTAATGCATTTGAAGAGGCTGTTAACATTTTTACATTAATTGTAGCAGCATCTCCTACAACAATTGTTTGAGTTTCCAGTCCTACATAAGTAAAAACTAAACTTTGTCCTTTTTGAACTTCAATTGAATACAATCCGTCAAAATCGGTAGTAGTACCTTTTTGACCTCCTTGTACTGCAACAGAAGCTCCTGGTAATGGCATACCATCAGAATCTGTAATCACACCTTTGACACTTTTTACTTGTGCAAGAGAAACTTGCGCCGTAAAAACAATCATAAAGATTAAGAAAATTTTTTTCATGTTTAATTTATTTTGTTAGTTATGAAGTAAAATTATTCTTAAGGCATTGTTAAAAAAAATAAATTAAACCAACAACCTAAAATTTTAAACGAACGACATAAAACATTCAATAATGCGTTTCACGAAAACGTTTTATTTCAAAAAATAAGCATAAATATCCTTTTTATACAAAATTTTATTCAAAAAAATTGTCTCTTTGTCTTTAATTGTTTAAAGTTGCACAATATTTAGTCTGTGTTAAGAAAAACCAAATTTTTATAAAATACTTACAAACCATTGAAAGAAATCAGAAAAGTTAAATTTGATATCAAACTACAAAATCATATTTGGTTTTGGGGAGTTTATTTTACATTAAACTTTTTGAGATGGGGTGCTTACTTTAATGATTATCCTTATGCATTCAAATCAAATTTGATTGAATTTTCACTGGTCATTCCTTTAGTGTATTTGAATTTATTTGTTTTAGTTCCTAAATATGTATTAAAACAAAAGTATATTATGTATACTTTTTTACTACTGCTAAGTTTATTTGCAATATATTTAGCTAAAACAGCACTTACTTATTATATTATATCTGAAAATATTTGGCCCGAAGCCAATCGTGAATATCATCCTTTCGAAATTAATCACATTGTGGCCGTTTGTATTGGAGAGTTGTATGTTCTAGCAATGGCATCGTCTGTTTATCTTACTTTGACATGGTTGAGAGAACGAGAAAGAAACCGATCTCTACGAGAAAATCAATTTAAGATCAAACTAAAATATCTCGAAAATCAGATCCAACCGCATTTCTTCTTTAATACCTTAAACAATTTGTATGCGCTGTCATTAGAATCATCAAAGAAAGTTCCAGACGTTATTATAAAGCTTTCTAATTTGATGGAATATGTTTTATATGATGTTAAAGGAACCAAATTTGTTCCGTTAATTAAGGAAATCGATTATATCCAGAATTATATTGAAATCGAAAAGCTTCGTTTTGAAAATGTTGAAGTTACGATAAACCTGGAATCGAATATAGAAGATGTTGTTGTACCGCCTTTAATCTTTATTTCGCTAGTCGAAAATGCTTTTAAACATGGAGGTTTGAACAACAAAAATTTAAAAATAAAAATCAACTGTAAAGTTATCGACAACAAAATACTCGATTTTGAAATCTTAAATAATTTTGTAATTTCACAAAGTCATAATCCAAAAAGAGGAATTGGACTGGTTAATACTAAAAAAAGACTGAAACTGATTTATAAAAATAATTTTAGCCTAATACACCAAACCAAACTAAATTTCCACATAATTAGATTACAAATACCTACTCAGAATGAAGATTAAATGTGTGTTAATTGATGATGAGCCTCTAGCTATCAAAGTCCTGCAAAATTATTTTACCAATTTTACGGATTTTGAAGTTGTGGCGACATTTAACAACTCATTGGAAGCACTGGATTTTCTTAACAGTACTCCGGTTGATGCAGTGTTTCTAGACATCAACATGCCCATGATGACAGGTTTTGAACTGATTAGTCTTATCGAAAACAAAACAAAAGTTATTATTACTACCGCTTTTAGAGAATTTGCAGCAGAAAGTTACGATCTAGATGTTTTAGATTATTTGGTTAAACCAATTCCGCTACCTAGATTTATAAAATGTATCAATAAAATTACTACCGAGTATAATCTCAAAAACAATATTAAAGTTGAAACGTCAAAAGGCGATTCTCATATTTTTATTAAAGTCGATAAAAAAATGATGAAAATTAATATTGAAGAAATTTTATTCGTTGAAGGAATGAAAGAATATATAAAAGTTGTCACTCCAGATAAAACTTATATTACACATAAATCTCTTACATCTTTATCTGAAGAATTACCGGCAGATCGCTTCCTTAGAATACATAAATCGTACGTCATTGCCCTAAATAAGGTAAAATCTATAGAAGGAAACCGCGTTCAAATCCAATCTTATAACATTCCGATAGGGCGAAACTACAGCAAAGAGGTTAAAAATAAGATATTGGAATAAATATAATTACGAATTACATTTTCTAACTGGGTTAAAATTAACACTTTGTTGAAAAAACACAGTCGTTGGTTTAAATTTAACATTATTTATACCTTTTTATTTTTTTTTGATAATCCTAACAAATATATTTACGGTCTTCAAAAAACAATAAATAAAAATTAACCTTATTATTATGAGTTCAGAAAATGTTCAAACCAAATGGGGGCAATTTATCTCTTTGATAATCGTCTTCTTCTTTTGGGGTTTTGTTGGTTCTGCTAATGACATCCTGATTCCAGTATTCAAAAAAGTATTTACGTTATCGCAAGTACAATCTCAATTAGTAGCATGGGCTTTCTATGCGGCTTATTTTGTTGGATCAATTATATTCTTTATCGTTTCGTTAAAAGTAGACGTTTTACAAAAATACGGTTACAAAAGAACGTTATCAGCAGGATTGATTTTGTCTGCAGTAGGTTCATTCTTATTCGTTCCAGCAGCTACAATTCAAAGCTTTCCTTTCTTCTTAACTGCATTATTTACTGTAGGTTTAGGATTTTCTATTCAGCAGATTGTAGCAAATCCGTTGGCAATTAAAATGGGAAGTCCAGAAACTGGAGCGCACCGTTTAACGCTTGCTGGAGGAATCAACTCTTTTGGAACAACTATCGGAGCTATTTTATTAGGTATTGCTTTATTTGGAATGGGAGACAACAAAAAAACAGCTCTTTCATTAGAAGATATTAAATTGCCATTTATCATTTTAGGTCTTGCATTTATTGCTGTTGCCATTTTTATGAATTTCTCTAAAATCGAAGACCCTGTAAAAGAGGAAGAAGCAATAATTAAAGACAAACATAGTAAATTCAGCATTCTTGACTACCCACAGTTATACTTAGGTATGTTAGGAATTTTTATTTATGTTGGAACTGAAGTAACTATCATTAGTAATTTACCCGCTTTATTGCATACTAACGAATTCGGAAATGTTTTAGAAGATGCTGTTGCACCTTTTATTGCACTATACTGGGGAAGTTTAATGATTGGCCGTTGGAATGGTGGAGCAAACGTATTTAACACTTCAAACTTAGTAAATACAGCTCTTAAATTTATTGTACCAGCTGCTGCGTTTGGAGTAATCATTGGAGCAAATATCTTTGCTGCTCACGATGTTTCTTCTTTCTACATTTACCCAATCTGGATCTTATTGTTTATTGCAGTAAGTTTTGTTGGAGGAAAAAATGCTGGAAAAACATTAATGCTTTTCGGAATTTCTGGATTAACCATGATGGTATTAGGATTAGTATGGCCAGACCCAGAAATTGCTAAATTCTTCTTTATTTCTGGAGGTTTATTCTTATCTATCATGTGGCCTTCTATCTTCGATTTAGCTATTGCTGGATTAGGGAAAAACACAGGAAAAGCATCTTCTTTCTTAATTATGATGATTCTTGGTGGTGGAGTTATTCCGTTGGTACAAGGAAGTATCTGTGATTTGGATGCTACAAATCCAAATGGAATTTTCGGAATCACTTACACTCACTTCTCTTATATTATACCGCTTTTAGGTTTTGCTTATTTAGGATTCTACGGTTTCTATTGTCCAAAAATCTTGAAAAGACAAGGAATCAGCCATATCGAAAGTGCTGGCGGCGGACACTAAATATTTAGAAATGTCAATATAAAAAAATCCAAATCCCAATTTTAATCGGAATTTGGATTTTTTTTTATTCCATAATCTTAGAAGCTTAGCATCTTAGAACCTTAGAAGCTTTTACTTCGCATTAATAATATTACTCAAGTTCTTCTTAAAAACAGCTTTATTTTGTGCTGTCAGCGGATAAACCACATCTTTATCTGCATGAACAATTATCTTCTCGATATCCGCATTTAAAAGCGCTTGCGGGTCTTTTATTTTCAAAGTGCAAGCTCCGTCAAAATAACCATCTTCTTCTATTGTTTTTCTAGCCTGTATTTTGGTTCCATCGCTTAAAACTGCCGAAATAGTCATTTCACTATTTAAAGTTTTTGAATAAAACCCATCCATGACAAGCAAAAGACGATAGCTATTTTTTAATTCGGGACCTTTAAACTCATGCCTGGTAATATTATACCGAAGACCTTTGGCAAGAGTTTGAAATTTAACCGAGCAATCCAATTCATAAGTTGCAACATCGCCTGCTTCGTTTACCGAAGTAATAACTTTAGCAGTTTGGGCATTTACTGAAAAACTCGCTGCAAAAAAAGACAACATAAATAAGATAACTTTCATATTTAACTATTTAAGATTCAACATAAAAGTAAAAAAAATCGCCTTTTCTCGTTAGAAAAAAGGCGATTTTTATTTTGTAAATATCTAAGGATTATTTGTTTCCTTTTTCGAAGTCAGCTACGAATTGAGCTAAACCGATATCTGTTAATGGGTGTTTCAATAAACCGTAAATTGCAGAAAGTGGTCCAGTCATAACATCAGCACCAATTTTAGCACAGTTTACAATGTGCATTGTGTGACGTACAGAAGCTGCTAAAATTTGAGTTTCGTAACCGTAGTTATCATAAACTTCTCTAATTTCTTGGATCAAGTTCAATCCATCAGTAGAAACATCATCTAAACGTCCAACAAAAGGAGAAACGTAAGTAGCTCCAGCTTTAGCAGCCAAGATAGCTTGTCCTACAGAGAAAACAAGAGTTACGTTAGTTTTAATTCCTTTATCAGAGAAATATTTAGCTGCCATAACACCTTCTTTAGTCATAGGAAGTTTTACAACAATCTGCTCATGTAATTCAGCCAGCTCCTCGCCTTCCTTAACCATACCGTCAAAGTCAAGAGCGTTAACTTCAGCACTTACATCTCCTTCTACAAGGTTGCAAATATCAACATAATGCTTAAGGATGTTGTTTTTTCCTGTGATGCCTTCTTTTGCCATTAATGACGGATTAGTTGTCACACCATCCAAAACACCTAAAGCTTGTGCTTCTTTAATTTGAGCTAAATTAGCTGTGTCTATAAAAAATTTCATAATTTGTTTAATTAAAAATGGTTTGTTCGTATTTATATGTTTGCAAGTTTTCTTCAAAATAATGCTTTAAAGAAAATCTAGCTGCAAAATTACAAAATCAATATCAATAACGTTTTTAAAATTAAAACCATTTTCAAATTATATGTTAAAAATAAGTGTATTTTTTACATTTTTAAGCCACAAAGCAACTAATAGAGGTGTTTTCATACAAGAAGTAGCTATTTAAACTTTCTAAAATATTATTCTTTTGTTTGAAGATAAAGATATCCCGCTTTTTTAACTTTTTTCACACCAGAAGTTTGATTGTTTTCGTATTCCAAAATATAAAAATAAGTTCCAGCAGGAAGCATTTTATTGGGTGCAACGGTTGTTCGTCCTTGAGAATATCCTTTGAAAACATTTCCAGACGAATTATAATTATTAGTTTCAAAAACTTTTACGCCCCAGCGATTATAAATTTCCACAGTGTTTTCAGGAAAAGAATTGATACATTTTATCTGGAAAGTATCATTAAAACCGTCATCATCTGGTGTTACTAAATTATAAACCTCAACACAATCTGAACTGTTTTCTACCCTTCCAAGAGTAAAAACTCCATAGTTAGTTAAATTCACAGCGGTAGTAACTGTTTTTCTTCCGCTATCTGCCACTCCTCCTTCGTCGATCCATAAATTTTGTTGCGAATCCCATCTTACAATATGAATATCTTCGTAAGGAGAAGTAACAACAGGCTCTGGAGTTGTCGAATTTTCATCCCAGCTTAATGTTAACAAGACATCATCTCCCGCTCCTTTTTCAAATGTCCAATATTCAGCATTATCAATTAAAACAATATTTGAAGCTTTATTTGTATGCGGATAAAGAGGATTTGAATTCTCAAAAAAGTATTTACCCGTAAAACTGCTGGAATTATTTGCAGGTGCCGACATCGCTTCAAATCTGTAATGTTGTTTATCTCCAACAGGGTATACAAAATCTGTCGAACCGTCTTTAATCACTGGCCCATCAACAAAACTTTGATCTGATGCATTAATATGATTTCCTAAGTTTCCAAAAACAAATAATCCTCCAAAAGCATCATTATCGACAATTCCTCTAGAAAAATCTGCTCTTCCAGCTATTGAAATGCCATTATACAATCTAAATGCGGGCTGGGCATTTGTATTATTAAACAAAACATTTTTAAAATCGGCCATTATTTTTCCTTTAATATCCTGATTTAAAACTCCTTCAAATCGAGTGTAACCATTTAAACTAGCATTAAAACCCGTTATGCCATCATTGGTAAAATTTCCTTTAAAAAGCACTTCTCCATTATTCTCGTATGTGGCTATTTCTGTATTATTGAAATCTCCAATTATACTGACATTGGTATTTTCGCTCACATAAAAAGTTCCAACATTGACAGCCGGAGCAATCTGCGAATAGCCTGCTTCTAAAATGATCAAAAACAAATACATCAAATTCCTTTTCATTCGTCTTAAATTTTTAATTCAAACTTATTTAACTCGCTGTCTAACCATAGGATTAGTAGCGACTTGACAGTATTTTGCTGTTATCACAACTGCTGTCGTAGGGGCAGATTCACAAACTGAGCCTCCAGGAGAATTTGCAATAGTTTTTCTTCTATACTGGGTCGTAACACTTTGCACAGGCGGCTGATAGGTTACGCCCGTTTCTCCCGAAATTATGCTCCATGTCGTTCCATCAGTAGATTTTTCCCATTTGTAAGTTATTGTACCTGTTCCCGTACCTGGTGTTAAAGATGTTATTCCGCTTGGTAAGATTCCATTACAAACCGTTTGATTACCTGATATTGATCCAGATCCCGTTGCTAAAATAGTTACTTGAATTGCAGTTTTAGGACTTTCGCAAGCACCATTTGCCTGACTTACATAGTATGTAAAAGTACCTGTATGATTTGTCAACGGAACTGGAGCTATAGTCGACGATGGTCCGTTTAAAGTTGTGTACCATAATAATGTATTTCCGGGGTCTGCAGTTGCTTTCAAAGCAGTTGCTGTTGCATTTTGGCAATATTCTACTGTTGCAACTGAAACTGCGGGAGCAGCTGGAACTGAATGGAGTGTTTCAGAAACTGTATTATTTAATGTATTATCTGTTGGGGTTAAAATTTCTAAATTATCGCCTGTATAACAATTATCAGGATCGACGGTACATACCGCTGTATAAGCGACCGTTGCAGAATTTACGTAAGATGTTGTTCCAACTGGAGGAGTAAGCGAATAACTTATTGGATAATCGATTTCATACTCGGTTCCAAAACCTGCTAAAGTCTGATCCCTGTCATCTGTAGGATAACGGGCTACATAAGTATAGGTCGTCTGCCCTACCGCTGGCGAATCTGGAGTTACAAATCTAGACCATCTAGCTGTATTTCCTGCTCCGTTGTCGAAACCGCCAGGTGTAGCAGTATCATCATACGTAAATCCTGCGTCAATAACTTTTGTAACCACAATTCTCTGTCCTGTAGTTCCAATTCTTCTGTAAACCGCAGGCGATGTCCCTATATTTGCCACTCTGAGCTTGAAATTATGAGCACCTTCGACACAAAGGTTATCAGCTTGTTCTGTTAAAACCAAATCAACATCTTCTGCTAAAACTGGAACTGTTACCGAAGCTTTATTGTTTCCTAAATCTTCATCTGTTATTGTGGTCGATGACACTTCTGAAGTATTCGTTAAAACGTTTCCAACAGGAATTTGATCGTTTAGTAAATGTCCCGTAACAACAATTCTTCCAGTACTATTGGCAGCCAGATTCACTGTTCCTGTAAAGCTATTTATTGGAGATGATGTTGGCAAATTTGTTCCAGTCAAAAACCCGCTATGCGAAATATTAGTTATTACAAAAGTCGAAGGCGGTACAATATTTTCCTGACTATCGGTTAATTTATCAGCGAAATCAACATTGCTCAAATCTGCATTGGTATCATTTACAACATCTATATAATAACTGATTTCATTTGCATTTCCTGTTGTTATCGCTCTTAAAAAATCTTTATCGGCCTGCTTACTAATTCGCAGGTTTCCAGGTGTGGTAATAAACAAGTTTCTCACATCATGAAAATTGACTCCCGCTCCTGTCGAAGCTGCAAAACCTACGGAAAGTAATTCTGGAGGAACATCGGTAGTTGTGTAATCAATCAGCTGAACAAAATCACTGTTCAAATCTGTTTTCCATCTTACGACAATCCGATAATACCCGTTAACATTGGTTGGTGACATTTCGATTTGAACTCTTCTGTAAAAAACATTATCTTCTGGACGCGTAGCAACTACCGTATTGTAATCAATTTCATTGTCTGTAAACGAGCCTACATTGGTATTAATATCTACAATCTGATGGCCATTTAAAATGGTTACTCCAGTTAGAAAAACATTCGAATTATTAAAATTAGAATCGTCTGTAGGGCCTCGCAAAGAAACCGAATTAGGTCTGTTACCTGGACCGCCGGCTCTTGGTCCAAAATTAGGATTTGCAAAGTTTCCTAAAGCATCAAAACCAATTCCGACATATCCGCCTCGTAAACCTAAAGGAGTTCCGTCATCTGCATTTGGAGCATAGCCTAAAGAACCGCCATAACCACCTAATCGGAATCCGTTTGCTTCAACATCTGCAGCATCAAAAAGAAATACACCAAGTCCGTCAGCTCCATTAAAAAAATCATTTACATTACGCCACATTTTATATTCAAAATCCATAAGCACACCAAGAGTAGAAGGAAAAGATTTGGTCACATAAGCATAACCTCCCTGTTGTGTAGTGCTTTTGGTAAGTCTTAACCAGCCCGCTCCTATTGGATCATCTATTCCAGACGTCAAATATGCCGTTCCGTTTACACCGCCAACTCCTCCTATAGTAACATCGTGTGCGGTATTATTTTTAAAATCGTTTGTAAATGTAAATTGTGCGCTTACTGAATTACATATGAACACAAGAAGACAACTGACCAAAACTGCCTTTTTCCTCAGATTTTTTAAAGTTTTAATTAAAGTTTTCATTGTCTTTGATTTTAATTATTTAACAACAAAAACAATATTCATGAAGGAAGTCGGAGTTCCATTTCCAATAATATCATAAGTCAGCACTCCATTTGCATCTATCGAAAGATTACTGAATACTGCTGGATCATAATATGTTATATAATAATACAAATCTGTTGCAGCAGGAAGAAATGGAATATCTGCTGGAGCTCCCGCGCTTTTGACCGTTACAGCTTGAAATTGAGCCGTATATTCTGTATATAAATTTTTAGTCAGTCCTGGTGAAATCACAGCTGTATCAAATATAATTGCCGGCATATAAAAAAACTTCGGCATAGCACTGCTGACATTCTTAACAACACCATTGACATCTGTTACCACAATTTTATCGTTCTGAGCCGTACTTTGTTGCAGGCCGGCAATTGCCAAAGTATTGGTTGCATCGGTTGTGATCGTTGTTGGCTCTGTTAGAGCTCCACCTAATTTTACCTCTATTCCAGAACTTGTCAAACCATTGATACCGCTAACTTTTGGATCTATCCATTCCAATTGTGCGGTTGGTATATTGCCATTTGTCGTTAAAACCTGTCCTGTGCTTCCGTTGGTTTTTGGAAAAATATACTCTCCTAAAAAACCGCCTGACGTATCATTAAACTGATATCTTACTCCCTGATCATTTCTTACAGAAATTAAGGCTTGGCTCGACGTGGTCTGGCTGTTATGGGCTAACGTTAATTGATTTGGAAAAACAAGTATTTCTGATTGTGAAACGCTATTAAAAGCAATCAAATCGGCACCATTTCCCGACACCGACACCATTGCAGACTGTGATGCAGAAAAAGGCGCAGCTGCATTTGACGCAAACATAGCTGTAATTGGAGCACCTGTGTCTAAATTATTCACTTCTACTGCATGAAATAATCCGTCACTAGCATTAAAAACCGATTTAAAGTCACCATGAACATCCAATTGCTTGCTGAAAGTATTGCCCCCTATAGCAACCCGACCAGTCTGATAAATATTTTGAGTATTTAAAGTGGCTTTATCTCCCGTTGTTTCGACCAGCCACGGCTCAATTGCCAGCGTATTGCTATCTACAAACAAAGCACCGTCTGTGCCCGCAGCCACAGCATTATTTACATCGGTAGAAATCAAATTTACATTGGCATTGTTACTATCTTCATTCGTATATGCCAAAGCACCAGCAGCGATAGACAAAGTAGTATTTGTTTCATTAGAAGCGATAGCAGATTGATTCAAAAACGATCCTCCATCTGTGCCAGTTGTAAGCAAATTTCCTGCATTGGCACTTGTGACTTTTACAACCGAACTTGCTCCATCTTCGTCGGTAAAAGTAATATCGCCTGAAGTTAGATTTTGAGTTTGAGAAGTAAGGGTTTCATTGGCTTGAATAGATGCTTGATTTAGGAAACTTCCGCCATCTGTTCCCGTTGTAAGTAGATTTCCTGCATTAGCACTTGTAACTTTTACAACTGAACTTGCTCCATCTTCGTCGGTAAAAGTAATATCTCCAGAAGCTAGATTTTGGGTTTGAGAAGTAAGGGTTTCATTGGATTTAATTATCGGAATAATTTCATTTACAACATTCGTAGTATTAAAAATAGTCGTAGCATTATTAATTACACTGCTTGGGACATCAATTAATGAAGTTGTTCCTTTTTCGTTTGTATACGTATACGTTCCGTTTGCATTATCAACTAAAGTTGTAGTCGTTTCTAAATTTTTGATAGCCTGATTTAAATCTAGTTGCGTAATATTTCCTACTTCATCTTTATAATCGATATGAACATTATCTGGATTCATTGCAATTGTTGTCAGTACATCAGTATGATTTGAATCAATTGTAGTTTGAACTCCTTTTTCGTTGGTATACGTATAGGTTCCGTTTGAATTATCAATCAAAGTTGTAATAGATTCTACATTTCGAACCAAAGTCTGAAGATTAATAACAGTTCCATTTTTATGCTCGTCTACATAAGTTAGTGTATTTGCGATAGCATCGTAAACCAAAGAAGTAAGCGTTTCATTAGCAGGGATATCTATCACAGTAATTGTCCCATCTTCACTTTTATACGTATAAGTTCCATCGCCATTATCTACTAAAGTCGTGACTACTTGATTAATAAAATTTTGATCTGTTATAATTCTGTGCCATTTATTGTTGTACCAATAATAATAACCAGGTGTAATACTGCTTGCCGTATTGGTATTATAAACCAAAAGACTTTCGATATTTCCGCTAGTAATTGTAGAAGTATCTGTATTACTTTGCAGGGAAACTCTTGGAATCAGAATTCCTTTGTTTGATGCTACAATATCTAATTGAGCAGAATTATTAGGAGTGAAAGTTCCGACACCAACTTGCGAATAAACATCTGTAGTAGAAATTAGTACTACCATCCAGAAAAGGAGTAATTTTATTTTCATTCGATCCGATTTTAAGTTTCTAAAATGATAAAAGCAGAAAATCCATTCTAAAACAGACTTACATTTTAAACATCAAAATGTTTAACAATCAATTATCAAAAGGGTGCTCAAAAATACGAATCAACTAAACCACAATGTGTTATAAAACAAAAAAACATGTTTCACTTTTTAAAATGAAACATGTTTTTGTAAGAATTACAGCTTTATTTACACAAAAACCGAAGCAAAAAAAGTTTACCTCGGTTTTTATTATTCTAAATTTATAATGTTTAAAGCTTATAATGATTCATCAGCATTTTCTCGTACATTTTATCTGGAAGCGCTCGTTTTAAGACAATCGAAAACTTTTGCATAAATGCTCCTACTTTATAATGCACATTTGGCTTTTTAGTCTGAATGATTTTGTAAACTGCTTCGGCCATTTCATTCGGATTACTTCCTGCTTCAACATGATCGTTCATTGTTGCCAGAACATCTCCGTAAACTTTTTCATAAGCTGAATCTTTAATAACTGGCGCATGGTAACGTCCCGCTGCAATATTGGTTGCAAAATCTCCAGGCGCAACATTCGTAATTTCAATTCCGAAAGATTTAACTTCCATCCTCAAAGCTTCTGTAATTAATTCTAAAGCACCTTTTGACGCCGAATAAACACTTCTATAAGGCAATCCCATATAACCGGCGATCGAAGTTATATTTATAATAAGTCCCGAATTCTGTTTGCGCATTTGCGGAAGCGCCGCTTTCATCACCTCAATTGGCCCGAAAAAATTAGTTTCGAAATTATTTCTGATTTCTTCGGTTGGAATTTCTTCCAAAGGTCCTGTAATTCCAACTCCAGCATTATTAATTACAATATCTAATCTTCCAGAAGTTTCAATAATTCTGCTAACAGCCGTTTTAATAGAATCAGAATTTCGAACATCTAAAGCAACTAATGGAAAAATAGAATTTAAAACTTTCTCTGGATTTCTGCTCGTTCCGTAGACAACGAAACCTTTTTTGTGTAAAAATTCACCAATAGATTTTCCAATTCCAGATGACCCTCCGGTTATTAAAACTACTTTACTCATCTTTTTTTAAGTTATATTATATTTTTAAAGTTCAAGATCTTTCTACAGTTAATACAATGTTGAATCAATCTTTAATTCTAATTCTTTGATCAATATGGAATCTTTAATTTCTTTTGAAAAATCAACACGGATTTTGTTAGGATCATTTGTTGAATAATTTAAAATAAAATATTTATCAATTGTCATATCATAATTTTCAGGACATCTTCCTGCTTTATTTCGATACAATTTATTGTCGATATAATATTTTACATATGCTGTATTAGTTTTCGGAAATTGCTTGCAAAACGTGTATTTGCAAATTGTTTGTCCAGGATTCTCATATATCTCTTTACTATAGAAATGTCCTTTCATAAATAAACCAAAAGCAACAATTATAAAAAAAACTAAAACTAGTTTTGAAAATTTTTCCATTTTTAGAAAATATATCTTTTATCCTCAAACGTCCAAAAATAAAAAAATCTTCCATAAAGGAAGATCACAAATTAAATAATTCTAAAAAATAAAAAATGGCAAGCGACCTACATCGCACCGCTCAACCACGTACCCTTGCTATGTTCCCATCCTGGGGGAGTCTGCAGGAGCTGGTCGTGTAGGACTTGCCAGTGCAAATATACAACCTTTTTATATTTTTGCAAGACCTTTGCGGCAATAAAAATATCGTCGTATATTGCCTTATTCAAATTTTAAACTATGAAAAAATATAACTTCCTAGCTGTCATTTTATTAGGAATCACATTAATTGGATGTGGAGAAAAAAATAAAGGTGAAAATTCTTTATTTACTATCGATGATTCTGCTTTTCCAGCTCATCTTACGCAAAAAGAAGCGCTTAATATTGGAATTTTAAACCCAAAATCAAAAGAAATTGACAGCGTTGCCTACTTCGTAAACGACCAAAGAGTTGGAGGCACAAAGGGTGCTGAAAATTTTAGATTTGAATTAATAGATCAAAAATTGGGTTATCAATACCTAAAAGCTAAAGTTTATTTTGGAGGAGATTCTTCTGATGCTACTGCTAGAATTGAGGTAGTTTCAGACATTGAGCCAAAACTATTAAAGTATAAAATTGTAAATACTTTTCCGCATGACAAAAAAGCATTTACAGAAGGTTTAGAGTTTTATAAAGACACTTTATACGAAAGCACTGGACAAGAAGGCGCTTCATTCATAAAAAAATACGACTATAAAACTGGGAAAGTTTTCAAACAAATTGATCTTGACCAGCAATATTTTGGAGAAGGAATTACATTTATAAATGATAAATTATTCCAATTGACTTACAAGAATAAAAAAGGCTTTATTTACAACGCAAAAACTTTAAAGCTTGAAAAAACCTTTGACTACGAAAAAGATATTGAAGGATGGGGAATGACAAATGACGGGAAACATATTTATCAGACAGATGGAACTGAAAAAATTTGGAAAGTTGATCCAGCTACTCAAAAAATGATTGATTATATCAACGTTTATTCAGGTACTTCAAAAATTAAAGCCGTTAATGAAATTGAATGGATTGACGGGAAAATCTATGCAAATGTATGGTTTAAAGATGCTATTGCTGTTGTAAATCCAAATTCGGGAGCTGTTGAAGGTATTTTAAATTTATCTGATTTAAGAAAAACAATGACCGACATCACTAAAGATGATGTTCTTAACGGAATTGCTTACAACCCTAAAACTAAAACTATTTTTGTAACAGGTAAAAACTGGAGCAAAATGTTCGAAATAACAGTTTCGGAATAAAAAAAACATACAAATTAAAACACGAATTTCACAGATTTCACGGATTAGTTCGTGATAATTTGTGACTCGACCGAAGGGAATAGGCGAAGCAAATTTGTGTTTTATAAATAGATTAAAAATGACAACGCTAATTATCAACATACAAGAATTACTTCAGGTTCGAGAAACTTCAATCGCTAAAGTTTCAGGTTCTGAAATGGCAATTCTTCCCACTATTAAAAATGCTTTTTTAATTATAAAAGACAAGTTAATTGAGGATTTCGGCTCAATGGACAATCTTCCAAAAATCAATGCTGACGAAACTATTGATGCAACTGGAAAAGTGGTTCTTCCGTCTTGGTGCGATAGCCACACTCATATTGTTTATGCTGGAAATCGCGAACAAGAATTCGTTGACCGCATTAATGGACTCTCTTACGAAGAAATCGCGAATCGCGGTGGTGGAATTTTGAATTCGGCTAAAAAACTAAACGAAACCTCAGAAGAAGAAATTTACGAGCAATCTAAAATTCGTCTAGAAGAAGTAATGCATTTAGGAACTGGAGCCGTTGAAATCAAATCGGGTTACGGATTAACCATTGAAGGTGAATTAAAAATGCTCCGCGTCATTAAAAAACTGGCCGAAAATTATCCTATTTCCATTAAAGCTACTTTTTTGGGCGCCCATGCTTTTCCAACTCATTACAAAGAAAACAAAGCAGGTTATATTGATGAAATCATTACTAAGATGATTCCTGAAATTGCCAAAAATAAACTAGCAGAATATGTAGATATTTTCTGCGAAAGCGGTTATTTTTCTGTAGAAGAAACCGAAAAAATCATGAAGGCCGGAATCGACTTTGGGTTAAAACCAAAAATCCACGTTAATCAATTTAATTCTATTGGCGGTATTCAGGCTGGAATTAAATTTAATGCACTTTCTGTAGATCATTTAGAAGTTATGAATCCAGAAGATATTCAGGCATTAAAAGACACAGAAACAATGCCTGTTGCTCTGCCCTCTTGTTCTTACTTTTTGAGTATTCCGTATACGCCTGCGCGCGAAATGCTAAAAGCAGGTCTTCCTCTCGCTTTAGCAACCGATTTTAACCCTGGTTCTACTCCATCTGGAAATATGAATTTTGTAGTAGCAACGGCTTGTATCAAAATGAAAATGACGCCCGAAGAAGCTATTAATGCGGCAACCATAAACGGCGCTTATGCAATGGGACTTTCAGAAACTCACGGAAGCATTACAAAAGGCAAAAAAGCCAATTTAATCCTGACAAAACCAATTTCTTCTTATTATCAGATTCCGTACGCTTTTGGTAGCAACCTTATCGAATCTGTTTTTGTTGAAGGCAAAATTTTAAAATAGCCTTCCCTTTTTAAATTTCAAACTTACTTTATTCCATAAAAAAAGGTCTGCAAAAAACTGCAGACCTTTAATATCTTAAGTGGTATTTTTCCCTTCGGCTTATCTTAAACTGAAACTAGTTTTAGAAACTAATTCGTCATTATCAAATACATTGATAAAGTAAGTTCCTTTAGCAAAATCTTTTCCAGGAAGATCTTCACTAACTTGAACAGTTTTGTTTTCATACTTTACAGTAGTTTTAAAGCTGTAAGTTAATGTGTTATCTCCAAAACTTTCTGTTTTCTTTTCGCCTAAAACATTGTTTTTAGCATCGATAACTTGAACATAATACGTTTTGTCACCAGATTTTGCAATTTGGTTTTCAGCAATTGTAAAACTAACTTTCAAAACATCAGCACGGCTTGCTTTATCAGTTTCGATTTGTTTACCAGAGCTTTTCAATTTGTAAGCTGAAGTTTTTGTGTTTAACACAGATAATTTAGAACCTTTTTCTACAGTTTTAGCTAATTCTTCGTTTTGACCAACTAATACTTCGTTATATTTCTTAGATTCTCCTAAAACTACAATAGTACTGTCTCTTTGAGTAGTTAAAACACCATTTTGTTTTTTCAACTCATCGTTTTCAGCAACTAAAGTTTTCATTTTACTTTGCATTGCCTGAACTTGAGATCTGTATTTAGAAACATCTCCTTTAGACTTGTTCAAATCATCCATCAAAGCTACTACTTTGTCTCTCTCTTGGATTAATTCGTCAGACATCGAAGTATTTTCAGCAATTGCAGCATCGTAAGTTGCTTTTAGCTCCTGTAAATCTTTCATTACAGATTCTTTTTCTGTTAATGTAGTTGTAAGTTCTGTCTTAACTACATCACTATCAGACGATAGTTTAAAAATATACACTAAGCTACCAATAAGTAGGACTGCTAAAACTGCGATTACCGCCTTTAGACTTGAATTGTTGTTCTTTGGGTTTTCCATATTTAAAAAATTTTCTTTAATAACAAATTTAAGAATTAATATAAGGTAATAACGTAAGTTTCTACAATTATATTATTTTTGGAAAATAAATTTTTTTCATGGAAAAATTAATCCCTTTCACTATAAATGATTTAGCAAAAATCACAAATCACAGAAGTGGTGAAATAAAGTTCGGAGAAAAAATGATTGTCATTCCTTCTGGAGTTGACAAGGTTGATTTTATTAAAGAAAGCGAAGCAAAATACGTGCTTTTAGGAATTCCTGAAGATATTGGTGTGCGTGCCAATTACGGAAGACCTGGAGCGGCTTCTGCATGGCAATCTGCTATAAAAAGCATTGCTAACATTCAGCACAATCGTTTTTCTAAAGGAAGCAATATTATTATTTTAGGCCATATTAATGTTGCTGATGAAATGCGTGAAGTAGAAAACTTAGACTTCAACGACATTGACGACAGATCAAAATTAAGCCAGCTGGTTGAAAAAATAGACAAAGAAGTATCTCATATTATTTTTACGATAATTAAAGCTGGAAAAACACCTATTATTATTGGCGGAGGCCATAATAATGCTTACGGAAATATTAAAGGTGCCGCTCTTGCGAAAGGAAAGCCTATAAATGCAATCAATTTTGATGCGCACTCTGACTTTAGAATTTTAGAAGGCCGTCATAGCGGAAACGGATTCTCTTATGCTTACGAAGAAGGTTTTTTAAGGAAATATTTCATTTTCGGACTTCATGAAAATTACACTTCAAAAAGTGTTTTAGATATTATTAAAAAACTGGAAGACCGCGTTCGCTATAATACATACGATAGCGTTAACATTAGAAAAGAAAAAGATTTTAATCGCGAAATGATTACCGCTTTGGATTTTGTAAAAAATGACGCTTTCGGAATCGAGATCGATTTGGATGCAATTCCGAACATTGCCAGCAGTGCCATGACTATAAGCGGATTTTCAGTTGAAGAATTGAGACAATTTGTTTCTTTCTTTGGCGAACATAAAAATGCGGCTTATCTGCATATCTGCGAAGGAGCACCAGATTTAGACAATTCTCCAAACAATAATTTAATAGGCAAATTAATTGGTTATTTGGTAACCGATTTTATTAAAGCCAACATCGAAAAAGATTGATTTAAAAATTGATTCCAGATACTAAGAAGATTGGTTTTGCCAAATAAAAGCCAATTCAAACAAACGATTGACTGAATAAACTTATCTTTGCACGGCATTTTAGAATTAAAACTAAAATAGTTAATCACCTAAGATATGTTATTCGAAGATCTATCACTTTCAAAAAGTATACAAAAAGCCGTATTTGAAGAAGGCTATTTAAATCCTACCCCAATTCAGGAAAAATCTATTCCAATTGTTTTGGCAGGCCGTGATTTAATTGGCTGTGCGCAGACCGGAACAGGAAAAACAGCGGCTTTTGCTATTCCAATTATACACCAATTACACCGCATTGTAGGTTCATCAAAAAAAACAAAACTGATTCGTGCGCTTGTGGTTACGCCTACCCGCGAACTAGCAGTGCAAATCGGGCAAAGTTTTGATACTTATGCCAAATATACCAATTTAACACAGCTGACTATTTTTGGAGGAGTTTCTCAGAACCCGCAAGTTGATGCTTTAAAAAATGGAGTCGATATTTTAATTGCTACTCCTGGACGTTTATTAGACCTTCATAAACAAGGTTTTCTTGATTTTAATCACTTGCATACTTTAGTGCTTGATGAAGCCGATCAGATGCTGGATATGGGTTTTATAAACGATGTCAAAAAAATCGTAAAACTGACTCCTAAAAACAGACAGACTTTACTTTTCTCTGCTACAATGCCAATTGCAATTCGCGAACTGGCAGAAATGTTTTTGCAAGATCCGGAAAAAGTAGAAGTTTCTCCCGTTTCTTCTACAGCAGAAAATGTAGAACAGCGCATTTATTTTGTAGATAAAACCGAAAAAAGAAACTTATTATACAGTTTGATTAAAGAAGAAAATTTATCAAACGTGCTTGTTTTCTCGAGAACAAAACATGGCGCTGACAATGTTGTAAAAGCGCTTCGCAAAAAAGATATTCCCGCAGAAGCCATTCATGGCGATAAGTCGCAAAATGCAAGACAAAGAGTTTTGGATGCTTTCAAAAATAAAGAAGTTGGTGTTCTTGTAGCTACAGATATTGCAGCGCGTGGAATTGACATTGAACAGCTTCCGTACGTTATCAATTTTGATTTGCCAAATATTCCTGAAACTTATGTTCACCGTATTGGCCGTACAGGTCGTGCAGGAAACGGCGGTATTGCTATTTCTTTCTGCGGAAAAGATGAACTTCCTTATTGGAAAGACATTCAGAAACTGATTAAAGTAGATGTAAAAACAATTGCCGATCATCCGTACCAATGGCATTCTGGGAGTCCAGAAGCAGGAGAAAAACCTAAAAACTCCAACAGAAGCGGTGGCGCTCACAAATCGAGAAAATCGGATAATTCTAAGAAAAACAAAAAACGCTGGTATTAAACAGCGTTTTTTTCGTTTATAAGGAAATTGATTATTTTAAACAATTTAACTGGCTCAAAAGGTTTAATTATAATATCATTCATTCCAGAAGAAATCGCTTCATCTGTAATTTCATCTTTATCAAAAGCTGTCAGAGCCACAATTGGCGTTTCTATACCGAGAAGACGTATTCTTTTAGTAGTCTCAAATCCGTTCATTAGAGGCATATTAATATCCATTAAAATCAAATCAAAGGTTTCTTCTTCTAAAATTTTAAGCGCTCCAAAACCATCATCTACCACTTTGCAGGCATAATTGTTCTTTTCGATAATCTTTTTGGTCACCAGCTGGTTAATCAAGTTATCTTCAACCACCAAAATTTTGTAGATTTCGCTCGAAGTCAGATCCACTTCAATCTCATCAATAATGCTTTTCGTTTTGGCTAAATCGTGTTCAAAAGCGATTGTAAACGAAAATGAAGTTCCTTTTCCTAAATCGCTGTCTAAAGTAATCGTACTTCCAAAAAGTCCTAACAATCTTTTTACAATGCTAAGCCCTAAACCTGTACCCTGATAATCCTCATCTTTTCTGCCAACTTGAACAAACTTTTCAAAAATCTTATTCTGGTCAACAAGCGCGATTCCTATTCCGTTATCTTTTATCAGGAAATCTAAATAATACAGTTTTCCTTCAACTTTATTGAGTTTTACAATAATTTCAACTTGTCCGTCTTTGGTAAATTTCAAAGCATTGCTCACCAAGTTCATTAAAATCTGAGCCAGTCGCAACTTATCTCCAATTAAATATTCTGGAATGCACGGATCAATATCAATAGAAATCCTATTATTATTTTTTTGCGAAAGAAAAGAAAGCGAATTCTTGATTACCGTAATTTCATCGGTAATATTAAAAGTCAGGTTTTCTAGTACGATTTTATTTTCTTCAATTTTATTGATTTGCAGAATATCGTTTACTAAAGACAATAGATATCTGGCTGAGAATTTCAGCGAACTCAAATGCTGGCTTCTTGAAATTTCTTTATGCTCTTCTAGCAACATATTGGTAATCCCGACCACTCCATAAAGCGGTGTACGCAATTCGTGGCTTATAGTAGATATAAATTGCGTTTTGAGCAGAGAAGCTTCCTCTGCAATTTCTTTAGCTTGCAGAAGCTCTAAATTGTGTTTTTTCTTGTATCTGATGTTTCTTATTAGCGTGATAATTAAAATTAAAAGAATCAGCGAAATCAAAATAAATAGAATTACAATGATTTTTGATTTTCGCAAACTTTGAGACTGCTCTACTTTTTCGCCTTCAACTTTATCGATCTGTCTTTTGTATTCATCCAATTCCAAACTTAAACCTGCCTGCGACGCTTTTTTAAGTTTTTTAGCATCATACAATTTATCAGAAAGGCTATAATGATTTACAAGCGCATCGTAAGCTTCTTTATGCTTATTGATTTTATTTAAAAAATGAGAATATTCTAAATAAGCATGCGCCAAATCTGTTTTCTCCTGACATCTTTTTCCAGCTTCTATTGCGCTCAAAAAATGAGCATTTGCCGCTTTATTATCGTTTTTGTGACTAGCATAAATCCCATTTAACATATCTACAATAACTTCTGTAGATCCGTCATTATATTTTAATTTGGTGCTATTGACATATTTCAGAAAAAGAGACCCCTGCTTATAATTTTCAATATCAAAATAAGCCCAAGCAATATTGACATTCGTAAAATAAACTTCTTTCAGATCATTGATTTTCAAAGCGTAGGCAACCGCTTTTTTATAATAGCGAATTCCTTCGTCAAACTGTTTCTTTTCGAAACAAAACATGTTCCCTAGATTATTATAGAGATTACATTTTAAAGTATCATTATTGGTTTTATTGGCGTAATACAGTCCTTTTTTATAGAAAAAAACAGCTTTATCAAACTCTGTCAATTCATTATAATTGGCCGCTATAATATTATACGAACGGGCAATAAGACAATAATCTTTTTTTGCGGTTGCAGCATTTAAAGCCGTTCTGGAATAAGTAAGTGATTTTTCGAAATTAGATTCCCTAAAATTTAAAAGTGCCTTTTTTACAATCTTATCGATCTTAGGATCAATATTACAATTAGATTGCGAGATCGCCGAATTGGCAAAGCAATTCAGAACAAAGAGTAAAAGTAAAAAAATCCGTATTTGGGGCATTAATCGGCTAGTTTGATCAAATATACACTTTAAAATAAAAAAAAGCTGTATTTCATAAAAAAATACAGCTTGTCAAAAATTATTTCGATAACTAAGAAAAAAAATTAAATCTTAGTGCTATTATTATTCTTTGCTTTCCTCCCATTGTCCTACAACAGAAGTCGCTAATGCATTTCCTAATACATTGGTTGCACTTCTAAACATATCGCAGAAATGGTCAATTGGAAGAATCAATGCAATCCCTTCAATCGGAATATCAAACATACCGCAAGTTGCAGCCACAACAACCAAACTTGCACGAGGCACACCCGCAATACCTTTACTGGTAAGCATTAAAACCAAAAGCATTGCCATTTGTGTTCCTAAATCTAAATGCACATTGTAAAATTGAGCAATAAAGATACTGGCAAAAGTCATGTACATCATACTTCCGTCAAGGTTAAACGAATAACCAAGCGGCAACATGAAAGAAACGATTTTATCTTTTACGCCAAAACCTTCTAATTCTTCCGTCAATTTAGGGAAAACTGCTTCACTACTCGTTGTTCCGAAAGCAATAGCTAGAGGTCCTGTAATTCGTTTTAGTAATTCCGTCATTCTTCCTTTAAGGAAAATATATCCGACCGCAATCAAAATAATCCACAGTGTACTGATACCGATTAAGAACGAACCGAAAAATTTAAAGTATGTGATAACCAATTCTTCTGCATCTCGTATAGCAAACACACCTGCAATGGCACCAAAAACTCCAATTGGCGCAAATTTCATTACGTAGTTTACCATTTTTAAAACGATATGCGATAGTTTATCGAAGGCTCCAATAATTGGTTTTACCGTTGGCCCTAAAGAAGCTGCCGCTAATCCGAAGAAAATAGAGAAAACTACAATCTGCAGGATTTCATTAGTTGCCATTGCTTCGACAATACTTTTTGGCACAATGTGCTCAACAAAATTATCGAAAGAAAGATTTTGCGTTTTACCTGTAACTTCAGAAGCTGCCGCCATATCTACGTGGTCTAGTTTTAAACCAACACCTGGTTGCAAAACATTTACGTAAAACAATCCGATTAAAAGCGAAATAAATGAAGCTGTAAAAAACCACCCAATAGCTTTTCCTCCAATTCTTCCAACAGTTTTAATATCACCCAATTTCGCAATTCCTACTACCAAAGTAGTAAAAACTAAAGGCGAAATAATCATTTGCACCAAACGGATAAAGATGGTTGCCAGCATTTTTATTTTACTACTAAATAACTGCGCGGCTTCAGGCGAAATGGTATTATGCAGTATAATTCCTAAAATGGCTCCAAGAACCATCGCAATTATAATCTGCCCTGTTAATCCCGAAAGAAATGATTGTTTTTTAGTTTCTGTAACTTCTTGCATTAAATTATTTTTTAATTATTAAAATATAAGACCCTCACTGTCTTACCTTTTATTAATATGTTTTGTTGATTAAATAAAAATCTGCCAAAACAATTGCTGCCATCGCTTCTACGATAGGCACTGCGCGAGGCACTACACACGGATCATGACGTCCTTTTCCTGTCATTGGTGTAATGTTACCTTTATTATCTAAAGAATCCTGAGTCTGCATGATCGTTGCAACCGGTTTAAAGGCAACTCTGAAATAAATATCCATTCCGTTGCTTATACCGCCTTGGATTCCGCCTGATAGATTTGTTTTTGTACTTCCGTCAGGATTATATAAATCGTTGTGTTCACTTCCTTTCATTTCAGATCCAGAAAAACCGCTTCCGTATTCAAAACCTTTTACTGCATTAATAGAAAGCATTGCTTTTCCTAATTCTGCATGAAGTTTATCAAATACAGGTTCTCCTAAACCAACCGGAACATTCTGAATCACACACGTCACAACACCACCAACGGTGTCTCCTTGCTTGCGAATATCACGAATATATTCTTCCATAATCGCTGCCGATTTTTCATCTGGACAACGTACTGGATTGCTTTCAATTTTAGAAAAATCCAATTCTTGATAAGGCGTTTCTAAATGAATTGGCCCAACCGAAGAAACATAAGCATTGATCTTAATTTCAGGCAACATTTGTTTTGCAATTGCACCCGCTACTACTCTACTTGCTGTTTCTCTAGCAGAACTTCTTCCGCCGCCTCGGTAATCACGCAAACCATATTTCTGGTCGTAAACGTAATCGGCGTGGCTAGGTCTGTAATTATCTTTTATATGAGAGTAATCGTCTGATTTTTGGTTGGTGTTCGGAATAATGAATCCAATTGGAGTTCCTGTAGTTTTTCCTTCAAATATTCCTGATAAGAATTGAACGCTGTCTGGTTCTTTTCTTTGAGTAACAATTGCCGACTGACCTGGCTTTCTTCTTGCCATATCTACCTCAATTGCTTCAAAATCTAATTGTATTCCTGGAGGACATCCATCAATAATACCGCCTAAAGCTTCACCGTGAGATTCTCCAAATGTTGTTACTTTATATAATGTGCCGAAGCTGTTTCCTGCCATTGTGTTTTGTTTTGAGCAAATGTAAGTTTTATGAATTAAATTAAAAAATTTAAAACTGGTATTATTAACGAAACATTAAATGGGATAAAAATTACAATTTGGTAAAAATATCCTCTTTTTAATAACCTTTTAATAAAGTCAAATTTCACAAACTTTCTTTCATTTGTAAAACTTCAAATCAAGAAAAATTGAAAAAAAGAAACGTCGAATTGGTCATTCTTTCTGATGTTCATTTAGGAACTTACGGAAGTCATGCTAAAGAATTAAACAACTATCTTTCAAGCATTAAACCCAAAACTCTAGTCTTAAACGGCGATATAATCGATGCTTGGCAGTTTCGAAAATCTTACTTTCCTAAAGCCCATTTGCGAGTGATCCAGCGCATTATCGGAATGGCTTCTAAAGGAACAAAAGTGTACTATATTACTGGAAATCACGATGAGATACTTCGAAAATTCAGCGATATGAATATGGGAAATTTTGCTCTTGTTGATAAATTAGTTTTAGAATTGGACGATAAAAAAGCCTGGATTTTTCACGGAGACGTTTTTGACGCCTCTGTTCAACATTCAAAATGGATTGCAAAACTAGGCGGATTAGGTTACGATTATCTAATTTTAATGAACCGATTTGCCAACTGGTGTTTAGCAAAGCTTGGACGTGAACCTTATTCTTTTTCTAAAAAAATTAAAGCTAGCGTAAAAAAAGCAGTAAAATTTATTTCAGATTTTGAAACCACTGCAACCGATTTAGCAATCGAAAAAAACTACGATTACGTAATCTGCGGACACATTCACGAACCAAAAATTGCAACTATTGAAAACAAACACGGCTCTACTTTATATCTTAATTCTGGCGATTGGGTAGAAAACTTAACCGCGTTGGAATACCATAAAAAACGTTGGAAACTGTTTTCTTATAAAGCCAGTAATTTTGTCGAAGAAGAAAATCTGTTAGAAATGGAGGATCTTATTACAAATCAGCTCATTTCGTCTATAATCCTTAAATAGGAGACTCAGAAACAGGTTTTTAAGAATTTTAACGCGCCTTTTTCATGAAAATGTAAATTATATAACAATTTTCAAAAATAATATACGTTCTCTATCTGACTGTAATTATACATTTGAAAAAAATTAATTAACCATTTTTATGAAAAAGATTTTATTATCTGCCATTATGCTTCTTGGTTTAGCATTTACGGCTCAATCACAAGAAATTTCGAAACACGCTTTAGGATTACGTCTGGGAGACAATAACGGATTTGGAGGAGAAATATCATATCAATTAGGACTAAATCAGAAAAACAGACTGGAGTTTGACTTAGGTTGGAGAAACAGCAGAGATGTAGACGCCATAAAAGGAGTTGCTCTTTACCAATGGGTTTGGAACATCGATGGAGGTTTTAACTGGTACGCAGGTGTCGGTGGAGGTTTAGCCGCTTGGGATCATGATTATTACAATAACAACTATAGATACAATGATAGCGGAACTTATGTTTTTGCTGCTGGAGATATCGGTATAGAATACAGATTTGATGAAGTGCCACTTACTTTATCATTAGATGCAAGACCTGAAATTGGTTCTGGATACTATGACGATGATAATTTTGGATTTGACGTCGGTTTAGGTGTTAAATTCAGATTCTAATTAAAAATAAAAAATAATTGTAAGAAGAAACCTGTCGTATTAAAGCGACAGGTTTTTTTTATCTTATGGTAAGTTTAACCGCAAAGAACGCAAGGTTTTTTATCTATAAGATTCTATATAGAACGCTAAGTTCGCAAAGCTTTATCTAATTCAGCTTTGCGAACTTAGCGTTTTCAAGACAAAGTTGAAAAAACCTTGCGCTCTTTGCGGTTAAAAAAACACTTTCTTATTTAATGATTATTTCTTTTTTAGAGTTAATTTTTACTACAGTATACGGATATGAAATAACAGACATAGTAATCGCATCTTTTGCTGGGCTGTTTTCTTTTACTGTTATAATGATATTTTTATCTGTCTCTTCAACATTTACAACATCAATAGTATAACCGCTGGTATTTTTTTCACCCATATTCAGAATCACGTAATTTGAAGTATTGGTATCGCTATTTTTTACCTTATCAGCCAAAAGCGGATCGTTTTCCAGCATTTTAATCTCATTCGGTTCTGTCAGAATCTCAAAAAATTTGATGTTTCCCCCGCCGCTAGACTGTACCGTCAAAACTTCATATAATCCTGTTGAAGCAGAAGCCTTCTTAGCTCCGCAGGAAATCAAAACAAAAACTGCTAAAATCGAAATTACTTTTTTCATTTACTTCTTTTTAAAATTATTGTTTTTCATATTTATAATCGTCAATTGCTTTTTGATATAAAGCCTCGTATTTCGGAAGAATGTTATGAATATCAAACTTCTTCGCCACTTCGAACGCATTAGCTTTAAACTGATTCAAAACGGCATCGTCTTTCAAAATTTTAATCGCATTCTCTGCCATTTCCTCTACATTTCCTACATTGCTTAAATAACCCGAAAATCCGTCAAAATTTACTTCTGGAAGACCGCCCGAATTACTCGAGATAACTGGAACTCCCAGAGCCATGGCTTCAAGCGCCGCCAAACCAAAACTTTCTGTTTCAGAAGGAAGCAGAAATAAATCGGTCATGCATAAAATTTTATCAATTTCATGACTGTTTCCGAAGAAAATCACTTTGTCTAAAATGCCTAATTCCTGACATAAAATTTCCGCTTTTTCTTTTTCAGGTCCGTCTCCAACCATCATCAGCTTAGCCGGAAGTTCTTTCTGAATATTATAGAAAATCTTAATAATATCTGGAATGCGTTTTACCTTTCTAAAGTTACTGATATGCGTTATAATGCGTTCATTTTCATTCGCCATCACATAACGATGGCAAGGCGCACCAGGATCTTTCTTTACTTTATTCAATTCGATAAAGTTCGGAATCACCTTGATTTTGTTTTTAATTTTAAACAATTTCAACGTATCATCTTTCAAACTCTGAGAAACCGAAGTCACATAATCTGACTTATTGATACTGAAAGTTACCGCAGGCTTATAAAACGGATGATTTCCAACTAATGTAATATCAGTCCCGTGAAGTGTTGTAATCATCGGCAGATTAATTCCTTCGTTTTTCAGCATTTGTTTTGCCATATAACCTGCATAAGCATGAGGAATAGCATAATGCACGTGCAGAAGCTCTATTTTGTACAATTTAACCATATCGACC
This sequence comes from Flavobacterium erigeronis, assembly GCF_054075165.1. Lineage (NCBI taxonomy): Bacteria > Pseudomonadati > Bacteroidota > Flavobacteriia > Flavobacteriales > Flavobacteriaceae > Flavobacterium > Flavobacterium erigeronis. The sequence goes on along the minus strand of NZ_JBSKGP010000011.1, from coordinate 172,010 downwards.
AACTTGCTCGATAACGCTAATTCGTAAGGCTGATAATGAAATAAAGGATATTCAGGAACATTTACTTCGTGATAATGAACATTCGGATTTAAAAGTGCCAATCTAACCGGCTGGCTGTATGTGATAAAATGTATTTCGTGTCCTCTTCTGGCTAATTCGAGACCTAACTCTGTGGCTACTACACCACTACCTCCAAAAGTAGGATAACAAACAATTGCTATTTTCATGGATAAAATTTAATTCTACGAAAATACTCAAAAATAGCGTTTCATCAGGCTTTTAAATTGTTAGTTTTTTGACAAAATTAGATTAATCCGGTTGATAAATATTTTTAGAAGCAGAACTAAAAGTTTCAAAAGAACACCTGTCCCGCTGTCCGCTATATCTTTTTCTGTCTCGTTTTTTGAGAACGAGACCAGAAAAAGGATACCGCTCCCATCGGGGCTAATTTAGAAGTTTTGTTTTTCAATAGAAATCACATCACCTAAAAACAACTTTGTCAAAGTTTGAAATTTTGACAAAGTTTAATGTTGACGTTACTAAACCTGAAACAAAAAAAAGCGAAACACAAGTTTCGCTTTTTTTTATCTCTTATATATTTTAGAAAAATCTGCTATGCCAGCTGTCTGCTGCGGGAACTTCCCAAGCATCATTAAATTCTTCAATATTATTAACCAGATTATTAAATACAATTGTATTTGCCGTTACTGCTTTGTCTTTAACCATTTTCTTAAAGTCAATTAATGGTTTGTGCGCAATATGATCTCCAAGCTTAAAAGTAACGTTCATTTTGTCTAGTAAATCAACGTTATATTTCTTTTCTAATCCTTGAATAAATTCAACAGAACTATCAATAGAACAGCCTGTAGCAGCTTGCACATCTTGGTTAACTGCCAATATAATAAAACGGTTATATTTCAATAAAAACGAAGCTTCAAGACTTGTGCCGTGTGCAGCCCATTGTTCCACAAAAGCTTTTAAATCTGTTTCGATTTCAGAAAACTCTTCCTCAGAAAATTTTCTGTTCGATTGGTAAATCCAGACTCTAGATTCACCTGGTAAATTTTCAAAAGGTATATACATTTTTTAATTTTAAATTTTGTTTTTTCTTGTTTCAGGTTTCAAGTTTAAAGTCCAAAAACTTAGCAGCTCAAAAGCTTAGCAACTTAGAACCTCTTTTACAAATCCTGTGCATTAGCAATTAATTCTGCGATATCCAGAACTTTTACCTGGCCTTCTTTTTCTTTATTTTTAATTCCGTCTGTTAACATCGTATTACAGAAAGGACAACCTGCTGCGATAATATCTGGCTGCGTTTCCAAAGCATCTTCTGTACGAAGAACGTTCACTTCTTTATTTCCAGGTTCAGCATCTTTAAACATTTGAGCTCCTCCTGCTCCACAGCATAATCCGTTTGCTTTAGAACGCTTCATTTCAACTAATTCAACATCTAGCTTCTGAATCAAATCTCTTGGCGCTTCATAAACTTGATTTGCTCTTCCTAAATAGCAAGGATCGTGGAAAGTGATTTTTTTACCTTTAAATTGTCCGCCCTCAACAGTCAATCTTCCATCATCAATTAATGATTTTAAAAACTGTGTATGATGAATAACTTCGTAATTACCTCCTAATTCTGGATATTCATTTTTCAGCGTATTAAAACAGTGAGGACAAGCTGTAACAATTTTTTTAGCTTCATAAGCATTCAAAACCTCGATATTCATCATGGCCTGCATTTGAAACAAAAATTCATTTCCAGCCCTTTTTGCAGGATCACCCGTACAACTCTCTTCTGTACCTAAAACTGCAAAAGAAACATTGGTACGATTTAAAATTCGTACAAACGCTTTAGTAATTTTTTTTGCTCTATCATCAAAACTTCCTGCGCAACCTACCCAAAACAAGACCTCTGGCTGTTTTCCTTCGGCAAGCATTTCTGCCATTGTTGGCACTACTAAACTTTCTGACATCTCTCTTTTTTTTGTTAAATCGGTTTCCTCACAGTAAACCTCAATATATTTTAAAATCGAATAAACAGTTAAAGACTAACCGATTAAACAATAAATTTTAATTCTCGTTTTTCCAATTTAAACGGTCTTGTTGGCTATACTGCCAAGGCGCGCCGTTGTTTTCAATATTAGTCATCATTGCGTTTAATGACATTGGCGCAGCACTTTGCTCCATTACCAAAAAGCGTCGCATATCCATAATAATAGACAGCGGACTGATATTTACAGGACATTCTTCAACGCATGCATTACAAGAGGTACAAGCCCATAATTCTTCTGGCGTGATATAATCGTTTAGTAATGTTTTATTATCTGGCACAAAAGTCCCTTTGTTTGCATCAATATTTTTACCTACTTCTGTCAAACGGTCTCTCGTATCCATCATAATTTTACGCGGAGACAATTTTTTTCCGGTTTGATTCGCTGGACAAGAAGAAGTACAACGTCCACATTCCGTACAGGTATAAGCATTTAATAGCTGAACCCAGTTTAAATCCTGAACATCACTTGCTCCAAACTTAGCCGGATGCGCATTTTCATCAGCTGGAGCCGCCGCAAATGGATCTGCATTTGGATCCATCATTAATTTTACTTCTTTTGTAACCGAAGCTAAATTATCAAACTTCCCTTCTGGTTCAAGATTTGCAAAATAGGTATTTGGGAATGCCAAAAGAATGTGCAAATGTTTTGAGAAGTATAAATAGTTCATGAAAACTAAAATACCTGCAATGTGCAGCCACCAGAAAACTTCGAAAAGCAATCCTACAGTTTCATTTGACACACCATTAAAAATTGGTGCGATAAACTGGCTAATCGGATAACTTCCTGCTTTATGAAAATGAGAATATCCTCCTGGCACATTTTGTAAATGCAAATCGGAAGCATTCATCAATAAAAACAGAATCATCAAAACGGTTTCAAAATACAAAATGTAATTGGCATCACTTTTTGGAAATCCAGCTAAATCAGAATGGATAAAACGTTTTAATCGGATAAAATTTCTTCTAATCCAAAAAGTAACTACGGCAATAATCACCAATATTGCCAATATTTCAAATGAAGCAATTAGAACATCATACACTACACCTAAATACGGCGCAAAAATTCTATGCGTTCCAAAAAGTCCATCAATAATGATTTCTAATAATTCGATATTAATTATTATGAACCCTACATACACAAAAATATGAAGGATTCCGGCAACAGGGCGTCTCACCATTTTTGACTGCCCAAGAGCAATCAAAGCCATGTTTTTCCAACGAGCTTTAGGATTATCTTTTCGATCTACATCAACTCCAAGATTAATGTTTCGGTAGATTTTTTTTACGCTCGCTGCAAAAAAGCCGAAACCTACTATAAGAAGTATGGCAAATAAAATATTATCTAAATAACTCATTTATAATTATTTTTTATCAGTTGAGTTTGTTTCTTCTGTTGGTGCTACATACGGTTTATTTTTCTTTCCGAAAAGAGAAACGTTTACGTAACGGGTTGGATAAAGACGAACATCTTGCAATAACAATTCAAGCTCTTTTGAAGTTTTTGCCAGATTATTGTACAATGCATCATCGTTCAATAATTTTCCTGCTGTTCCTTTTCCTGAATTCAAGTTCGCCATTAAACCATCAACTTTAGCTAAAGTCTGGTTTAGGTTTCGAACCGTTTTTCCTAAATCTGCTTTGTTTAATGAATCAGAAATTTTGTTAAAGTTGCTAGATACTTTATTAAAATTAGAAACCATTCCATTAATCTGTCCTTTATTGGTATCTAGGATATTGTTTAAACTACCTGAAGCTTTATGAAATTGTGTCATTGTTTGGCTCAACTCAGCAATTGTTTTCTTTAGATTTTCTTGAGTATTCTTATCTAAAGTATTATTCAATCCTGAAACCAGAACGTCAATATTGACAAGCATTTTTTCTAGCTTTTGCTGAATTGGCTCCAGTTTTCCGCCTAAAGATTCTGTCAATCCCAATTCGACAGTAGAAGTTAATTTCTGTCCGTCTTCTACCAATTCTTTACTAGTAAAATCTGGAATGATTTTAATTTGTTTCCCAGCAATTAATCCAGGAGAATAAATTGCAGCTGTACTGCTTTTTGTAATTGGAAAATCTGTTTTAAGCTGAAGTTCTACTAGTAATTTACCAGTCACTTCATTAATTGTAATTTTATTTACTTTACCAATCGCAAGTCCGTTTAGCGTTACTGGCGCTGATGGTGATAAATCTTCAACATTATCATATTCAGCATATAAAATGGTATAATTAGTAAAAAGATCTCTGCCTTTTAAAAAACTATATCCCCAGATAAATAATAAAATAGACGCGATGACTAAAATAGCCGTTTTAATTTCTCTTGTTAGTTTCAAAATTCTAAGTGTTTGTACAAAATTAATATAAATATTCGAACTTGCGCTGATTATTTAATCGCGTCCTGAATACTGATTTTTTCTCCATCTTTAGTTGCCACTAAAAATGCAGCACCATATCCTTTACTTTTAGCTTCTTGCAGGTATTTTTGAGCTGTTTCGTAACTTGGAGTTTCTTCGTAGAAATATTTATAAATATTATTTTCGTATACCATCGATACATTTTTAAGCCCTTTAAAGTTTTTAGGTTCTAAAGGTGTTTTTTTAATACTTGCAATAAGCTGCACTTTAAAGAAAGTTCCTTTTGGAGCATTTTTTGCTACTGCAACTGGAGTGGCTGTTTTTGGTTTTGCAGGCGTAGTATCTCTTACGGGCCGACTTTCAGTAGCTTCCGCTCCTGTCCCAAAATATTCGCGTTTGTAACTTAAGATTGCTTCTGCGATTGCTCTTGCGATATCATCTTGGCCTTCTTCAGAATTCAGAATGTTTCCTTCTGTCGGATTCGATACAAATCCTGTTTCAACCAAAACCCTAGGCATATAAGCTTTATGAAGTACCATGAAAGGCGCTTGCTTTACACCTCCCTGACGAAGTTTTTTTCCTAATTTTTCAAAGTTATCTTCAATTTTAGTAGCAAGCGAAATACTGTTATCTAAATATTCTTCCTGCATTAAAGTCATACCAATCATCGATTCTGGAGAATTCGGATCGTATCCTTCGTATTTACGTTTATAATCTTTCTCAAGTGTAATTACAGAGTTCTCCTTTTTTGCCGCTTCAAGGTTCGATGCTACCTTACTCAAACCCATTACATATGTTTCGGTTCCGTCGGCTGCTGTATTTTTGTTGGCATTACAGTGAATAGAGACAAAAATATTCGAATTGGCTCTGTTGGCAATGTTAGCCCTTTCAACCAAATCTATAAAAACGTCTGTTTTTCGAGTATAAATAACATTAACATTCGGATTAAGCTCTAAAATCTTCCCTACTTTCAAAACAATAGCTAAAGCAATATTCTTTTCGATCCGTCCGCTATAAACAGCTCCAAAGTCATGATCTCCGTGTCCGGCGTCAAGTGTCACCTTAAATACATTTGACTGACTATGAGCACAAAAGGATGAAATTATTAGAAATAAAGTAAATATTACCTTAAATTTGTTAATTCTATTCATAAATCTAAAAGTTAATTTTAATAAAATGCAGCTGTTATAATTTTTAGAATTGATTATTTTTGCCAAAAAATTATATGTAAGTTTGACATGTCAAAAAACAAGCCATAATTTTACAAAAATAGCATTTAAACCTTTGCACACAAACTTATTTAATATCGTTTTAATATCATTTTTCCTAACTATAGGTTGTGGTAATTTATATTCGCAAGAGATAAAAAACAAAAAAAAGTCTTTACCTGCTGGAAAACAAATAGATAAAACTACTTCTGTAGAAAAACCAGCTATAATTCCAACAGACACTATAAAATTAGATACTGTTAGACCTAAAAAAACTTTTTTGGATGGAAAAGTAAGATACGTAGCGAAAGATTATGCTAAAATCGACCAGAAAAACAAACTGATCACTTTATATAATGAAGCAGAATTATACTATAAAGATGTTGAATTAAAATCGGGTATAATTGTTCTTAATTATGAAAAAGATGAAGTTTATGCCGGAAGAATTAAAGATTCTGCTGGGGTTTTAACGCAATATCCTAACTTTAAACAAGGATCAAGCGAAGTCCAGCCAGATTCTATCCGATTTAATTTTAAAACTAAAAAAGCCTTAATCTACAATTCTAGAACAGAACAAGGCGAATTTAAAATTAAAGCTGCCGTTACTAAAAAAGAAAACGATTCTGTTTACTTTTTAAAAGGTGCACGATTTACCACTTCAACAGATGTCGATCATCCTGAATACTATTTCCAAACGAGTAAAGTTAAATTTATACCTGGAAAAAAAGTAATTACAGGTTTAACGAATATGGTAATTGCTGATGTTCCTACTCCTTTGGCATTGCCTTTTGCGTATTTCCCAATGAGTCAGGAGAAAAGCGTTTCGGGTATTATCATTCCAAGTTATAACGATTCTAACACAAGAGGTTTTTCATTACAGAATGGAGGTTATTACTTTGCACTGAGCGACAATTATGACTTAACCGTCCTCGGAGATTATTATACCAACGGAAGTTACGCCATGCGATTCGAATCGGCGTATGCAACGCGATATAAATACAGAGGAAACGTGAATATCCGTTTTGAGAATTTAATTAGTAGCGAACGCGGTTATCCTGATTACTCTAAACAAAGCATTTACAACATTCAGTGGTCGCATTCTAAAGACACAAAATCGAATCCGAATTCTACTTTCTCAGCTTCTGTTAACATGGGTAGTAGTAAATACTTCAAACAATCGATCAACCAAGCCAATATTGGATCGAACTTGAACAATACTTTAAGTTCTTCTATTTCATACAACAGAACCTTTAATACCATTCCTGGTTCACGTATTTCGTTATCTGCAACTCATAGCCAGAATACGCAGACAGAAGATATTATTATGACGCTTCCGTCTTTGCAAGGTAGTATTGACCGTATTTATCCTTTTGTTGGAAAGAATGGCGTAAAGAAAGGATTGATTAAAAACATCAACTTACAGTACAATGTAAGCGGTAAAAACTATTTCAAAACAAAAGATTCATTGTTCTTCAAACCTCAGATGTTTAATGATGCGCAGTTAGGATTACAGCAAACTATTCCGTTGAGCACCAACTTCAAAATTTTTAAATACTTCAGTGCTGGAGCTTCTACAACTTATCAGGAAACATGGGTAAACAAAACCATCAAAAAAGTTTACGATCCTGCCGAAGGAGAAACAGTCAACCAAACGGTTAATGGTTTTGATGCTTTTAGAACATACAATTTCAGCACCAATTTAGGTACGACGATTTACGGAACTTTTAATTTCGGAGAAGACAAAAAAATTCAATCTATTAGACACGTAATGCGTCCGAGTATTACGTACGCTTACACGCCTAGTTTTGAAAAATATTACGATACCTATGCTGTAGATGCCTCTGGAAGAATCACATCTGAATATACCCGATTTGAAAACGGATTGTACGGAGCGCCAGGAAAAGACAACTCTAATATTGTTGGTTTTGCTTTGAGCAATACTTTTGAAGCTAAAGTAAGAGACCGAGACAGCACAAAAACAGAGCCTAAGAAGATAATGCTGTTAAACAACTTAAACTTCAGTACAAGTTACAATTTCAATGCTGACGGTAAATCAACATTTGGATGGCAGCCTGTTTTAGTTAGTGGTGGAACGCAGTTTTTTGATAATAAAATGAATATGAACTTTGGTGCCACATTAGATCCGTATGCTATTGATAATGGCGGTAACAAAATTGATAAATTCAACATTGATAATGGCGGAAGTTTATTTAGAATGACCAGTGCCAATGTAACCGTAAACTACTCGTTCTCGAATAAAGGAACTGGGAAAGAAAAAAATACGCAGAGTCAGCGGAATGGTGGACGAAGCGATGACTTGTTTGGTACTAATACCGACTTAAATGACAGCCGTAACAGTCAGTTTGCAAATGAACCTGAGAAAGAAGATGTCATTACAGAATTCTTTAATTCTAAAGTTCCGTGGGATATGACGCTTGCCTATTCATTAACGTATTCAAACATTAAACGAGAAAGCACGATTTCTGGAAACTCTATCATGGTTTCTATCAATACCGACCTTACTCCTAAGTGGAAAGCTGGGGTTTCTACGGGTTACGATTTTGTACAAAAAGGAGTTACCTTTACGCAATTCCGTTTTGAAAGAGATTTATTAAGCTGGAGAATGGCTTTTAACTGGCAACCATTAGGAACAAACTCTAACTGGAATTTCTTTATCGGAATTAAATCTGGTATGCTTAGCGATATCAAATGGAACAAACGAAGCGTTTCAAATAGATAAACTACTTTCGAATCCAAATACTTTCATTATGAAAAAAATAATTTTTACCGAGAAAGCTCCAGCTCCAATCGGACCTTATAATCAAGCCGTATTATCTGGAAACACACTTTATGCTTCTGGGCAAATTGCAATCAATCCTACATCTGGAGAATTGATTACAGAGAACATTAATGACGAAACACACCAAGTAATGCAAAACATTGCTGCAATCTTAGAAGCTGCAGGAATGACTTTTGAAAATGTTGTAAAGTCAACTATTTTCATCATGGACATGAACAACTTTGGAGCAATAAACACGGTTTACGGATCTTATTTTAACGAAAAAACCGCTCCAGCTCGTGAAACGGTTCAAGTGGCTTGTTTGCCAAAAAATGTTAATGTAGAGATTTCTATAATCGCTGTGCAATAGCATCTAATAATAATTGTGCCGTTGCTTCATTGGTTGCCAGCGGCACATTATGCACATCGCAAACACGAATCAGCATATTAATATCTGCTTCATGTGGATGGCTCGAAAGAGGATCTTTAAAAAAGAAAACCATCTGCGTAATTCCTTCCGCAACTCTTCCTGCAATTTGCGCATCGCCTCCAAGCGGTCCAGAAAGCATTCTCTGCGTTTTAAATCCAGCAGCTTCTGCTTTTCCTCCCGTAGTACCAGTCCCAATAAGCCTTATTTTTTCATTATGCAAAATAGCTTCATTTTTGATTAAGAAATCAATTAAATCCGCTTTTTTACCATCATGAGCAATAATGGCAATTTCCATAAAACCAGAACTATTGATTAGCGACATGGTAAGCAATTAATCCATCAATAGGTCTTCTTAAAACATTCCCTAATTGAAGTTCATATTTATCGAATGTCTCTTGCAATTCGTCTTTTAAATAAAAAGCGATCGAACCAACAAAATGTACTGGCACTTCTTTGCAGTTATCAAACTGTTTAATGTAGTTTTTAACGAAAGACTTCATTCCTTTGAAAATAATTTTTCTGCAGAATTCTGTGTCTTTATGTTTAATTAAAAACTTAGCAAACGTTGCCAAATAAGCATTTGGGTTTGGTTCTTTGTATAATTTATTTTTAATAAAATCAGGATCAACGTCGTATTCTTTTTCAAATTCAACCGCCAATTCTTTAGGCATTTTATTAAAATAGTATTTTCTAATTAATTCTTTTCCAAAAACATTACCACTGCAATCATCCATTACAATATATCCTAGTGACTGAACTTTTTGGTGCAATACTTTTCCATCAAAGTAACTGCAGTTAGACCCTGTTCCTAAGATAGAAACAATTGCTTCCTGCCCTTTTGGAGTTGTAGCATAAACAGCAGCATAAGTATCTTCCTGAACGTCAACAATGGCGTTAGAAAAGTACTCTTGAAAAACCTGTTTTAAATACTCTTTCATTCTATCTGTACCACATCCGGCACCGTAAAAGAACAAATGAGTTGCTTCTTTTTTATTTTGTAAAATATCAAAACGGTCGTTTAATCTGGTGATGATTTCTGGCCCGTCTAGAATTTCAGGATTTAATCCTAAAGTTTGTGTTGTGAATAATACTTTTCCATTATCATCTATCGCAATCCAATCGGCTTTAGTAGATCCACTGTCAACTATTAATTTCATTTGTTTAGTTTTTGGAATTAGGTTTTTCTATTTTTAATTTAAAAGTGTATTTTTTACATTAATTATAGAAGTAACAAAATAAGAAAATCCCGTTATTTTAAAGTAACGGGATTTTGCAAAAATATATATTATTATTTTAAACCTGCAATATGTACAGATAAATCGATTAATTTGCTTGAGTATCCGTACTCATTATCATACCAAGAAACTAATTTGAAGAAAGTTGAATTCAAACCGATTCCAGCACCAGCATCAACGATAGAAGTTCTTTTATCTGAGATAAAGTCTTGAGAAACTACTGCATCTTCAGTATATCCTAAGATACCTTTTAATTCGTTTTCAGAAGCTTTTTTCAAAACAGCCATAATTTCTTCGTATGAAGTTTCTTTAGCTACTTTTACAGTTAAATCTACTGTAGAAACGTCAGCAGTAGGAACACGGAAAGCCATACCAGTTAATTTTCCGTTCAATTCTGGAATAACTTTTCCAACCGCTTTAGCAGCTCCAGTTGAAGAAGGAATGATGTTGATTGCAGCAGCACGTCCACCTCTCCAGTCTTTTCTAGAAGGTCCGTCAGCTGTCATTTGAGTTGAAGTAGTTGCGTGAACAGTTGTCATTAAACCTTCAACAATTCCGAAATTATCATTGATAACTTTAGCTAATGGAGCTAAACAGTTTGTAGTACAAGAAGCGTTAGAAACAACTAAATCTGAAGCTTTTGCAGATTCGTGGTTAACACCCATTACAAACATTGGAGCATCTGCAGATGGAGCAGAAATGATTACTTTTTTAGCACCACCTTTTAAGTGCTCACTTGCAGTTTCGATAGTTGTGAAGATACCAGTACATTCAGCTACTACATCTACATCAACTTCGTTCCATTTTAAGTCAGCAGGATTTCTTTCTGCAGTAATACGGATATTTCTTCCGTTTACATATAATTTTCCTTCTTTAACTTCTACAGTTCCGTCGAAACGACCGTGAACTGAATCATATTTTAATAAATAAGCTAAGTGATCTACGTCTAACAAGTCGTTGATTGCAACAACTTCTACATTATCTCTATTGAAAGACTCTCTAAAAACGATTCTTCCGATACGTCCAAATCCGTTTATTCCTAATTTTACTTTTGACATTTTACTAAATTTTTGCTTTTGTTTTTATTACACTATTTCAAAGTCTAATTTCCTCACAATAAACTTCTCTTCTTTTTAAACTTTTATATGAATTATGTTGACATGATGTCAGCCACTTTTAATAATTCTCTATCAATTTCTGATTTTCCTTTAATGGCTTGCTCTAAAGGCGTCAAAATCACTTTGTCTTCGCGAAGTCCAACCATATAATTAGATTTTCCTTCAATTAAAGACTCAACTGCTTTTACTCCTAAACGGCTTGCTAAAACACGGTCAAAACAAGATGGAGAACCACCACGCTGCATATGTCCTAAAACAGAAACGCGTACATCGTACTCAGGTAAATTAGCCTCAACATAATCTTTTAATTCGAATACGTTTTTACCAATTTTATCTCCCTCAGCAATTACCACAATACTTGATGATTTTCCTGACGCTTTACTTTTTTGAAGTGAATCTAAAAGACGGTCTAAACCTAAATCTTCTTCAGGAATAAGGATTTCTTCTGCTCCTGCACCAATACCTGCATTAAGAGCAATATGACCTGCATCTCTACCCATAACCTCTACAAAGAAAAGACGGTTATGCGAACTTGCTGTGTCTCTAATTTTATCGATACAGTCTACAACAGTATTTAAAGCTGTGTCGTACCCAAGAGTAAAACTTGTACCATAAATATCATTATCGATTGTACCTGGTATTCCCATAACTGGGAAACCAAATTCTGAATTAAAAATTAATCCTCCAGTAAAACTACCGTCACCGCCAATAACAACCAAAGCATCTACACCAGCCTTAACAAGGTTTTCGTGTGCTTTTTTTCTACCTTCAGGGGTTCTAAACTCAACTGAACGAGCCGATTTTAAGATCGTTCCACCTTTGTTTACAATATTATTTACGCTTCGTGGTCCCATTTCTTTGAAGTCTCCTTCAATCATTCCTTGATACCCTCTATAAATTCCGATGCATTCTATATTATGGTATGCGCAAGTTCGAACAACTGATCGTATTGCAGCATTCATTCCAGGTGAATCTCCTCCTGAGGTAAGAACACCTACTTTTTTTATTGTTTTTGGCATTATTTAAGTATTAAAGTGTAAAATTAGCAAACATTCAGCACTTTTCAGGTTACGATTATCATAAATTAATAAAATCTGTTAAATTCAAACGTTTTCGTTAATAAGTTTTTTCTAGGAAAAAATTTCATTAAAAATAATAAATCGCTATTTTTTTAATTAAATCGTCAAAATTAACAATACCCTGATGAAGTGTTATAAAAATCAGAATTTCCCGCTCACATGGAAAATTTTATTAAAGGGCTTAAATTTAGCACAAAAAAAACCATTATGAGAATAATGGTTTTATAAATGTATATTTTTAACAAAGTGTTAATAATCGTTATCTGGAATTAGTCCTTGATTATTGTTTGGAGACTGCTCTTCTTTCTTTTTCTTCTTTTCTTCTTCTTTTTTCCTTTTTTCTTCGTCTTCTTTTGCCTTTTTCTTATTTTTCTCCGATTCCTTTTTAGTTGTAAAATTCATGTAATCTGGATTTAAAGAAGAATCCTGCAGCTCATCTGACGAAGAACCTTTTACTGCCTTTTCTATTTTATGGCTTTTAAACAACTTATTGACAAGCTCGCTAAAAGTATCAAAATCCACTTCATACGAAATACCGACTCCTTGCGTATATCCAATTCCTTGTCCTATATAATTAATGTCGTTTTCTTTATTAAACAGACGAAGGTTCATTGTACCGTCTTCGTTTACACGATATAAGATTTCAATATCTCCCACAATTGCCGATTCGTTTACACCGCCAACAGGAACTCCCAATTTACCATTAATCGTAATACGTTCATTGACCTGAGACGAAATATTAGCGACAAACTGACCATCAACCTCCTGGCCTGTTCTTCTGTCAGCCGCAATATAATTTAAGTCGATATTTACTTTATCATTATCCGACTTAATAATTCCGCCCAACAAACTTGAAGCCGTTTCTGATAAAGTTCCAGAGAAATCTCCCTGACTAAATCCGTCGGTACTCATAAACGAACCTGTAGACAATAAATACAGCGCCTGTGTCTGGCGAATATCTTTATCATCTAACTTATATTGTATCTCCGATTTTAAAACATTACTAACAGACGGGAACTGAATATCAAAATTAGGCTCAGGATTTGATAAATCTCCTCGCAAACCAATTACTACTTCTACAGGAACTTTTTTATTGAATGACGAAGTATTATCTAAAAGGACTGCCGGATTTGCCTGCGTTTTATAAACCGCTTCTAAATTCAGCTGAGCACGCATCGGGTTTCCTTCCCAAATAATAGAACCTCCTTTTTTAACCGAGAATTTTTTATCGATAAGTCCGCCGTATTTAAAATTATAAGTTCCCTCGTATGCCTGGAAATCTCCCCACATATTAAATTTACCCAAAGTATTAATTTTAAATAAAAGCGATCCATACCCTTTTCCTTTCATACCGTGACCAGAATTTCGATCTAGAATCACTTCAACTTCGGCATCAGGTGTAATATCAAAATCAAATTCTAGTTCAAGACCGTTGTAGTCTCTAGTTTTTTCTACAATTCCATTGGCTAGATTATATTTTTCTTGCGGTGTTACAAAATGAATCCAACTGCTTTCTCCAACACTTTGCACGTTATTAATCGGAATCTTAACTTCTGTACCTTTTTCCGATTTCGCATCTACCTTAATAAAAAGACTTTCTACCGGACCTCGTATACTTGCCGTTCCGTTTATAAATGCGGTTCCAAAATAAGCGGCATCATCACTGTCTTTTGTATCCAGCGCAACTAATCGTTTAGACGTAATATTTAAATCTAACTTCCAGTCGCCAAAATTTTTATGCTCGATACTTCCATTCAACAAACCTTTTGTACCATATTTAGTATCCGTTAACTGATTATTTCTAAACAAGAATTTTTCATTTGTCAAATCAATTACCGTTCGATCACTCAATTCATAATCGGTATTTAGGTACGGAATTGTCATTCCTGCTTTTTCTACATACAGACGTCCGTTGATTTCTGGTTTTTTCAAATTCCCGACAACAGCTGCATTTCCAGAAACAGAACCACGAACATTAGAAAGAACATCACCGCCAATAGTTCCTAAAGTAGCCAGATTGAAACCTTCCAGTTTCAAGCTCATATCCATAATGGTTTCCTTATTTTCTACAGCAAAAGTTCCATTTGCTCTAAACGATTCGGTAAAACCATTTTGAATCGATGAATTAACCGTGAATTTCCTAAAACTTTCGTCTCCCGAAATATCAAAATTAAGCGTACCTAATTCTGTTTTATTCATTACAAGGTGATCGATTTTAATGGATGCCGTGGGCTGATAAACATTTTTATTCTGCTTATAATTGACACTTCCATTCAAATTACCATCGAACACAAATTTGGAATTGGTAGGCGTAATTTTATTGATATCAACATCTTCAAATGTCAGCACCAGATCTTTGTAATCTTTTCCTTTTATGACTCCATTCAAATCAATTTTCTGATTTTCATGAGATAAAACAATATTGTCAAAATTGAAATTTCTAAAATACTGGTCAACTATAATCTGATTGTCTTTTTCAGCATCTTCATTTAAGTACCAGATATAGTCCTTAAATTTCATTTCCGACTTCTTGATTCCGATAATATTATTTTTGCTCTTGTCAATCGTATGATACAAATCTAGATTAAAATAATCTTCTCCCTGATTTCCACCTTTAAACTCCGAACGGACAAACAAAGTATCTTTTGCCGTAACGTTAATCAAATTAAAATCACGTATTTTATAATACGGAGTTTTTATACTGTCTAACTCGACATAAGCATTATAAAGTGTATTCTTATTGTCAATATTAATACGGATATTATCAAACGTATTTTTATCTGCTGTAATTTTTTTCGATCTAAAACGAAATTTAAACTCTTGTAAATCAGAATCTATTTTTCCTCTTACAACCGTAGAAGAATCTATATTGATTTGCGGATAAAGCATTTCGACCACTTTATCGTAAACACGGAAATTAAAACGCAGAAACTGTCCTTTTCTAACTTTGTAAGGTTTGTAATTCGTATATAAACTACCCACAGAATTCATCACCAATTTATCCAGCTGATCGAATCTAAATTTACCCACAATTTTTCCGTCAACCACATCATTCGAACTAATTGTAATAGTTCTCAAACGATCTGCATCAAAAGTTGAATTCAAGTTTACCTGATCAAAAATATAAGTTGATTTTGGATTTTGATATTCGGCATCGTTTATAAAAATATCTCCCTGCAGGTTTTCAATAGAATTTCCAGTTAACTGAACGACAACATCTCCTTTAAAATGAGAAATAGAATCACCGACAAACTTCAATTTTCTTAAATCTGAATTTTCGACGTTGATATGGAAATCATAACGGTTTTCTCTTTTGCTCAAATCGAGCAAACCGTCAAAACTTAAATTTAAATTCGGGTCATTGATGGCAATTTGCCCTTTATAATAAGGCAATTTAAAGTTTCCGTTTACTACTATATTATTATACGTGTATTTATTATAATCGAGTTTCGAAATATCACCTTTAATAACGGTATTCAAATATTTTTCAGTAAAACCAACTCCGTCCACATCTAAATTCAAAGTCGTTTTGCCAATATCTTTTCTATTTAAAGCGGCGCCTATATCAAAATTATTTAAAACAATATTTCCTGCATACGAAGCCTTGTCTATAAAATCCATGTTATTCAGATGAAGATCGACTTCTCCATTTCCTAAATCTGTGGCAATTTTAAAAACGGTTTCTAAAGCTGTGGTTGATACTTTTGCTTTTCCAACAATATTGAATTTCCCAATTCGCTTCATTTCTTTCGGAAGTCTTTTACCTAAAACTCCTGGAAGCAGAATAACCAAATCATCGTAGCTAGAAAGCAGTTTATCAAATTTTCCATCCATAGAAAACTTCTGTTCTTTACTGCCAAGAAGATTCCTAAAATTGATGGTTCCGTTAATTTTTGATCCATTTGTATCGCTTAATCGCAGCTTGGTCAGCGTCATATTATTAAGCGGGCCGTCTAATTTTGTTTTCAGTTTAAAATGCTGATTTTTACCTAAACCATCATAAAAATGGCGAATATCGTTTGTTGCAATCGAAGACGAATCTATCTTTACATCAAATCGAACTTTGTCGGTAAAATCAAGAAAATCTGATGGTTTATAATTTAAAATGGCTAAACCGTAAATAGAAGATCTTTTGGTTGTAATAGCCAGGTTTTCAACTTTAATCTGTTTTTTGGTATAACTGAATTTCCCAGCAAAATTAGACACATACAAACCGCGGTGATCCATAAACGAAAACCTGTGAATGTTGGTATTTACATCTGGACCATACAATTTAAACTCGCTGATATAAGCATTTAGTTTGGTAAAATCCAGAAATTTAGGTGTAGTTTTATTTTCATCAACAACAGAAAATCTTCCTTTTTCGATGTAAGCATTTTTCGCCGTAAGCAAAAAGTGTTTGGTCGATTTTTTCTTTGGCGTATTTTCAACTTCAAAAGCTTGTATAAACTTATTGATATTGTTCTCATCTTCGCCTTTGTAGGTTTTCAGATTAAAAATCAGACCTGTTAGACGTAAATCTCCAAAAATTAAATCCCCATCTAATAATCTAGAGAAACTCGCAATATCAGTTGTAATGATATCCGAATAAATCATCGTTTTTTTATGATGATCTAAAATCGTTACTTTCTTCAATTTTACGCCTCCAAAAATATTGATCGCCGTTTTTTCAACATTAATATTAACCTTAAAATCTTCGTTTAAAGAATTGGTGACATAATTGGCGATCTGTGTCTGAACCGCAGGAAGAGAGAGTATGATAGCAAGAGCTAACAAAAGTAAAATCAACCCAATTAGGGTTCTGGATATTATTTTTTTTACTTTTTTGATAGCTTCTTTAATTTTAGTTTTCTTTTAATTTATTTTGAACAGACAAAGAACCGCTGTTTTTGATAAAAATTCTTTAATTTTGGGCACTGCTTCTATCAAAGATATTTCTAAAGATTTGACTTGTCAAATATAATTCAAAATTTGTGCCTTTATATGCAAAATCCAGAGGTTTTTATCCTAGCCATCGAAAGTTCATGCGATGATACTGCTGCCGCGGTTTTACATAACGACAAAGTATTGTCAAATGTTGTAGCCAATCAATTAATTCATAATCAATACGGAGGTGTTGTTCCTGAATTGGCCTCACGCGCACACCAGCAGAATATTGTCCCTGTGATAGATGCTGCACTTCGTAAAGCAAATGTACAAAAAGAACAGTTAAGCGCAATCGCATTTACGCAAGGTCCAGGATTAATGGGCTCTTTATTGGTGGGGACTTCCTTCAGTAAATCGCTATCATTGGCTTTAGATATTCCGTTAATTGCTGTGAATCACATGCATGCTCATATTTTAGCCCATTTTATTGACGAAGAAGGCTATGATAAACCAGAATTTCCTTTTTTAGCTTTAACGATAAGTGGCGGACATACGCAAATCGTAAAAGTGAATAGCTTTTTTGATATGGAGATTATCGGCGAAACTACAGATGATGCTGTAGGTGAAGCATTTGACAAGAGCGCCAAAATTCTTGGACTTCCTTATCCAGGTGGGCCTTTGATTGATAAATATGCAAAAGAAGGAAATCCGAAAGCGTTTCCTTTTACCAAACCGAAAGTTCCAGGATTAGATTTCAGTTTCTCTGGACTAAAAACGGCTATTTTGTACTTCATTCAAAAAAACAAACAGGAAAATCCGAATTTTATTGAAGAAAACCTTAATGATATTTGTGCTTCAATCCAGCATACGATTATCGAAATTCTGATGGATAAACTAAAAATGGCAGTAAAAGAAACCGGAATTACACAAATTGCAATCGGCGGCGGAGTTTCTGCAAATTCTGGAATCAGAACCCGTTTACAAGAGAATTCATACGGTTGGAAAACTTTCATCCCGAAATTTGAATACACAACAGACAATGCTGCAATGATTGGGATTGTGGGCTACCAAAAATACTTATCTAATCGTTTTGAAACTTCTGCTGTGGTTTCTAAAGCAAGAATCGAATTTTAATCATGCAGTTATTTTTTAATCCGAATATTGACGAAACAACCCAAAGTTTTTCTTTTGATAAAGAAGAAAGTCGTCACATTATAAAAGTTCTCCGAAAAAAAGATTCAGACATTCTTCAAGTTACCAATGGTTCTGGATTATTGTTTGAAACTCAGATCACTTTAGCTTCTGATAACAAATGTACGGTTGAAGTGCTTTCTATCAAAAATGCCGAAAAACCAAAGTTTCACTTGCATTTGGCGGTTGCTCCAACCAAAATGAACGATCGTTTTGAATGGTTTCTGGAAAAAGCAACCGAAATTGGCATTCAGGAAATTACGCCTATTTTTTGTGATCGTTCGGAACGAAAAGTAATCAATCGTGACCGTTTTGAAAAAATTATTTTATCAGCAATGAAACAATGCAACGAAACGTTTCTTCCCAAATTGAATGAAGCGATTTCGTTTAAAGATTTTATCAAACAACAGCAAAATGGCCTGCAATTGATTGCACATTGCGAGGAAACCGATAAAAAATCATTGAAAGAAGTTTTAAAGCCAAATGAAGGTGTTACAATCTTGATTGGTCCGGAAGGTGATTTTTCTGAAAAGGAAATTACATTGGCATTAGAAAACAATTACAAACCTGTAACTTTAGGAAATACGCGTTTAAGAACAGAAACCGCAGCTGTTGTGGCTTGTCATAGTGTGGTTTTCTTTAATGAATAAAAAAATACAACGTTAGGTCTGTCATCCTGAGGAACGAAGGATCACACTCGTAAATAGACAAAGATTGGCAAATTCTGTACGGAGTTTCTTGTGTGATCCTTCGTTCCTCAGGATGACAAAAGCATCTCAAGGAAAATGAAGCAAAAAATATAATTAAATGAAAAAAATATTTTACTTATTATTACTTTTTTCAACTGTCTCTTTCTCACAAGAAATTGCTTTGCTTAAATACAGCGGCGGCGGCGACTGGTATTCCAATCCGACTTCTTTGCCTAATTTGATTAATTTTTGCAATGCCAATATTAATACTCGAATTAAAAACAAACCTTCAACTGTAGAGCCAAGCAATCCAGATTTGCTTTCGTATCCGTTTGTGCACATGACGGGGCACGGAAATGTCGTTTTTAGCGATGCTGATGTAACCAATTTGAGAAATTATCTTACTGCTGGCGGTTTTCTGCATATTGATGATAATTACGGAATGGATCAATTTATTCGAAAAGAAATCAAAAAGATATTTCCCAATAATAATTTAACTGAAATTCCTGCCAATCATCCTATTTTTCAGAAACCGTTTCCTTTTCCAAACGGATTGCCAAAAATTCATGAGCACGACGGAACTCGTCCGCAAGCATTTGGAATTTTTATCGATAATAAACTCGTTTTATTATATACTTACGAATGTGATTTAGGCGACGGCTGGGAAGATGCCGAAGTGCACAACGATCCAGCAAACGTAAGAGACAAAGCGCTGAAAATGGGCGCAAACATCATCAATTATATTTTTACCAATTAAATTTTAGAAAGTGCAGTTAACTCACGAAGAAAACCAATTTGAAAGAAAAACATTTCCCATTACTTTAGTATGCGATCATATTTACTTTCAGCAGAATATTGGTTCTTTATTTCGAATTTCTGAAGCTTTCGGAGTTGAAAATATTATCTTTTTCGGAAAAGACATTCCGCTGACACCTCGTAAAATTAATAAAACTTCACGCAGTACGCATCTTCATGTACAGCATTCAGTGATTGAAGATTATAACGAACTTCGCTCTTATTTGATTGAGAATCATTTTGAGATTATTTCTTTAGAAATAGCTTCCAACAGTAAACCTTTAAAAGAAGTTATAATTCCTGAAAATAAAAAAATCGCTCTTTTGATAGGAAGCGAGATTAACGGAATTTCAGACGAACTTTTGAAACTTTCGCATCAAATTGTGCATATCAATATGTTTGGCAAAAACAGCAGCATGAATGTCGTTCAAGCGGCAAGTATCGCGCTGTATGAGATCACTTCTGCTTAGTTTTATCGTAAGAATTCTTTCGTTTTTTACATAGAAAAAAACAACTTTCTATTTTTCCTGACCACATCTATCTGATTATTAATCCGATAAAACGCAAATTTTGCCGTCAAAATGCTTTCAAAAAATTACAAAATAAGAAAATACATCATAATATTTTTTAGTCAATTTTTGTAGGAATCAATGTTCGTAAGGGATTGTAAAATTTCTCACAAATTATTCTTTGTAATATTTTTCTACAATACTTTTTTGTTATAAAATTGCATCAATATTCAACTAATCAACATTTTTATAACAAAAAACCCAAATTATTATGAAAAAAGTTATTATTACCACATTTGCAGCATTAATGCTGTTTGCTTGTCAAAATGAATCATCAGAATCTGCTAATGCAGATGCAACTGTTGCTTCTAGAAGAGGCTGTGCAACACAAGAAGTTTTAGAAGCTCAATTGAAAGCCGACCCTTCATTGGCTATTAGAATGAACGAAATCGAAACTTTTACGGTACAACATGCTGGTTCTACTTTTACAGGCCGTTTGGTAAATGGAAAAATCGAAATTCCAGTTGTAGTTAATGTTCTTTACAGAACCGCTGCACAAAACATTTCGGACACACAAATTCAATCGCAGATTGATGTTTTAAACAAAGATTTTAATGCCCTGAACTCTGATTACAATAATGTGCCAGCATTATTCTCAGGAGTTAAAGCGAACATCGGAATCTCATTTGTTTTGGATCAGGTTATTAGAAAATCGACAACCAAAACTTCTTGGGGAACAAACGATGCGATGAAAAAAACTGCTCAAGGCGGAATTGCACCAACTTCTCCAACTACAAAATTAAACATGTGGTCTTGCAACATTGGAGGCGGAATTTTAGGATACGCGCAATTTCCTGGAGGTGCTTCTTCAACTGATGGAGTGGTAATCGATTCTCGCTATTTCGGTTTATCTGGTGCTGCAAACGCTCCATTTAACTTAGGAAGAACGGCAACTCACGAAGTGGGACACTGGATGAATTTACGTCACATCTGGGGAGATGCAACTTGCGGAAGCGATTTAGTTTCAGACACTCCAACGCACAATACTGCAAACTATGGCGTTCCTGCTTACCCACATTACAGCACTTGTTCTGGCACACCTGTAGAAATGACAATGAACTACATGGATTATGTTGACGATGCAGCAATGTATATGTTTTCGACAGGACAGAAAAACAGAATATCAGCAATTTTTACAACTGGAGGAGCTAGAGCCTCATTTGCACAATAATTGTTAACAAAACACAATTTAAAGCGAGATGTTTTCATCTCGCTTTTTTTGTTTAACCCTAAATTTTAAAATGCTTTTTCCTATATTTATAGTCTAAATTTTAAACATGATCACGTCAAAAACTATTTCGAACGGAATTTTAAGAGCTTTAGCTACAATCTTAATAATTGGCATCGTTTTATATTTTTTATATGAAATTCAAACTGTAATTGTTTACTTGTGCATTTCTTTAATATTGTGTTTAATTGCAAACCCGCTGGTTTTATTTTTAAAAAACAAACTTAAATTCAGCAATTCTCTGGCAGCCACCACTACCATTATCTTTTTCATTTTTCTGATAGTTGGCTTCATTCTATTGTTTGTCCCATTAATTATTTCTCAAGCCAATAATTTAGCACTTTTGGATACGGCGCATTTACAGGAAAAATTTATAGAAACCGAAACCCATTTGGAAGAATATTTTAATATCCAGCATATCGATTTAAATAAAGTTATAAAAGACTCTAAACTAACCTCAATATTAGATTTTAGCTATTTTACAGGATTCATAAATTCCATAATCAATTTTATGGCTAATATGGGAATGGGCTTGGTATCGGTATTTTTTATTACTTTCTTTTTTATTAAAGATCAAGATATTTTTAAAAATCAGGCGAGAAGAATACTTCCTGATTCAAATGAAGATAAAATCCTGAATTCTATCACTAAAATTAACCATTTACTGACCCGATATTTTATTGGATTGCTATTACAGCTAATTGTTGTATTTATTCTGTACCTAATTGTATTATTGATTTTTGGAAATAAAAATGCTTTTGTAATTGCGTTTTTATGTGCTATTTTAAATGTGATTCCCTATTTAGGGCCAATTATCGGAACAACTTTGGCAGGAATTTTAACCATGATCAGTATGATTGGGCAAGATTTTCAATCGGAAATTTTACCTAAAACAATTTATGTAATTATAGGCTTTTTAGTCGTTCAAGCCATTGACAATAATGTCAGTCAGCCGATAATTTCATCAAAAAGCGTAAATTCGCATCCGTTAGAAATATTCTTAATTATTTTGATCAGCGGTATTACATTTGGAATTGTCGGTATGATTATCGCGGTTCCAGCTTTTACAATGATTAAAGTAATTTTAAAAGAATTTTTTCCAAACAATAAAATTGTCTCCGTATTAACCGAAAGAATCTAAAAATTGAATACTTCTATTTTGCATCAAAACATACAGGAATTTATTAAAAAAAATACTGATGCAGATATAACAAAGTTGGCGCTCCAAAAAAATCCGTTTCCAGAAGTGGATTGGATTTTAATTTTAAATCAAATTGAAGCTCGAACAAAAGCTAAGGAAAAACTTCCGACTTGGTTTGCTGCCGAAAACATTATTTACCCGAGTAAAATCTCTGTAGAACAGACTTCTTCAGAAAAGACTGCGGCTTACAAAGCGTCATTAATTTCCGGAGAAACTTTAATTGATTTAACCGGAGGTTTTGGAGTTGACGATTATTATTTTTCGAAGCAATTCAAATCGATAACACATTGTGAAATAAACGAAGATTTATCAGCAATTGTGTCGCACAATTTCAAACAGCTAAAAGTTCAAAATTCCACTTTTTATGCTGGCGATTCTATTCATGTATTAGAAAAAGAAAATCAGAAGTCTGATTGGATTTATATTGATCCTTCGCGAAGAAATGACAGTAAAGGCAAAGTTTTTATGCTGAAAGACTGTCTGCCAAATGTTCCTGAATTGCTTGATTTCTATTTCGAAAAATCAGATCATATTTTAATTAAAACTGCGCCATTATTGGATATTTCGGCAGGATTATCAGAATTAAAAAATGTAAAGAACATTCATATCATAGCGCTCGAAAACGAAGTTAAAGAACTGCTTTTTGAAATTCATAAAGATTATTCTGGCGAAATAACTTTAAAAACGGCTAATATTTTAAAAGAAAAAACAGAAACTTTTGAGTTTGTTTTAGGTGGAGAAACCTCATCTTTATCTTATGGATTTCCGAAGAAATATCTTTACGAGCCAAATGCCGCTATCATGAAATCGGGCGGTTTTGATGAAGTAAGCAGTATTTTTACAATTGACAAACTGCACAAACATTCACATCTGTATACTTCAGATAATTTAATTGATTTTCCTGGAAGAAAATTTGAAGTTCAAAAAGTCATTTCATACAATAAAAATGAAATGAAACACGAATTGGCGAATAAGCAGGCAAATATTACGACGCGCAATTTCCCGGAAACGGTTGAAAACATTCGAAAAAAATGGAAAATAAAAAATGGAGGTAATTTGTATTGTTTTTTTACAACTGATGTAAAAGATAACAAAATAGTTTTAATTTGCACCAAAATAAACTAATACAATGAAACAACTAATTACACTAACTCTTTTTTTATTGACTTTTACCGCATTTGCACAAAAACCATGTGAATACAGTGTAAATGTAAATGACTCAATCGGGAGCTACAAAGTGACCAATGAGTACCTAATGAGCGAAAAACATTTTGGAGGAAACTCTAATTATATTTTCTTCTCATTAGCTCAAACTGACGGATTGCCTACTTTAAATTTACAAGGAATTCAAAAAAGTAAAGATTTTATTAAAGCCAATTGTTTTGACAAGAATTCTAAAATCTTTTTACAGTTAGAAAACGGAAAAATTGTAACCTTAATGCATATCGATCAAGAAAATTGCGGAACCTTAATTCGTGATGAAAAAGGGTATAATAATCGTGTAAATACAGGTATTTTCATGTTTATGAAAGACAATTACGAAGAACTGAAAAAGTCTCCGATTTCGATTATGCGAGTAAAATACCTTACCAATATTGAAGATTACATTGTAAAAAGAGAACTTACGTCTGAGTTAACCGGAAAAGTTACGAATCCGAATACTTATTTTATGGAAAATATTAGGTGCGTTGAATAATTAATCGCATTTCCATTTTTGGTTGGAAACTTTATCTTTTAAACCGGTTTTTAAATTATAATGCCACCACTCCGAATCAAATGAATTAAAGCCATTTTTAATCATTGTCTTTTTTAAATATGCTCTTTGCGAAAGAATCTCTTTTGAAAGCTGTTTAAAATTATGACTGGCCATGATTCCGAAAAAGTCAAAAGGAGTTCCCATATCCACTTCTTTTCCTGTTATATCAACCAAAGAAATATCAACGGCTCCTCCTCTATTATGGATGGAGCCTTTTTTTGGATCGGCAACATAGATCGGATTCGATACAATCTCCCACATTTTTTTCTGGATATCTAAAGGTCTGTAACAGTCAAATATTTTGATTCTGTAACCTTTCTTCAAAAAATCTTGATTGGCCGCAATTAAAGCTTTTACAGTTTTTAAACGAAGCATGCATTCTGCACAATTGTATACTTTGGTTTTTAGAAAATTATCTTCGGTTGCATATTTCATGTCATATACAAAATCATTGCTGTAATCTCTCAGATTTACAAATGTCGTATCTGAAATTGTAACTTCTACTGGAGATGTATAAACTTCATTCTGAGCCTGTAAAGAACTAATTCCGAAAAGAGCAAAAACTAAGATTTTGAAAATGTGATTCATTGCCTGATAATTTTAAAAAATTGAAGTTAAACAAAAAAACTTAAAATCGATTAATCAGATTTCCATTTTAAAATTTACAATCTGCTCTAAATTACTTCTAAAGCAACATTATTTTTAATATCTTTATGAAAATAAGATCATTACGACTTTGTAAATTAAAATTATTAATTCTAAAACCAGTTATATTATGAATTACAGAGCCACATACTTTTCAACGGTTATTTTAAGCAGTTTTATGTTTCTTTCGTGCAAAAAACAAACAATAGAAAGTATTCCTAAAACAGATTCTACTTCTATAAAAACAGAAGCTTTAAAAGAAGACAGTATTGTTATAAACCCAAATGATTCTTTATACAATTTAAATTCTACCAGCGTCATCGGAACGCAGTTTTTAACCAAAAGCAGTTTAGCTCCAAGATTAAAAAAACTACTAGGTTCTGATTACGATCAAATGGTAAAAAACTGGAATACCGAAACTCCTTTTGAAAAGCAAGATAATATCCTGCACGCTTGGGGATGCAAACAGCATGACTGCACCACTTATTCGTATGACTTGTTTATTGATGTTAAAAACAATAAAATCAATGTCTATAAATTTGCGGAGTCTAAATTGACGGTTTTTAAAGAAGATAATTTTGATATTGAAATTACAGGTCCGTTTTTAAAAGATCTGAACACCAAAAAGCAAAATGCTGAAATTAAAGAATAATACAAGCATAAAAAAAGCGGTTTTCTAAAACCGCTTTTTTTATATGTACCTTTTACAGCTATATCTCACCTGTAGCTAAAATATTTTCCTTTACACCTTTGTTTTTCAGCATTCTAAAATGAGAACGAACAGCGTGATAAAATGGATAAGAAGTATAAGGAAGATTATATTCTTCTGCATAACGTCTTATAATTGGCGTTATATACGGATAATACGTATGTCCAACAGCTGGAAAAAGATGATGTGCAACGTGATGGGTGAATCCACCGTATAAAAAATTAGCCAATTTACTTTCTGTGCTAAAATCTTTTGTTACAATCATTTGATGCACAACCCAAGTGTCCGAAAGATTTCCGTCTTCATCTGTGCCTGGAAAATGGGCATCTTCGTCAACGTGAGTCGAAACCAAAGCCACCACACCAATTGCACTGCCACACATGTGCATACACAGCCAAGCCAACAAAACCATGTGCCAAGGCTGGCTCAAAAGCATCATCGGAATAAATAGCAAATAAATAAGATTGATAATCTTAGCCGCAAAAAGCCTGTAGATTTCCTGCTTTGGAATTTTGTCTACTACTTTCTTAACGTAATTATTTTTTTTGCCAAAAAAGTCTTTAAAATCTCTTATATAAAGCCAATTTAGACTGTAAAGCGGATAAATAAACCACATGTAAATATGCTGGTATTTATGATAATTAAATAGTGGACTGTTTGGGAATATTCGAATAATATCACTTTGTTTAATGTCAATATCCCAATCTGGCACGTTTGGATACGCATGATGCAGACCTATATGCCGCCGCATCCAAAGCCAATGGTTACTGCCAAAAAGTTCTAAAACATATAAAAACCATTCATTATGCTTTGGCTTTTTGAACAAAGCTCCGTGTGCAGCATCATGAAAAGCATTTATAAATAAAACGATCATTGTAATACCAGACAAAATATAAAAAAGAAACAATAAGGGGGTCTGGTTCCCGAAAATTAAAATACAGGCGTAGAACAAAAAAAATACTGCCAGAAGCCCTAAAGACTTCACAACATTTAATACATACAAGGACGAGTTTTTTAAGACCGTTTCATTCACTTCTAAACGCATCTTTTTAAAAAAATCATCCGCTCCTGGTTTAACATAAACCGGTCGTTTTAATTTTTCCATATTGGTTACTGCTAGAAATTGTTAACCAAATTTAATAAAAAAAAGCTTAACCCTTTAGCATTTATTTAGTTAAAAGTCAGCTATTTTAAAAGAAAAAACCACTCTAATGGAGTGGTTTAATTAATACTGAAAAATTTAGAATTGTTAGCTGTTTTTGGAATTCATTATGTATTATTCCTCGAACTTTGTGTCTGCCAAGCGCAACCTTATATCATGAATACGGCCTTCTATTTCTTGCAGATCATTCAAAATAGTTTGCTTTTCATAAATTGCTCCAGCTTCATTAACCATATTCTGCTCATCATGAGCAAAAAGATCATTCAAATCCACATCCGGAAAATTTTTACTTAAGCTAATAATAAATTCAGAACCAATACTAGCCGTTCCATGTAAATATCTTCCAATCATAGCTGGGCTAAATCCTAAGATTGCCCCAACTTCTTTCTGCTTTAATCCTTTATCCTTAAAGAATTTACTTAGTTTCTCGTGATACATCATCATTAAAATTCATAGAAATATATAGCCAAAATATATTTTTTAACATTAAAAAGAATAATAAATATAATAATATTCTTACATTTACATAAACCATTACCATGTAAATAATAATTAGCAAATATATGTCAAAATTAATCAATAATAGCAATTTTAAAGAAGATAATTCTCACAATAAAAAAGCTTACGAATTTATAGATAAGCATTTACCTGTAACTTATGTAGATCTTACCATTGCTTGTATGGTCAAAAAAGGGCAGCCAGCACCAAGCAAAGCCTTAATTAGAAACGTTAGAAACAAAACAATATTTAGAAATGATGTTTTACTTGCCTTAGTAGAAGTCGCTCATGAAAACAAACAAGCAATCGAAAAAATAAAACTTTTAACCTCGTAAGCAATTAAAATACTATAAACCATTTTTCCATTTAAGTTTTAATTTTATGACAAACCAAAACACCAATAAAAAAGATAACAGACAGTCAGATTCCATTCAACATCAATTTGAAATTTCCTCTTATAATAAAATTGATTTAGAAAATACACCTTATTTGTACGGAATGAGTGCAGAGCAGTACAGAGAAGGACTAGAAATTCACTCTAAATGTTTCAGTCAGATGAAAAACGTGAAAGGGATAATGAATTAAAACTGTTTGCCAGCAAAAAATCACATCAAATACACATCAGCATTTTTTAAATTTTAGCATAAACGATACTAAAATTAATCTGTTTTGCAGGTTTTTGATTTTTAGAACAAAACAATTTGATTTAGGTAAAATTTCTCTTTTTTGTAATTTGCCTTTTCTACTAGCTAAAAAACTAAACCATGATAAAATTCAGAAAACAATTAAGTTGTGCATTACTAGTTTTGTTCTTTTCTGTTTCGGCTTATAGCAAAACGGTCATTTTTGTCAATCAAGTCGGGTTTGATCCAAAGAGCCCAAAAATTGCCATTATTGAATATTATAGCAATCTTTTAAATTCAACTTTTGACCTTATAGATGCCGATTCTGGAAAAACAGTTTTTACTTCTAAAATTGGAAAAGCAGAAAGTGTAGCCGATTGGAAACTTGGCATTTTTTATTATAAAGCCGATTTTTCCTCTTTTCAAAAACCGGGAAATTATAAAGTTACATTCAAAATTGCAGATCAAATTTATACTTCTGCCCGTTTTTCTATAGAAGAAAATATATTGGCTAAAAGAACCATTTCTTCAATTGTTCATTATTATAACAAGCAAAGAGCCAATACTCCTGAAGAACTAAAAGCGGACAAGAACATGCTATTATTTGGAAGCACAAAAAAAGTAGACGTTCACGGCGGATGGTGCGATGCATCTGGAGATGTAAGCAAATATTTTTCTCATTTAGCCTACGCCAATTTTGTATCGCCTCAGCAGACGCCTTTGGTGACTTGGTCGTTAATCAATACTTCTGAAAAAATCTCAAAACAGCTTCGACAATGGAAAATAAAAGATTCTCTTGATAACGAAGCTATTTGGGGTGCCGATTATATGATGCGCTGTCTCTCTGATGAAGATTATTTCTATATGATTGTTTTCAGTTATTTTGATAAAAATCCAGCAGCGAGAAGAATTGTTGGACTCAAAGCCAATAGTGTTACGACAGATGAATACCAATCTGCTTTTCGCGAAGGCGCAGGAATGGCAATAGCATCACTTGCGAGAATTTCAAAATGGAATAAGAACGGCGATTTTACTTCAAAACAATATTTAGACGGTGCCAAACGAGCTTATTCGCATCTTTTAACTAACAATACCAAATATGACGACGACGGAAAAGAAAACATTATAGACGATTATTGTGCTTTGATGGCGGCGACAGAATTATGGATTGTGACCAATGATCATTTCTATAAAGATGAAGCTAGAAAATGGGCTCATAAACTTGAAAACCGAATGACGGATAAAGGATGGTTTAGAAGCAACGACGGAAATCGTCCGTTTTGGCACGCCGCCGATGCAGGTTTGCCAATCGTTGCGCTTACAAGATATCTGGAAAAGGAAACTGACAATAAAGAAAGGAATGCTGCCCAAAATGTCATTAAAAAAGCTTTAGACTATAATTTGTCTGTTACAAACAATGTGGCAAATCCGTTTGGGTACGCTAGACAAAGTTTTTTATATAATAATAAAATTCAAGACGGATTTTTTATTCCGCATGAAAATGAGACTGGCTGGTGGTGGCAAGGTGAAAATGCCCGATTAGCTTCATTGGCAACTGCAGCAATAGAAGGCGGAAAAAGTATTTCGATTCCAAAGAACAGCAGCACAAAAAAAGAACTCGATTTATTCGCATCACAGCAATTGTCTTGGATTTTAGGCTGTAATCCCTATTCAATGTGTTTCTTGTATCAATTTGGAGAAAGCAACGTTCCTTATATGCATTCTAATTACGGACACGGTTCAGAAAAAGGTGGAATCTCTAACGGAATTACGGGCAAAGATGGGAACGGAGATGGTTCTGGAATTGATTTTAAAACAGAAGACAAAGGCAACGAATGGCGCTGGACCGAGCAATGGATTCCACATTCAGCATGGTTTTTACAAGCCATAACCGCAATGGTTGAACCTTAATTAGATAAAAAATGCACTCATGAAAAATTCAATATTTTTTATTTTACTTATTTTAAGCTGTTTTGTAGAGCAGAATTGTTTAGCCCAAAAACAAAAAAAGTCTCGTTTTAAAGCTTTGGTTTTATATGAAAATGGCGGGCATCACCTCGATTTTACAAAAGCGGCAAAACCTTGGCTCAACAAACTCGCCATTGACAGCAGTTTTACAATTGATTATATTGAAAACACGAAAACAATCAATGAAAAACTTTTAAAACAATATAAAGTCTTTATCCAATTAGATTATCCTCCGTATACTTGGAGCGAAGAATCAATGCAGGCCTTTCAAAAATATATGAACAGCGGAAAAGGCGGCTGGGTTGGCTTGCATCATGCGACTCTACTCGGAGAATTTGACGGATACCCAATGTGGAAATGGTTTTCTGATTTTATGGGCGGAATCACATTTAAGAATTACATACCCGATTTTGCAAGTGGTAAAGTTACTATCGAAGACAAATCTCATCCCGTAACGAAAGGAGTTCCATCTGATTTTATCATCAAAAAAGAAGAATGGTATACTTATGATAAAAGTCCGCGGCCAAATGTTCATGTTCTGGCTTCTGTCGACGAATCTACTTACCAGCCCGATTCAAAAATAAAAATGGGAGATCATCCTGTGGTATGGACAAACGATCATTTTGCTTCCCGAAATGTCTATATTTTTATGGGACACGCGCCAGAATTATTTCAAAATGAAGCTTACACTACGCTGCTTCGAAATTCTATTTTTTGGGCAGCCGGAAGAAATTAATTATAAACGAAAACGCCACTGAGTTGAGTGGCGTTTTTATTTTATTTTTTCCAATAGCTTAAAAATAAATCGTATAAAGCTTTTGCATCAATATCAACTTCAGATGCAGAGTACATTATATTCAGTTTAGAATTTTGCTCATCATGAGCCATTTTCCAAAGAAACTTAGAAACACGGCCTTCGTACTTCGTAATATTGTCAATTGTAACCGCAACCAAAGTGTCACCTCCTACTTTGTTTAATTGCACATCGGTAACATCTTGCCATTCTATTCTTCCAAAGGCTTTTGCAACTGGAGTTGTTCTTCCAGAAAACCCATTTGAATCTATTTGAATCAACTGAGACTTATCTTTTACGCTTGCAAGCATTTTAAATATCAAAACAAGCATTATTAAAAAAATAGCGCCAGAGGCAATCGATAACTTTACCTTAAATATTCCATCAAAAGTTCCGATGCCATATAAAAATGCAATGGCTAACAAAACACTGATTCCGCTAGCATACAAAAGTAAGTTTCTGGTTTTCTTGGTATTTCTATACAGATTTGTTTCTTCGTTCATGGGGCGTAGTAAAAATTTTTATTTGTTATTAGAATTAAAATGAAGATGCAATTTACTTCAAAATATTTTTAAAAGCCAGAAACACCTGTAAACATTGAGTTTTTTTAATTGTTAAAACAAAAAAACTCAATTAAAAACTTATGAGGCTAATTCTTTTTTCAACGACCGATTTTGCCTATTTACGAAAATCAGATTTTTTTTATCTGTGTTATAAAGACCTTTATACTAAACAATGAAATCACCTTCCGATATTGAATTATTTTTATAAGAGAACCATAAGTGCTTATAAATGAATTAAAACTTTTTGAAGTCAATAGCTGTGTCACCTCACTAATTAATTCTCTTTATGATTGAAATCATAAAAAGCAGCATATCTCCCAGATTAAATTTGTGGATGCAGAATTCAATGCAATTTGAATTACTGAATTCCAAATATTTATAAAATCTAAAAGAACACAAAATGACTGCAAATCAGAAAGAGCTTATCGCCGCAACAGTACCTATCCTCCGCGAAAGCGGTGAAGTGCTTACCAATTATTTTTATGAAAGAATGTTTAGGCATCATCCTGAACTTAAAAACATGTTCAACATGGGTAATCAGGCCAACGGAAAACAGAAATCGGCTTTAGCCAATGCCGTACTAGCTTACGCTGAAAATATCGAGAACCCAAGCGTACTGATTGGCGTGCTAAAAGGCATAGGATCAAAACATGTCAGCCTAAACATACAGCCCGAGCATTACAAAATAGTCGGAAATCATCTGATTGCTTCAATTAAGGAAGTAATTGGTGAGCCAGCCACAGATGAAATTCTAGAAGCGTGGACAGTTGCTTATTACCAGCTGGCAGACATCATGATAAACCTTGAAAAAGAGCGTTACGCTGAAAATTTATCAAAAAACGGAGGATGGAATGGCTGGCGAGAATTTATTATAAAAAAAATCGAACAGGAATCATCAGAGATTAAATCATTCTACCTCTATCCGAAGGACGGAAAAGAAATAGCCGATTTTCATCCTGGCCAGTTCATAAGTGTCCAAGTTTTTATTAAGGAACTAAATCTGCTTCAGCCAAGACAATACAGTCTGTCAAGCTCTTATAATAAAGAATACTATAGAATTTCTGTTAAAAAAGAAACTGGCATGAATTCAAATCCGTCAGGCAGAGTGTCCAATGCCTTGCATTCCAAGTCCGAAGGAGATATCATTTCAATTTCTGCTCCTGCCGGTCTTTTCCACTTAGAAAAAGATTCAAGAGACCCTTTGGTGCTTATAAGCGGAGGTGTTGGACTTACTCCAATGTTAAGTATGCTGGAAACGAACATCAATTCTCTACAGAATAAAAAAACAGTCTGGATCCATGGATGCAGAAATGAAACTGTACATGCCTTTAAAAAACAGATTGAGCATTTTAACCAAAATTCAGAATGGCTCGAGACTTATACCTTTTATGAAACAATTGAAAATGATACAGAACTGCCATCAAATACTTTACTCGGACGAGTAGATCTTGAAAAATGTCGTACCTCAATTAAGCTCAGCGGGGCAAGATTTTATATCTGCGGTCCAGAAATTTTTATCAGAACACAATATCAGAGCCTGCTCAATTTAAATATAAGTGAAGAAAATATTTTTTACGAAGAATTTGGTCCTCAACTGATAAATTTAAACTAAGATGCAAGTAAAAGAAGTCATCATAAAGAAATCATTTAGAAAAATTTTAAAAAATTTGATAACTACCTTCTTTATAACCCTAACATTAGCATATACAAATTATGGTGAAAGCAACAATTTTATATTCCTCTGGATGCGCTCCTGGGTGATTGCAGCTCTGATTTCAAATTTATTTTCCATTTTTATTTTTTCAAATAAAAATTAACAACCAGGCCTTCATTTATGAAGGCTTTTGCTTTATATTCAGCACATAACGATCATTTAATGAAGCATTTAAATATGTAAATAGCAGAAGAAATAGGATAAGTATTCTAAGAACCTCTACTTTTAATAAATTTAAAGATTCTAATTTGTCTTAAATAGTTTAGTGCAGGCAAAAATTATAACAAGCAACCTGGAAAGCTAATTCTTTGCTGTTGCGTTTGAATTCGTATATTCGGCCTTTATTTTGAAAAAAGAGAATGATTGCGAAATTGAATGAAAAAAAATCCTATCCATGGATTGTTGTTGCCCTATTATGGTTTGTTGCTTTATTGAATTATTTAGACCGACAAATGCTATCCACTATGAAATCAGCGATGATGGATGACATTCCTGAATTGGCTAAAGCTGAAAATTTCGGTCTTTTGATGGCTATTTTCCTTTGGATATATGCGCTCATGAGTCCTGTATCAGGAATTATAGCGGATCGGTTTAACAGAAAAAGAATAATTATAGGAAGTCTTTTTATCTGGTCAGGGGTGACTATGGCGATGGGTTATGCCACGACTTTCAATCAGATTTATATTTTGCGTGGCATTATGGGTTTTAGCGAAGCCTTTTATATTCCAGCTGCACTATCCTTGATTGCAGATTACCATCAGGAAAAAACACGCTCTTTTGCAATTGCGATTCATACTACTGGAATTTATTTAGGGCAGGCACTCGGTGGTTTTGGAGCCACTATTTCTAAGCATTTTTCTTGGCATTTCAGCTTTCACTCTGTAGGTTTACTCGGTGTGCTTTATAGTTTAGTACTGCTGTTTTTTTTACAGGAAAAGAAAGTCTACTTTTTTGATCCTTCAAAAAAATCATCTGTCAATTATGAATTTAGGCAAATGTTTAAAGGATTGGGAATATTATTTGGAAATATCTCCTTTTGGGTTTTACTCTTTTATTTTGCTGCACCAAGTTTACCAGGCTGGGCCGCCAAAAACTGGTTGCCCACCTTATTTACCGAAACTTTACATTTAGACATGTCTTTAGCGGGACC
This sequence comes from Flavobacterium erigeronis, assembly GCF_054075165.1. Taxonomy (NCBI): domain Bacteria; kingdom Pseudomonadati; phylum Bacteroidota; class Flavobacteriia; order Flavobacteriales; family Flavobacteriaceae; genus Flavobacterium; species Flavobacterium erigeronis. Next base: position 137,643 of record NZ_JBSKGP010000011.1, on the reverse strand, counting down.
AATGGCAACCGTCACCATTTCCATGTCTTCTTTTTTTGGCGTTTTAATTGGTGGTGCCATTTCAGACAGATGGGTGATGAAACATCTTAAAGGACGAATTTACACCAGTGTTATTGGGTTATTTCTTACCATCCCGGCATTATTTCTATTTGGTTACTGCTTTAATATAGAGGCTATTATTTTTGGAGCTATACTTTTTGGGCTTGGATTTGGAATATACGACACGAACAATATGCCGATTCTTTGCCAGTTTGTTGCACCTCGCTACAGAGCTACTGGATATGGAATTATGAATTTTGTAGGTATTTCGGCTGGAGCCGTTATCACTGAGTTTTTAGGAAAAGCAGCTGATAATGGAGGAATGAGAAACGTTTTTATAATGCTCTTATTTGTTGTTGTCACTGCCATCGTTTTACAGCTGGTGACCCTACATCCAAAAACTATAGATATGACTGAAGGGGAAGATTCTAAAGACTATGAACATTAAAAAATCTAAAAAAAAAAAAAATGGTACTTGTATGGAATTCAAAAGATTGTCCCTAATTTTTTAAACCAGTAAAACATCATAAATTCCGCTATCGGCAAAAATGAACTATTCGAGCAGGATATTTTATTGCATATTTGCCGATAACGGAATTTTATATATTATCATAAAATATCTTTCAGTCGTCGAATTTGCAAAAAAAAAGTGGAATTATCAAAAAGGACCGTACGCAACTAGTTTCTTCCGATAAAATAAAAAGGGCGTTCTTAACTGGTAAAACATAGTCTAAAAAAGAAAGCCAAACCCTTTTCCTGATTTTGAAGAAAACCCATCTTCAAACTTTTTAATTTCATTTAAAAGATATTCTTCATATTGCTTTTTCATAAACTCTCTAAAAATCCCAATATCCTCTTTTTCTCTTGTATCAATCAGAGCCTGAATATATTCTTGCTTATCTTCGCTATTAACAATGGCAAGTGGAACATCATAAAATGCCTGGATATAATTCATCAGCAATCTTGAAGTTCTGCCATTTCCATCATAAAACGGATGAATACTAACAAGATTAAAATGAGCATCAAACGATAAATTCAACTTTTCATCAACTGATAAATTTGTTTTCATTTTTTCATTAATAAATCCAATCAGATCATTAGTCAATCTTTCCACTTTATCATAATTAGGAAAATAGGAAACCCCAGCAGTTACGTTTCCTTTTCTAAACATTCCTTTACTAGCATCCACTTCGCCAAAAACAGTATTATAAATGCCTCCTGTATTTTTCATTACATAAGAATTAATTTCTTTAATCAATTCTATTGTTATTGGCGTTTTATTTCTTGCTTTCTCAATGATAAAATGTAGTGCATTAAAGTGATCTGTAACCATAAATGTATCATTTACAGGTTTTCCTTTAGGTGTTAAACCGTTATCTAAGAGAATTTGAGTTTCTAATTCAGTTAACGTTGATCCTTCAATTTTTGTAGAATGATGGCTAATAGAAATCAAATTAAATTTCTCATAATGCAATACATCAGTTATTCCTAAACTTTTATATTTTATTATAAGAGATTCCATTTATTTAAGATTTTAAAGTTGTAGTATAAAAATACAATTCTAAAATCAATAATATAAAGAAGTTACAAAAAAACTTCAAAGCTATTATTGTGTATGGATGGACTTAGATTGTATATAAAAACAAAAAAGCCACTCAAACTGAGTGGCTTTTGTTGTGATCCCAGAAGGATTCGAACCTTCGACCTACGCATTAGAAGTGCGTTGCTCTATCCAGCTGAGCTATGGAACCATTACTTTTAAAACTTATGGCAAAGTTTCTGTCGGGGTGGCAGGATTCGAACCTGCGGCCTCCTGCTCCCAAAGCAGGCGCGATAACCGGGCTACGCTACACCCCGAGGCAAAATTTAAGCGGAGAGACAGGGACTCGAACCCTGGCGACGGTTACCCGTCGACAGATTAGCAATCTGCTCCATTACCGCTCTGGCACCTCTCCTTGCTCAAGGAATTGCTTCCGTTTTGCGAGTGCAAATGTATAACAACATTCCATTTCTCACAAGCTTTTTTTTGAGTTTTTTTAGTTTTTTTTCATCTTTTTTCAAAACCACTTCACAATCAAACGAATAGAATTAACAAAAATTTCACCTTAAATTTAAAATTCACCCGATTCAATACAAAATTTGAATTTATTCAAATAAACAGTAAATTTGCTAGATAACTATTATTAAACAGAACATGAACAAAAGAGTTGTTATCGTTTCTGCCGTTAGAACACCTATCGGAAGTTTCATGGGCGGGTTATCTACTGTACCTGCACCAAAATTAGGCGCTGCTGCCATAAAAGGAGCCCTTTCAAAAATCAATCTTGACCCAAAACTTGTGGATGAAGTTTTTATGGGCAATGTAATTCAGGCGGGTGTTGGACAAGCTCCAGCGCGTCAGGCAGCATTATTCGCTGGTTTGTCTGAAGAAGTTGCTGCTACAACTGTAAACAAAGTTTGTGCTTCTGGAATGAAAGCTGTAATGTTCGCCGCTCAGGCAATTGCGTGCGGAGATGCTGAAATTGTAGTTGCAGGCGGAATGGAAAGCATGAGTTTGATTCCACACTACGTGCAAATGCGTGCTGGAAACAAATTTGGTCCAGCTACAATGTTGGACGGAATGCAGAAAGATGGTTTGACAGATGCTTACGATAACAACGCAATGGGAGTTTGCGCTGATTTATGTGCAACTGAATATAACATTAGCCGTGAAGAACAAGATGCTTTCGCAATTCAATCTTACGAAAGAAGTGCAAAAGCTTGGGACGCTGGAAAGTTCGATAACGAGGTGGTTCCAGTTGAAGTTCCTCAAAGACGCGGTGAACCAGTTATCTTCTCAAAAGACGAAGAATATACTAATGTGAAATTAGATAAAATTCCTTCTTTAGCTCCAGTTTTCACTAAAGACGGAACTGTTACTGCTGCTAACGCTTCTACAATCAACGACGGAGCTGCAGCTTTAGTTTTAATGTCTGAAGAAAAAGCAAATGCTTTAGGATTAAAACCTTTAGCGTACATAAAAGGCTATGCAGACGCTGCGCAAGAACCAAAATGGTTTACTACAAGTCCTGCAAAAGCATTGCCAAAAGCTTTGAATAAAGCTGGAATTTCAATTTCAGATGTGGATTATTTCGAATTCAACGAAGCATTTTCTGTTGTAGGATTAGCTAATGCAAAAATCTTAAATTTGGATAACGACAAAGTAAACGTAAACGGCGGTGCTGTTTCTCTTGGACATCCTCTTGGAGCTTCTGGAGCGCGTATCATTGTAACTTTGCTAAACGTTTTAGAACAAAACAATGCAAAAACTGGAGCTGCTGCAATTTGCAACGGTGGCGGCGGAGCATCAGCAATTGTTATCGAAAGAGCTTAAAACAATATCAATAAAAATCAGGAGTTATCAATAAATGACTCCTGATTTTCAACTTATAAATTTCCATACATGTTCGGAATCTGCAATCTTGCCATAGTACCCGTTCGAGCTGAAGCTAGTGACAGAAGTGAAATCGTTACACAGCTTTTGTTTGGCGAACACATCGAAATTTTAGAACGCCATAATCAATGGGCTAAAATTCGGATTCAGTTTGACGACTACGAAGGCTGGGTCGATTCTAAGCAATATCAGGTCATTTCAAAAGAGCAGTTTGATCAGTTGAGCAAAGAGGCCATAATCTTAAATGCCGACTTAATTGATTACATCACCGCTCCAAATAATCTTTTGCTTCCAATTCCGTTGGGGGCTTCGTTATCTTTTCTAAACAATAACGAAATCAACACTTCTAATTTTGATTTTGAAGGAACTAAAACCAGTGGCATAAAACCTAAAAGTGCGCTTATCAAAACTGCCTTTATGTACCTAAACGCACCCTATTTGTGGGGCGGAAAAACGCCTTTCGGAATTGATTGTTCTGGTTTTACTCAAATGGTTTACAAATTAAATGGCTATAAAATTCATAGAGACGCATCGCAACAAGCACTTGAAGGCGAACCGTTAAGTTTTATCGAAGAATGTGAACCAGGCGATTTAGCTTTTTTTGATAATGCCGAAGGAAACATCATTCACGTCGGGATCATTATGGAAAACAACTACATTATCCATGCAAGCGGAAAGGTCCGTATTGACCGTTTGGATCACTCTGGCATTTATAATCCTGAACTGAATAAACACACACATAATCTACGTGTAATTAAGAAAATCATCTAGTTTAAACTCCTCAAAAAAGCAGCAATGACAAAAATTGAATTATCCAAAACCGGCTTTCAGATTAACAGCATAAACATCGAATTCCCAATTGATATAACAGTTTTAAAACAAGCTTTAGGAGATTCTAGACACATTCAAAAAAAGTATAATCACGTTTACACTTGGGACAATCAAGGTATAATGGCATTTTCTAAAGAAGGAAACCACGTAGAAAGTCTTGCAATTGAGTTTGAAGTTAGAGAATATGATTATTGTGCTAAAAGCATTTTTTCTGGAGAATTTATTTTCGACGGAGAAGAATTGTTTCGGTATTACGAAAACAATAAAAATCAGCTTATCAAACTCTTTAAAGGCGACAGAAGCGGTGCTTTTATCCTAAATGGAATCAGCGTTTGGTTTGACAAAGAAGATGGAAAAATAACCAGCTTAAGTATTTCTGCCCGCGAAGAAGAAGAAAAAATCCAAAAGGCAAAAGCAAATCTTGATCCGGAATTTAAACTATTCGAACCTTTATGGCAGGAATGGATTGCAGAAATCAATAAAATTGTTTCTACAAACAACGACTACTACAATCTTACAGAAGGAATTTCAGAAGAAGACATAAAAAATCATTCTGTTATAGAAGACGAAATAACCATCCCTCCTGCTCTATTAAATTTTTATAAAGTTCAAAATGTCGATTACGATGCTGTAACCGCCGTTTTTCAATTTGGAGTAAACAATTGGAGTTATGATTTAATTCCGTTTGAAGATATTCAAGAAGAATGGAATTCAATACAAGATTTACAATTTGACGAAGACGATTTGCCAGAACAAGAAATAGACTTCGAAAAAATCAACACAGACAACTACGCCAATCCAAAATGGATTCCGTTTGCTACTGGCAGAAATGGCGATTATTTGGTTTTTGATACCGATCCCGCCTCAAAAGGAAAATTTGGCCAAATAATAGAACTACAAAATGAATCTTGGTCACGAGATATTGTCGCCGATTCTCTAGAAGAATTAATTCAAAACGAAATCAACAATCTCAAAACCGGCAAAACCGAACACTTTGATTTTATTGTTGGGAAAGAAAATTAAAATACGTAGATAAAACGGATTCGCTTTCGCGAAAACGCAGATTTACACGGATTTTATTTTTTATTTCTCTCGCAGATTTAGCAGATTGCGCGGATTTATTCTAAAAAAATCTGTTTAATCTGCTAAATCTGCGAGAGCAAAAATTATCAAGTCACAAAAAATCCTGTATAATCCTTTTAATCAGTGGCAAAAAAAATTAGTGAAATTCGTGCAATTCGTGGCCAACAAAAAACTAAGCACTCAATCGAATCGTTTTTCTAAACTCAGATGGACTATACCCCTTTTGTTTTCTAAAGAATTTATTAAAATGACTTTCATCCGTAAAACCAAATTCATACGCAATTTCATTAATGCGCTTATCACTGAATTGCAATCTGTGCTCAATCAGTTTTGTTTTATAATTACTGATATACTGCTGCATCGTTTCGCTCGCATGTTTCTTAAAATAACGACCTAAATATGTATTCGAAATTCCGAAATAATCACTAATCGACTCCGCTTTAATCTTTTCAGGATAATAAATATTGTTCTGAATATACTGAAGAATATCCATCGCTTTAGCTTCCGTACTAATAGAAACCTGCTCCGGAAGATATTTCGCAATATTTCGCGCCACAATAATAATCAGCGTATTCACCAACTGCTGAATCAATTCCTGATTGTAAACATCTTTATCCTGATGTTCACGGCAAATCGCTTCAATCATCACTTTTACCAGACATTTATCAGGATCATTTTTTAAAATACACCCAGGCTGATGATTCGCATTTTGAAGAATATATTCCAATCGCTGAATATTTTCATTCTGCAGACTCGAGTTTTTCAAATAAATATCATTGAATCGTAAAAAGAAAAATTTCGTTTTCGTTTCAATCGTAAAATTATGGCAATCTTCAGGCGTCAATAAAAACAAATGACCTGGATCATATGTAAAAATATTTTTATTGATACATTGAGAACCAGTGCCTTCCAAAATATAAACCAGTTCAAAGAAATTATGACGATCTCCCACATCTGGATATTCATCCAGCGTTTCAAACGAAACCGTAAAAGGCTCATATAAATTTTCTTTTTTCATTGTCAAAATTATTTGAAGATGCAAATATACCTAAAAAAGACAAATATATACCAAATACAACTCGTAAAAACAGTATAATTTTGCCTCATCAATTTTAAACAGAAAAAATCACAATCATGGAATATAGAAAATTAGGCAACTCAGAACTAGAATTATCAGCAATCACATACGGCGCATTTGCCATTGGCGGCACCATGTGGGGCGGAACAGAAAAGAAAGATTCAATCGACTCGATTCAAGCTTCAATTGATAATGGCGTTACTACAATTGATACTGCTCCTTTTTACGGATTTGGTTTAAGCGAAGAAATGATTGGCGAAGCCATAAAAAGTGTAGATCGTTCTAAAGTGCAGCTATTGACTAAATTCGGTTTAGTTTGGGACGGAAGCAACAACGGAAAAGGCGATTTCTTTTTCGACGCTGACGACAACGGTAAAAAAGTGCCGATTTACAAATATTCATCAAAAGAAAACGTAATCAAAGAAATCGAAGACAGCTTAAAACGCCTTCAAACCGATTATATTGACTTATTGCAAATTCACTGGCCAGACGTTACAACGCCAATTTCTGAAACTATGGAAGCTGTTGAAAAACTAATTCAGCAAGGAAAAATCAAAGCTTTTGGAGTAAGCAATTACAATATCCATCAAATTAAAGAAGCACAAAAAACAGTTCAGATTGCTTCAAACCAAGTAGCATACAGCATGTTAAACCGCTCAATCGAAGCCGATTTAATTCCGTTTACAGTTGCAGAAAACATCGGAATCATTGCTTACAGTCCGATGGAAAGAGGTTTATTAACAGGGAAATATTTCACCGACAGCAAACTAAAAGAAAACGACCACCGAAACGGCTATTTCGGAAAATTCGATTTACAACAAGTAAAAACTTTAATCGAAGAATTAAGCTCTTTAGCAAACGATAAACACATTTCAATTTCGCAATTGGTCCTTCGCTGGACGACTTTGCAAAAAGGAATTTCAATTGTTTTAGCCGGAGCTAGAAATGCAGAACAAGCCATTTCAAACGCAGGCGCCATGAATTTTGATCTTTCTGCTTCAGAATTAGATTTCATCAATCAGGCAATTTCTAAAGTTAAATAATACTTTATACATAATATTTTAAACACATAGAAACATAGTTTTGCTTTGCGCTTAAGGCGTTTCACTTGCATCAATTCACATAGTTATGCCTATGTGTTAGAAACTAGTTTCTTTCTACTTCCTTTTCCAGAAAGAAAAAAATCTATGTTTCTATGTGTTAAAAACAAATCTAAACAATTAAAATAATTTGGGTGTGTCCCGCAGAAAAAGCGGGTCGGGCTATCCGTTGCATTCCCGATAACAAAAACTACGGCTAAAAAGCCTTGTTTTTCTAAATCGGGAGATTTCCACTTCTATCCCTCACACATCCGTTTTCAAAACAAGTAACAGTTAAAAATGAAAAAGATATTTATAATAAACGGCGGGCAGAAATTTGCCCATTCAGGAGGAAAATTCAATAAAACCGTTCAGGATTGGACAGTAGAATTCCTTTCAAAAAACAACAATTACGAAATAAAAACAACACACGTTGAAGACGAAATCGATCTTCAAAAAGAGGTAGAAAAATTCGTTTGGGCAGATTTAATTATCTACCATACACCTGTTTGGTGGTTTCAGATTCCAAATCTTTTCAAAAAATACATCGATGACGTTTTCACACAAGGCCACAACAACGGAATCTACAAAAGCGACGGAAGAAGCCGCGTAAATCCAGACATCAATTACGGAACCGGCGGACTTTTACACGGACGCAAATACATGTTGACTACAAGCTGGAATGCGCCTGCAACAGCTTTTACACTTCCAGGAGAATTCTTCAACGAAACTTCTGTAGACGATGGCGTAATGTTTGGTTTTCATAAAATGAACAAATTCACTGGAATGGAGCGCATAAACGGATTTCATTTTCATGATGTCGAAAAAGGCGCTACACCAGAAAATATCGTTATCTTTAAAGAGAATTATACCAAACATCTAGAAGAAACCTTTAAAAACTTATAATTATGATTTCAATTACTGCCATCTTAAAAAGCAAACCTGAGAACTTAATTGAAGTTCAAAATCTGTTAAACCATTTGGTTACCGAAACCAGAAAAGAAGCGGCTTGTATTCGTTACGATTTGCATACTTCCGAAAATGTTTTTATTCTTTGGGAAGAATGGAGAGATCAGCCTGGTTTGGATTTACATAACGAGCAATCCTATTTAAAGGAATTCATTCAAAAAACAGAAAACTTAGTTTCAAGCCCAATTCAGGTTTACAAAACGGCACAGATTTTATAAGTTTTTCCGCCACGACCCGAGCGATAGCGAACAGGCGAAGCAATTCACGAATTTTATTTTTTAAAATCTGTGCGCAAAGCATTTAAAATAATTCGTGAATTCGTGGCGAATAAAACTACTTAATTCCGCCAAAAGCACCGAAACACATATTCTTGTGTAAAATTTCGACTTTAGAAAAACCAACTTTTTTCATCAAATCCAATTGGTAATTCATCGATCTTGGTGAATCTTCTTTTTCAATATAATCCAACACTTTTTGACGATATTCGGCTCCGCCGATTCCTTCTAAATAATCGCCATAACGCTGCCAAGTATATTCATTCAATAAATCGGTGTCTTGCGTAATCAAATCCGAAATCATTAAGCAACCTCCTGGTTTCAATAATTTAAACAATTTTTCAAAAGTGGTTTCCCAATCGTTATCATCTCTCAAATGATGCAAAACCGCACCCGCCAAAATAAAATCGAAATGATTTTCCGGCAAATCAACTTCACGAATATCACCCTGCTTCACTTCTACCTTTCCCGAAGTTTCAGCCGAAACTCTTTCTAAAGCTTTATCCAACATCGGCTTACTTAAATCTACCAAAACACAATTCAAATTCGGGACTTTCGAAAGCATTTTTAAAGTATAATTCCCAGCGCCACAGCCAATATCCAAAACATTTTCAGCCTTTGGAACAATTCTTTTGCAGGCTTCCGTTATTAATTCTAAAGAAACTGTCGCGTCGATTGTCGCAACCTGTCCCGTTTCCAAATTTGCAAAACGTTCGACATCATTGTCAAAACGCTCTCTGATTTCTTCAATAGTTGATTTTTTCATATGATTTGTTTTTAATATTTGCCACAGATTAAAGAATTAAAAAGATTAAAAATCTGTGTAAATCTGTGTAAGCTGTGGCTAAAATTTTTTCTCCCGCAGTCCCGATAGCTATCGGGAGCAGATCGAGCGAATCTTTGTGCTATTATAGATTGGAAATTGTAGTTAAATGATTTTATCAAAACTAATAATCTGCTGTATCTACTCCCGATAGCTATCGGGACTGCGAGAGACTTATTTTTCTTTTTCCAAAACTAAAAATTCAATATATACTTTAAAAATACTATTTTTATCAATTAATAATACTTTTAAAGTATCATGGAATTACGTCATCTAAAATATTTTCTGGCTGTTGCCGAAGAACTGAACTTTACCAAAGCATCAGAAAAACTCTTTATTTCGCAACCACCACTAAGCCGTCAAATAGCCGAATTGGAAGACGAGCTTCAGGCAAAGCTTTTCATCAGAAACAATAAAAAAGTAGAACTCACCGAAGCTGGAAAATATTTCGAAAAAGAAGTAAAAGGGATCTTCCAAAACTTGGAACATATTGCTGCTAAAACCAAAAAGATTGCAGAAAACGTCTCAGGCGAATTTAGAATCGCTTATATCAGTTCGATTTATTCGTCTGTAATTTCAGATTTGATAAAACATTTGAAAGCACAATTTCCATACGTAAATTTCAAGCTTTTCGAGATTTCAACAACCAAACAAATTGACGCCCTCGAACAAGGCAAAATCGAAATGGGAATTATACGATCGCCCATTCATTCACCAAAAATAAAATCGCATTTATGGTTTAAGGATGGATTTTCTTTGGTCTACAATACGAATTCGGTTTCAATACAATCAGAAAATGAGATTTTAAAACTGAAAGACGAAACGTTCGTTTTTTTTAATAAAGATTACGCTCCGCATTATCACGAAGTTTTACTGGAACTTTGTGCATTTTATGGCTTTACGCCAAAGATTATTCACGAAGCCAATAATATTAATTCAATCGTACAATTGGTCAAAAATGGATTAGGAATTTCGATTGTCCCATCAAACATTGCCAATAACAATCCCGATTCAGAAATTGGATTTATCGAATTGAAAAAGGTTAATTTATTTACGAATGTTTCTCTAATAACTTCAAAAGACGATCATTCTGAAATTACGCAATCTGCGGTTGAGTTTTTATTAGTGAAAAAATAGCCACGAATTCACGAATTTATTTTTTAAAATCTATGCGCAAAGCATTTAAATAATTCGTGAATTCGTGGCTATACAAAAATTTCGTTACAATTTAGTACAGAAATCCACATCATAAAAACAGAACTTTTAAATACCTTAGCAAATTATAATGCTACAATAATACAATTTAATAAAAAATGGCTGAGCAATCTTCAATTCAGTGTCCAAACTGCGGAACTCCTATCGATGTTAATGATGTTTTAAAGCATCAGTTGGAAGACAGCATCCGTAAAGAATTTCAACAAAAGGCTAATGTTCAAAATAAGGAATTAGAACTTAAAAACGAACAATTGGAAAAAGCCAAACTGGAATTTGAAGCGAAGAAAAAGCAAGAAAACGAACTTTTTGCTGAACGTTTGGAGCGCGAAAAAAAGACAGCTGAAAAAGAAATTGGCGAAAAATTAAAAGCCAAACTTGAAGAAGAAAACAAAGACCGTCTGCTTTTGATGGAAAAAGAACTCTCTGAAAAATCGGAAAAAATTAGAGAATTGAATAAAATGGAAGGTGAAATCGCGAAATTACAACGCGAAAAACTGGAAATGAAAGAGGCGATTCAAGCCGAAGCCGAAAAACAATTGAATGCGCAATTGGCTTTGGAACGCGAAAAAATTAGAAAGCAGGAAGACGATAAAAACGAACTGAAATTTAAAGAACTTCAAAAACAGCTTGAAGAACAAAAAAAGCTGACCGAAGAAATGAAACGCAAACAGGAACAAGGTTCGATGCAATTGCAAGGCGAAGTAATGGAATTGGCAATCGAAGAATGGCTGGCAAACAACTTCCCGCTTGACAGTATAGATGAAATTAAAAAAGGTGCAAATGGTGCCGATTGTCTTCAAATTGTAAATACTCGCGAACACCAAAATTGCGGATCGATTTATTATGAAAGTAAAAGAACAAAAGCCTTTCAGCCTTCATGGATTGAGAAATTCAAAAATGATATTAGAACTAAAAGAGCCAATATCGGAGTTTTAGTGACCGAAGTTATGCCTTCTGGAATGGATCGAATGGGAATGCGCGACGGAATATGGATTTGTACTTATGAAGAATTTAAGGGCTTGAGCGCTGTTTTACGTCAATCACTTATTCAAATTAATCAGGCGGTTCAGGCGCAGGAAAACAAAGGCGATAAAATGTCGATGTTATATGATTTCTTAACCAGCAACGAATTCCGTTTGCAGATTGAAGGAATCGTAGAAGGTTTCACCCAAATGCAAAGCGATCTTGATTCTGAGAAAAGAGCGATGCAGCGAATCTGGAAACAGCGCGAAAAACAAATCGAAAAAGTGGTTCATAATACTTTAGGAATGTACGGTTCGATTCGCGGTATTGCCGGAAATGCGGTTCAAAGCGTAAAAGCTTTGGAATTGGATTTTATTGAAGGCGATGAAGAAGAAAATGACGAACCGAAGGAATTGTTTGAGTGATAGAAACAATGTTAGTCTAACGAATTTCACACAATATTGTCATTTCAACGAAGGAGAAATCTCCGCAAGTAGCTCCGCATCGAAAATACAATCTTTGTAGAGTTTCTCGCGAAGATTTCTCCTTCGTCGAAATTGACAAAACTACGCGAAAAATCTCTCGCAGATTTTGCAGATATAGCAGATAAAAATCCATTTAATCTGTGAAATCTGTGGCAGAAAAAAATCTCCAAAATCAGCTAAATCTGCGGGAGAAAAATAATTTTAATCCACTTTCTTAAAAACAGCCAATTTCGCAGAAGGATTGGACAAAGTCAATTGATTATTTCCAATAGAATAGGTTGTTGTGCTTTGCAAAGCTTTCAAAAACTCCCCTTCTTTATTTCCTTGTGGACACGCCATTAAGGTCGAAATCACTTTTGTAAATCGCAGTAAATCCTTTTCATAAAAGATTTGTCCACTAATCGCATTGCATCCGCCAAAACCAGAAAATCTATTTTCTGACGAATTAATTTCGATTCTTGGCATTTCTTTCTGAAAATCTGTTGCAAAAACTTTATAGCCATTCAATTCTTCTAAAACCCAAATATCATGTAAACGATAATCGGTAAGATATTTTCCGCAACCACTAAGTTTCTTCGTTTCTAATTCTGAATTATTCTTAATTTCAACTTTTACACTATAAGGAGAAATCGCGCCAGACATCGAGTCTTGACAATCCACCTGCTGAATTGTAATCGTTGCCGAAGTGTTTTCGTTACTTACTTTATACATTTTTACATTAGCATCCATTGCCCTAATTGCATCAACAGCAGGAAAAGTTATTTTTTCTTTACCAGGTATTAACGACGTAAAAACAATTTCCTCATTCCCTATTTTGACTCCCCAAAACGGTTCATTTCCAGTTCCTTTAAAATAATATTTTAAATCTTCTTCTGTAGAAATTGTTGAAGTGGTTCCGGCAGCTCCTGCAGCTTCTTTATTTGCTGTCGTTTTACAGCCTATCATTAAAAATGAAAACAACAATATTGAAAGTATTTTTTTCATGAGATCTCAGTTTAAAAATGTTCCTTTTTTCAAAACACCTATAAAATTCCTATGAATTTACGACATTTTTTTGAAATGCTTATTTAGAATGTTTTCAAATTTAAAAAAACTAAGTAACTGCAAAATCACTCAAAACCCGCACTACGTAAAAGATTAAGCCAAAATACGTAGTAATCAAAATATATACTGTACTTAAAAAATAAAATATTTACGTATTTTTATAAGTATAAATACTTATATTTGCGTAGTAATACTTAATTAAAGAAATCATGATTAGAGTAATAGTAGTTGGAAACGGCATGGTTGGTTATAAATTTTGCGAAAAGTTTGTTGCAAAATCAGGACAAGAAAAGTATCAAGTGACAGTATTTGGAGAAGAACCTAGACGCGCTTACGATCGTGTACACTTAAGCGAATACTTTGGAGGAAAAACAGCTGATGATTTATCACTATCAACAACTGAATGGTACTTAGAAAATAATATTACTCTCAATACATCTGAATTAATTACAGATATTAATCGTGATGCAAAAACAATTCATACGCATCTAGGAAAAACACATACGTACGACTACTTAGTTTTAGCAACAGGTTCTTCTGCTTTTGTACCGCCAATTGATGGTGTAGAAAAAGAAGGTGTTTTTGTATACAGAACCATCGAAGATCTGGATGCAATTATGGCTTACGCCAAAAAGATAAAACAAAAAGGCGCTACAGAAGCGGCAGTTTTAGGAGGCGGCCTATTAGGTTTAGAAGCAGCAAAAGCTGTTAGAGATTTAGGATTGAATCCGCATGTGGTGGAATTTGCTCCGCGTTTGATGCCAAGACAACTGGATCAAGGTGCAAGTGATATGCTTCAATCAAAAATAGAAGAATTAAACATTGGAATTCATCTTAATAAAGCAACGCAATATATCGACGGGAAAGAATGCATAACCGGAATGATGTTCGCTAACGACGAATTGTTAAAAGTCGATATGCTAGTAATTTCTGCTGGAATTAAACCTCGCGACGAACTAGCAAGAGTTTCAGGATTGGAAGTTGGCGTAAGAGGCGGAATTGTGGTTAACAATCAAATGCAGACTTCAGATCCAGCGATTTTTGCAATTGGTGAAGCGGCTCTTTATAATCATAATATTTACGGACTGGTTGCTCCTGGTTACGAAATGGCTGATGTCGCCGCAGAGCAAATCTTAAATGGTGATAAAACCATGAGAGAAACCATTGATATGTCTACACAATTAAAATTAATTGGTGTTGAAGTGGCAAGTTTTGGTGATCCTTTCATTGAAAATAACGACGTTACTGCTATTATTTATGAAAATAAATTAAGTGGTGTTTACAAAAGAATCAATGTTACCAAAGATTCTAAAAAATTGTTGGGCGGAATTTTAGTCGGAGATTCTAGCGATTACAATTCATTATTTCAGATTTACATTAACGAAATGGCATTGCCTAAAAATCCAGAAGATTTGATTTTAGGTTCACGCGACGGTTCTGAAGGTTCTTCAATGGGAAGTGTAATGGATTTGCCAGATACAGCTGTAATCTGTTCTTGCGAAAATGTTACTAAAGGCTCAATTTGCTGTAAAATTTTAGACGAAAGCTGTGCCACTTTTTCAGATGTTGTAAAAGCTACAAAAGCAACTTCAGGATGTGGAGGCTGTAAACCAATGGTTTCAGACTTGGTGAAAGCAGCTCAGAAATCATTAGGAAAAGAAGTAAAAGAAGTTATTTGCGAGCATTTCAGCTACACACGTCAGGAATTATTCGATTTGGTTAAAATCAACAAATACGAGAATTTCTACGATGTTCTAGATCATCACGGAAAAGGCGATGGTTGCGAAATCTGCAAACCAGTTGTTGCTTCTATTTTCTCTAGTATTTATAATGATACAGCCAACAAACACGTAACGACTCAAGATACAAACGACAGATTTTTAGCCAATATTCAACGAAACGGAACCTATTCTGTTGTTCCAAGAGTTGCCGGAGGAGAAATTACTGCCGAAAAATTAATCGTAATTGGTGAAGTGGCTAAACAATTTGATTTATACACTAAAATCACTGGAGCACAAAGAGTCGATTTATTCGGAGCGCATTTAAGTGACTTGCCAAAAATCTGGAAAATATTAATCGAAAATGGTTTTGAAAGCGGTCACGCTTACGGAAAATCACTTCGCGCCGTAAAAAGCTGTGTTGGAAATGCATGGTGCCGCTACGGAATGGACGACAGCGCCGGATTTGCCATCGAACTAGAAAATCGTTACAAAGGAATCCGTTCTCCACATAAATTAAAAGGTGGCGTTTCTGCCTGCATTCGCGAATGCGCCGAAGCCCGAGGAAAAGATTTCGGGTTAATCGCTGTTGAAGGCGGATGGAATTTATACATCTGCGGAAATGGCGGAGCCAATCCAAAACACGCTGTTTTATTAGCCGAAAAAATTGACAAAGAAACTGTAATCAAATATATGGACCGTTTCTTAATGTATTACATCCGCACGGCTGGTCCGCTGATTCGTACTTCAACTTGGTTAGAAAAACTAGACGGCGGTTTAGAGTATTTAAAACAAGTAATTATCGAAGACAGTTTAGGAATCTGTGAAACATTAGAAGCTGAAATGGAGACTTTGGTAAATACTTTCGAATGCGAATGGAAACAAGTGTTAGAAAAACCAAGATTATTGAAACGTTTCAATCATTTTGTGAACTCAGACGAAAAAGACGACAACATTGCTTTTGTTCCATTAAGAGATCAAAAGGCGCCAAAAGCTTGGTCATAAATAAAATAATAACCACAAAGAGACATAGATTTTGCGAACCCAAAAAGACATTTCACTTTCCATTTAAATGATTTTCTTTTGACAATTCTTTTTTCAAACTAGTTAAATCTATGTCTATGTGTTTAAAAAATCAGCTCCAAAAAAAGAAAAAAAAACTTTGCGACTTTGCGACTTTGCGCGACTAAAAAATAAAGAATAGAAATAAAAAACTTAGCGCCTTAGCGTCTTTGTGGCAAAATATCAGCTCAAAAAAAAAAAGAAAAAAAATAAATTAAACGTTTGCTGTCCTTCTTACCCTCTTTTTTACTGCGCCATCATAACTCTCATGATTGTAAAAAGAGGGCTAAGAAACAGGAAATAAAACAAAAAGCATCATGGAAGAAATCTTAAATCAATACGAAACTGTACACGCGAGCGATGCGACAATTTGGTTCAAAGCGGGCAAAATTGAAGATTTTCCAACCAATCGCGGCGGATGTATCAAATACAAAAACAAGCAAATCGCAATTTTCAATTTCGCGCGTCGCAACGCTTGGTATGCTTGCCAAAATGCATGTCCGCACAAAATGGAAATGGTACTTTCCAGAGGAATGACTGGCTCAACAGACGATATTCCGAAAATTGCCTGCCCAATGCATAAAAAGACTTTTTCTCTTGTTGACGGTTCCAACCTAAACGGCGACGATTATCGAATTGCAACATATCCTGTAAAAATTGTAGAAGACGAAGTTTTCGTAGGCTTTGTGGATTAATTTATATGCCACAGATTATACAGATTGAAAGGATTTTTTTTCGCCACGAATTCACGAATCTTTGTGTTTAATTTGTGTCATTAATTTCACTAATCTAATTCGTATTAATTCGTGAATTGGTGGCGAAAAAATTTAATCTCTGGCAAAAAAAATCATTCGTGAATTCGTGGCAGAAAAAAAATCATAATTCCGTATCTTTGAAATCTATTACTAAACCAAAAAATGACAACACCTTTCCAAAAAGCAAGCGAATGGATTGATGCTGAAAACGCTCAAGATCCGAACATCGAAATTGATCAAAATCAGGAATATCCTAAAGAATTGCTATATTCCAACAGGATGTACGAAAAACTGATGCAGTTTGAACCCAATGCCTCAGAAGAAGTTCAGATTGCTTCAAAAGCGCAGCACATTTGCAGATGGAAAGTGGCGCGCGAATCCTACCCGATGGATCGTGTTGGTTATTTAAAATGGAGAGAAGAACTGAAAAAATTCCATGCCAAAACTACAGCCGAAATTTTAGAAAAAGCAGGTTACGATCAGACCTTTATAGATCGCGTTTCTTTTTTAATCGAAAAAAAACTACTTAAAAAAGACGCCGAAACCCAATTGCTTGAAGATGTAATATGTCTCGTGTTTTTAGATTATTACTTAGAACCTTTCGTTCAAAAACATGATGAAGAAAAACTAAAAAACATCATCAAGAAAACTTGGGATAAAATGTCGGACAAAGGACATGCCGAAGCCCTTAAAATCAATTATTCTGAAGAGAATTTAAACCTTATAAAAGCTTCTTTAGGATTGTAAAAAGATATGAAGAAAAGCAATCAGGAAGCTGCAGAAAAAATCACTTTCAAAAATTTACGACGACTGTATTTTTTTGCGCTTCTTACTATTGCCTTAACTATAATTATCAGTCAGTTTCTGGTTCAGTACAACTTGAATCAACAATTAAGCGATTCTAAAATCATTAACTTTTCTGGAAAGCAAAGAATGCTCAGCCAGAAAATTGTCAAAGAAGTTCTCATTTTACATTACGTTTCCGATTCGGCTACAGCCAAAAAAGCTTCCCATTTAAAAGAGGTTTTAGAACTGTGGAAAAAGAATCAAAATGCATTGGAAAATGGAAATGACAGCCTTGCTTTTCCGAAAGAAAAAAGCGAAACCCTCAACAAACTCTATCTGGAAATCAATCCTATTTTCAATAAAATAGCACAAACAACGGATTCTTTTCTACTGAATTTACAACAGAAAAAATCAGTTGCTGAAAATCAAAAATTGGTTCAGACCATTTTAGAAAACGAAGGCCTTTTTCTTTCTAAAATGAACCAGATCGTAACGCAATACGATCTCGAAGCACACGAAAAAGTAACCGAACAGCGCCGAATCGAATATTGGATTTTCGGATTTACATTGCTGGTTCTGCTTTTAGAATTCTTCTTCATATTCAAACCAACCAACAAAAAAATCGAAAGATTAATTGCCCAGCTTTTATCTTCTGAAAAGAAAGCTTTAAAACTGGCATACGACACCGAAATCATCAGCGAAATCAAAGAAAACTCGGTAAAAGAGCTGAAATCGCTCAATTATGCGATGGAAAATACGTTGCTGTATTGCCGAATTTCGCCAGACGGTTCCATCATTCATATTGGAGAAAAATTTGCAAAACTGCTTAATTACACCAAGTTTTCATCCAACAAAAAATTCTCAGAAGTCTTAACCGAAGACGAAAAAGAGCAGGTGAATTTTGATCGCTTAATTTTCGAAAAACAAAGAAGCGGCTGGCAAGGCGAAGTTAAAATTATCAACAAAGACGAAAAGGAAATCTGGCTCGATTTATCGATGGTTCCCGTTATGATCAAAAAAGACGAACTGGAACTTTTAATTGTTTGTTTCAACATCACCGAACGTAAAAAAGCACAGCGCGAAGTCGAGCGTTTGAATCTTGAAAATACAACAGAAAAAATCAATCAGCAAAAGATCATTTCCAGTAAAATTGTTGAAAATCAGGAAAACGAACAAAACCGAATCGCTAAAGAAATTCATGACGGAATCGGACAGATGTTAACGGGTTTAAAATTCAGTTTGGAAAGCATCAATCTCGACGACAGAGAAAAATCAGAACAAAAAATTGAGTATTTGAAGAAACTTTCTTTGGATATTATCAAGGGCGTCCGAACGGCAACTTTCAACCTGATGCCTCCAGAATTGAGCGATCACGGAATCGTTTCGTCTTTATCAAAACTAACACAAGAACTTTCAAAACTTACAGGAAAAGAAATCCTTTTCTACAACAAAACCGATTTTGACCAGCGTTTAGATTCGTTAATCGAAATCAACATTTACCGCCTTACACAAGAAGCGATTAACAACGCCATAAAATATGCCGAATCGTCGCATATTATTGTACAGCTTTCGCACAGTGAAACATTGTTAAGTATTATAGTAGACGACAATGGCAAAGGTTTCGACGTTAATTCTGTCGACAAAAAACGAAACAGCGAATCCGGAATGGGACTTTTATTTATGAAAGAAAGAATCCAATACATCAACGGCCGCGTTTTCATGAACTCCATTCCTGGCGAAGGTACGAGGATTACATTCAACATTCCGATTTTAAAATGAGATAATTGAGATAATTTGACAATTAGAAAATTATTTGAGCAACCGATAATAATTATCTAATTATCAAATTGGCACATTGTCTAATTAAAATAAGGGCGAGCCACCATCCCGATAAAAAGGGTAATTTTCTTTGCGTATACCCCTTTTTATCGGGTTGCTGTCGGGCTATCCGCTCCGCCGCGGCGGATTGCTCCTATCCCTCTCGCGGGCAGTCGTTTTCAGAAGATGTTTTTATTTATTCAGATATCATAAAAATCAATTGCCTACAGCTTTAGCTGGAGGAACATAAATAAGTCCTGAAAAGGCTTTAGCCAAACTTACACATTTGGCTAAAGCCTTCTACTTTATCTCTAAAAACCTCCAGCTAAAGCTGGAGGCAATTGAACGCAATATTATAATAAATAACACCATTTTTATCATTCTGAGGAACGAAGACACAAGCGACAGCGAATTGGCGAAGCAATCTTCGCGAGAAACTCCAAAATCTAAATCGACAATCTTTGTAGAGCTACTTACGAAGATTCTTCGTGCCTCAGAATGACAAACTGGAAGGAACTAACTTCGACAAAGTTGAGTCCATCAGCAATTGGAATTTGGAATTTTCAACATTAGAAATTTTAATATTGGAATTTACTTTTAAAAAAAGTACGTATATTAGCATCTTCTTTTTAGATGAATATACGTAAAAATCGAGAATCAAAATTAAGTAAACTATGAGTAATAACATTCGTGTAGTACTGGCAGATGACCATGTTTTTGTTAGAGACGGAATCAAATCTTTACTGGAAAACGAAGCAAACATTGAGGTTGTAGGTGAAGCAATAGATGGTGCAGATGCGCTAGAAGTAGTTGCTGCGACAAAGCCTGACTTACTTATAGTAGATATTCGTATGCCTAACTTAACGGGCATTGAGGTAGTAGAAAAACTTAGAAGCGAGAATAACAACGTAAAAATCATTATGCTTTCGATGCACGAATCCGAAGAATATGTGTTGAAATCTATAAAAGCGGGAGCCGACGGCTATTTACTAAAAGGCTCAAGCAAAGAAGAATTCTTAAAAGCACTTCATAGTGTTTCTGGCGGTGGAAAATATTTCAGCGGTGACATTTCTTCTATTTTAATTGGTCAATTAACTAGTTCTTCGGCATCATTAGAACCTAAACAAACTTTAGGCGAAGAAATGATGATTACCAAAAGAGAAAAAGAAATACTTACTCTTTTATTATCTGGAAAAGGAAACAAAGAAATCGCCGAAGCTTTAGACATCAGCAAACGAACTGCCGAGGTACACCGTTTCAACTTAATGAAAAAACTGAAAGTGAAAAACTTAATGGAACTTTCAAATAAAGCAGCTGAGTATTCATTGATTTAAAAAAATACGTATAAATACGTAATTATTTTTCAAAAACTGCGTTTTAGCAGGTTTTAACTAAGTTATAGTACTTATTTTTACATAAAAATATAAGTACTATGAAAAATTCAAACTCACTATCGCAATCACACAAAATTTTATTTTTGAACACATTGGCATTTACAGTGTGTTTTGCCTGCTGGACATTAAATGGTGTTCTAGTAACTTTTTTAGTTGATAATGGAATTTTCCATTGGGATGTTATTCAAGTAGGATGGCTTTTAGGTATTCCAATTTTAACTGGCTCTATCATGCGCCTTCCAATCGGAATCTTGACGGATAAATTTGGCGGAAAATATGTTTTTTCACTTTTATTACTGCTTTGTTCGATTCCACTTTTCCTTCTTCCCTATGCTGACAGTTTTGCAATGTTTGCTTTATTAAGCTTTCTATTCGGAATGGTTGGAACTAGTTTTGCAGTCGGAATTGGCTACACTTCAATCTGGTACCCAAAAGAATGGCAAGGTCGCGCACTCGGAATCTTCGGAATGGGAAATGCAGGCGCAGCTATCACTACTTTTTTAGCTCCATCTTTACTCAACCATTTTTCTATAGGTGATCCGCAAAATGGATGGAAAACGCTTCCTATTATTTATGCTGTTTCATTAGTCGTAATTGGTATTGCTTTTTTAATTTTCGCAAAAAATAAAAAAATAGAAAGCAACGGAAAAACTATTTCTCAAATGCTAACTCCATTAAAATCACAAAGAGTTTGGCGTTTTGGAGCCTATTATTTCTTAGTTTTTGGGTGTTTTGTAGCCTATTCACAATGGTTATTGCCAAACTTCATGAACGTTTACCAAACGAGCTTGGTTATGGGAGGTTTATTTGCTACTATGTTTAGTTTGCCTTCTGGCGTAATTAGAGCTTTTGGCGGTTACTTGTCTGATAAATTCGGAGCAAGAAAAGTAATGTATTGGGTTTTGGGTTCTTCAGTAATTTTAAGCGCTTTATTATCGATTCCTAAAATGGAAATCACCACTTCTGGTCCAGGAATACTAGCCGCTAAGAAAGGCGTTGTTAATGAAATTAATGATAAAACGGTAAAAATTGGAGATAAAGAATATCCGATTGCACAAAAAACCGCTAACACGGCTGAAAATACCATTTTTCCAACTTCGTCGAGCTGGCAGGATGTCGTTGTATCACACAATCAAAGTGTTGCAAAAAAAGAACTGATTGCTAAAGGTGTAACAGTCATTAAATTTGATGCCAACATGTGGGTATTTCTAGTTTTAGTAATTCTGATCGGAATTTCTTGGGGAATCGGAAAAGCGGCAGTTTACAAACATATTCCAGAATATTTCCCTAGTGAAGTTGGTGTTGTGGGCGGCATGGTGGGAATGATTGGCGGGTTAGGCGGATTTTTTGGTCCAATTATCTTTGGGTATTTATTAACCGCAACTGGAATCTGGTCAAGTTCATGGATTTTCATTTTAATATTCTCTACTATTTGTCTTGTTTGGATGCATTTCACTATTGCACAACTATCTAAAGAAAAACAAATTAAAGTAAGTAAAGCAAAATTAGAGCCTGCTTATTAGACTTAAATTAAAAAGAAATTAGAAATATGATTTAAATCATATTTAAATGACGGCTTTTTCTTATAAATTTACACTAAGAAAATAAACATGACAATTTATGAAAAAACTTAAACTAGTTTTAATACTTATAATAGGATTAAGTATTGATCTTCAGGCTCAGGAATTGGATGCAAATCTGCAGATCAGACCGCGTTTTGAATATAGAAATGGATACAAAACACTTTTGCCAGAAGGACAAAAAGGAACTTCGCAAATTTCGCAGCGTTCTCGCTTGAATCTAAATTTCAAACAAGACGATTTAACGGTGAGACTGACTTTTCAAAATACCAGGACTTGGGGAGATGTTGCCCCTGCAACTACTGCCGATAAAAATGGCGTAGCTGTATTTGAAGCTTGGGCACAATATAATTTTACCGAAAAGTGGAGTGCAAAAATGGGACGTCAAGTGCTTTCTTACGATAATCAGCGTATTCTTGGAGAAATGGACTGGGCGCAACAAGGACAAAGTCACGACGCGTTAACGATTACTTATAAAACCGAAAAACAAAAGTTAGATTTTGGAGGTGCCTATAATTCAACAGCAGAAAATGTATTTCAGACGCCTTATACTGTTGCTAACTATAAAGCAATGCAATATGCTTGGTATCACAATCAATTTAGCAGTGATTTAGGTTTAAGTTTTTTAGTATTGAATACAGGTTACGAATATGCTAATGCGGACGCTAAATTACTAGTGGATTACAAACAGACTTTCGGACCTTATTTAACTTATAAAAACAGTAAAATAGACAGTAATTTTTGGTTTTACGGACAAACTGGAAAAAGTACAGATTTAGAAGTTAGTGCATGGAATGCTGCCGCTAATTTCAACTATGCTATAACTCCTTCCTTTAAAGCTGGTTTAGGTTATGAGTTTTTATCTGGAAAAGATTCAAACGACGGAAGTACAGTGATTAAATCGTTTAATCCAATATTCGGAACCAACCACGGATTCAACGGTTACATGGATTATTTTTATGTTGGAAATCACTTAAACAATGTTGGGTTGCAAGATGCTTTCGTTAAATTGGGTTATAATGTAAACAAATGGCAATTTGCTTTAATGCCACATGTATTCTTATCTGCTGCTGATGTGGTTGTTGCAAACAACAAAATGGATTCGTATTTAGGAACGGAGATTGATGCAACTTTTGGATATAATTTCAAAAAAGATATTACGGTAACTGGAGGTTATTCTCAAATGTTTGGCTCTAAAACATTAGAAGTTTTAAAGTCTCCTGGTTATGCAGGCCATACTAACAACTGGGCTTGGTTAATGATTTCTGTGAATCCAAGAATTTTTAGTTGGAAAAAATAATTTTTCTATAAAATTAGCTTCTATATTTTACCCTTTTCCTATTTCGGAAAAGGGTATTTTTTTTTAATGTAATAAACACACATTATATGATTTAATTATTTATATTTGAGCCGATTAAGAACCCCAAATTCTATCCTAATGAAACCATTTCTAAAATTATCTATGTTAACCTTTTTGGTTACCCAAACTGGTATTGCCCAAAAATTTAATGATGCCTTGATTTCAAAAGGCTCAGAAATAAATTTTGCAAAAACGCAAAAAAGAGGCATTAAGAAAAACAACATTGTTTACTATGTTGAAAATGATTTACAAACCATTTCTGCTTACAAAAGAAAGAAATTGAAATGGCAAACCAATGTGATTTCTATTTGCGGAAAGCCGAAAAAAGGAACTCCTGAAATAAGATATGTTGGTTATAATTCAGACAGGCTACTTATCGTGATGGGAAAACATCATTTTGCAGAAATTGACATCAATTGCGGCACAACAAGACTTGTTGGTTAAGATTACAGAACTACTATAAATTAATTTCACAAATAATATAATGTCCTTTTTCAGATCTTGAAAAAGGACATTTTTTTGCTGTAAAAAGAAACATTTAAATATTAATAATTAGGTATATTTGATTTCACTTTTTAATTATTTTTTTAATTAATATGTATGAAAATCATTGCTTGGAATTGCAATATGGCATTCAGGAAAAAAGCTAAATATATTCTAGCTTTCAATCCTGATATTGCCGTAATTTCTGAATGTGAAAATCCTGAAAGGTTGAAATTTCCAGAAGACACAAAATCTCCTTCAGATATTCTTTGGTATGGAACAAACCCGCATAAGGGAATTGGTGTTTTTTCATACGGAGAATACAAATTTCAATTAATGGAATGCCATAATCCAAATTTCAAAAATATTCTCCCAATTACTGTTACAGGCGGAAAAATCGATTTTACTATGTTTGCTATTTGGGCAAATAATCCAACAGATAAAGATGGTGCTTACGTCACGCAGGTTTGGAAAGCGATTAATTATTATAAAGATTTGATAAAAGAAACCAAAACAATTTTGATTGGAGATTTTAACAGCAACACGATTTGGGACAAACCAAGACGAGAAGGAAATCACACTACAGTCGTAAATAAATTAGCAGAAAAGAATATTTTCAGCACGTATCATAAATACTTCAATCAAATTCAAGGTAAAGAAGCGCACCCAACCTGGTATCTCTATCGTCATGAAAACAAACCATATCATCTTGATTATTGTTTTGCTTCAAATGATTTTATCGAAGCTTTAGAAAATGTTGAAATCGGACGTTATCAAGACTGGACAATGCATAGCGATCATAAACCTTTAATAATCAAATTCAATATATAACACAATGAGCAACACTTGGACAAAAAGATGGGATGACCGTTACAAAAGCGAAGAATTTGCATACGGCGAAGAACCCAACAATTACCTTAAAGAACAAATTGAAGAACTAGAAACTGGAACTATTCTTTTTCCTGCTGAAGGCGAAGGACGAAATGCCATTTTTGCAGCAAAATTAGGCTGGCAAGTTTCGGCTTTTGATATTAGCGAAGAAGGCAGAAACAAAGCGCTTCTTCTCGCTAAAAATAATAATGTTTCGATTGATTATCAGGTTGGCGAATTAGAAACTTTGGATTTCGAAGAACAACAATTTGATGCGATTGCTTTAATTTATGCTCATTTTCCTGCTGTTATAAAATCTAAAATCCACAAACAGTTGGATAAACTTTTAAAGAAAGACGGAATAATTATTTTTGAAGCTTTCAGTAAAAAACATTTAGAATACGTAACCAAAAATGAAAAAGTCGGCGGACCAAAAGACATTGAATCTTTATTTTCTATTGAAGAAATAAAAGTTGATTTTCCTAATTATGAAATCATTGAATTAGAAGAAAAAGAAATTGAACTCAACGAAGGGTTATTTCATAATGGAACTGGTTCTGTGATTCGATTTGTTGGAAGAAAAAAATAAGAAATAATCATGCATCAAAAAATAGTAATTATATTTTTATTCCTATTTGTTCAAGCTTTTGGGCAAGAAAACACATCTCTAACATCTCAAGATTTATACACTAAAGATGGACTTGTTTACAAAGTCAGTAATGACTCTATTTTTTCAGGATTCATAGAAAATCGTCGATCAAATGATGTTTTATTATCAAAAACTGATTTTAAAGAAGGCCGAATAATGCTTTATTCTGAATATTATAACAAAAGCAAAAAGGGTATTCCATGTAGAAAAATATATTATCATGAAAATCTTGTTTTAAAAAAGAAAAAAGAAGACAAATTAGATTTTGATGGAAAGATATATCTCTCGACTTATTTTGATGAAAATGAAAACAAAATTCTAGAGGAATCTTTTTCAGAAGGTAAATTAGTTTACAGTTGCGAGTATAAAAACGGGAAGAAAAATGGAAAACAATTTTGTTTATCTAAAAATGGAGAAGAATTAAATTTCATCTACGAAAATGGTAAAAAAGTAAAATAAAAACTAAGAGCGAAGTCTTAGCATTTCAGAATCTTAGTAGCTTAGAACCTTAAAAATACTTATGCTCCATAATTTCTGAGCGAAGTTTTTCGGTATGAATAATCCCAACACGTTTTCCTTCGGTTTTAATCAAAGCTTCTTTTTTTAGGCTGGATAAAATACGAATCGCCTGTTCTTCTGTAGTTCCAGCAAAGTCGGCCATTTCCTTTCGCGAAAGCTCAATATCAATTAAACCATTAGTTTGTCCGAATTTGCGATGAATGTACAATAGCAAATCAATCACGCGCTCGCGGACATTCATATGTGCAATTTTGCGGATATTATTTTCACTTTTGTTTAATTCTTCGGCATAAAACAACATCAAAGTATAAGTAAATTCAGGAACGTTCTGTAAAATTTCCAACATCGTTTCGTTGCTAAAATTACACAAAACCGTATCTTCCAAGGCATAAGCGCCAATCAGATAACGTTTGCTTGTCCCGAATCCGCGGAAACCGATAATGTCGCCGTTTTTAGTTAAACGCACAATTTGTTCACGGCCGTTAATTCCGGTTTTGACGGTTTTAGCTTTTCCTTTGCAAATAAAATAAAGCCCTTGCAAAGGCTCACCCTCCGTAATAAACCGATCCGATTTTTTGCAGATTATATTTTGCTTTTTAGAAATATAATTGGTCATCTGCTCTAAATGCAGATGCTTCTTTATAAAACAATTCTCATTTGTACAGGAATAACATACCGCTTGCTCTTCTTTCATGAGTTCTAATATTTAGCAGATTAAAAACTAATGTGTTGTTCCTCATTTATTTTCATCAAAAATAAAAAAATAAATTCAAAAATTAAGTATTAATACGTAAAAAGTACTTATTTTTGCATAAGTACTTATCTAAAGTCAGACTATTCAATAAAAGTAGTATCTCTAAATAGAACACCAAATGCAAACTACGAAGATCAAAACTACCTGTTCCTACTGCGGCGTTGGCTGCGGCATAATCGTGACCAACGATGCTAAAAATGGTGTAATGGTCGAAGGCGATAAAGATCATCCTGTAAACAAAGGAATGCTGTGTTCTAAAGGAATGAACCTGCATTACGTAGTTAATGATACTTCAGATCGAATTTTATATCCTGAAATGCGAGGCAGTAAATCTTATCCGCTGGAACGCGTAAGCTGGGATACTGCACTTGACCGAGCTGCTGCCGTTTTTTCTTCTATTATAAAAAAACACGGTCCAGATAGTGTTGGATTTTATATTTCGGGACAATGCTTAACAGAAGAATATTACTTAGTCAATAAACTGGTGAAAGGTTTTTTGAAAACCAATAATATCGATACCAATTCCAGACTTTGCATGAGTTCTGCAGTTGTAGGATATAAGAAGACTTTTGGCGAAGATTCGGTTCCCATCGCTTACGATGATATCGAATTGGCCGATACGTTTTTAATCACAGGAGCCAATCCTGCTTGGTGCCACCCTATTCTATTCAGAAGACTTGAAAAACATAAAGAGAAAAATCCGAAAACAAAAATAATCTGTATCGATCCGAGGAGAACCGATACTGCTGTTTTCTCCGATTTACATTTGCAGATTATTCCTGGATCGGATATTATTTTATATCATGCCATCGCTAAACGCATTATCGAAAAAGGATATGTAGATCATGATTTTGTAAAAAATAATGCCGAAAACTTTAAACAATACAAAGACTTAGTTTTAGGCACTTCGCTTGAAAAAGCTTCTAAACTTTGCGGTATTTCGGTGCCGGACATTAAACTTGCCGCCGATATTATCGGAAAAGCAAAAGGATTTATTTCGCTTTGGGCAATGGGTTTAAACCAAAGCGCTGTTGGAGTTGATAAAAATACGGCATTACTGAATTTGTCTTTATTAACGGGACAAGTTGGAAAACCAGGTTCTGGACCATTTTCATTAACAGGTCAGCCGAATGCTATGGGAGGACGAGAAGTTGGCGGCATGGCAACACTTTTGGCGGCGCATAAAGACATTGCCAATCCGACACACCGAAAAGAAGTTGCTGATTTTTGGGGTGTAGACGAGATCTCAGACAAACCAGGTTTAACCGCCACAGAAATGTTTGAAGCTTTAGAATCTGGAAAAATGAAAGCGGTGTGGATTATCTGCACCAATCCATTAGTGAGTTTACCAGATTCGAGAAGAGCCGAAAAAGCGCTTAAAAATGCCAAATTTGTTGTAGTTCAAGATATTTCGCATAATGCTGATACAGCCAAATTTGCCGATTTATTATTGCCTGCTGCTGGATGGCTGGAAAAAGAAGGAACGATGACCAACTCGGAACGTCGTATTTCGTATCTGCCAAAAGGAATCAATGCGCCTGGAGAAGCGCTTCCAGATATTGAAATCTTAATTCGTTTTGCTAAAAAAATGAATTTCAACGGATTCAATTTCAACAGCGCCGAAGAGATTTACAAAGAACATTGCGCGCTTACCAAAAATACTAATATTGATATTTCGTTTTTAAACTACAATCGTTTAAAAAACGAAGGCACTTTCCAATGGCCAGTTCCAGATTACGGGCATCCGGGAACTCCAAGATTATTTACCGATAAAAAATTCTATACGCCTTCGGGAAAAGCCATTTTTAATTTGCCGGTTTCTATAGAAAACACATCAGTTCAGCCTAATGCAGAATTTCCATTTATCCTGACAACAGGACGAATCCGAGATCAATGGCATACGATGACCAAAACGGGAAAAGTGTCTCGATTGTTAACACATATTCCGAGTCCAGTATTAGAAATCAATCCAATTGATGCTTTTAAAAATGATATTAAAAATGGCGATATAGTTGTGGTTTCAAGCCAAAATGGAGAAGTTCGCGTAAAAGCAAAAGTAACTGATTCGATCAAAGAAAAAGTCGTTTTCTTGCCGATGCATTGGGGAAAACAGCTTGAAAATGATTTAAACAGAACGAATAATTTAACGAATACGGTTGTAGACCCAGTTTCAAAAGAACCTGATTTTAAATTCACAACGGTTTCGATAAAAAAATACGTAAAACCATTTCAGAAAATTGCCATTGTAGGTGCTGGAGCGGCTTCTTTCCGATTTATTCAAAATTACCGTGAATTCAATTCAACCGACGAAATTATTGTTTTTTCGAATGAAGTAAATCCGTTTTACAACCGTGTTTTGCTTCCAGAATATATGACGGGAGAATTTACTTGGGAACAGCTTTTGAAAGTAAAAGACGGCGAAGCTTTCAATAAACTAAAAATTACCATGAAAGCTGGGGTTGCAATTGAAAAATTAGATGCAAAACAAAAAACAATCTTAGACAGTACGGGAGAAATCCACAGTTTTGATTCTTTGATTATCGCTACAGGAAGCCGTCCTTTTATTCCAGAAAATGCACAGCTTCATTTACCTGGACGTTTTACCGTTAGACGAAAAGAAGATGCCGATCGTTTGAAAAAACATTTAGACAGCACCAATCTTCCACCAGAAGAACAGCATGTCGTCATTATTGGTGGCGGTTTATTAGGTTTGGAACTGGCAGCTGCTTTAAAACATAAAAAAGTAAAAACCACTATAATTCAGCGTGCTTCGCGATTAATGGAGCGTCAATTGGATTTAATTTCAAGCAAATTACTGGCAGAAGAAGTGCAGCTTCGTGACATTCAGATTTATTTTGATAATGAAGTCAGTACTGTTTTTGAAACTGATAATCCGAATGAAATTGAGATTGCCTTAAAAAGTGGTAAAATCATCACCGCCAATGCGATTGTATATACGATTGGAACGATTCCGAATATTGAAATAGCACGCGAAAGCGGTTTGGCCTGCGGACGTGGCGTTAAGGTAAATCAATATCTTCAGACTTCAAATCCAGATATTTTCGCCATTGGAGAAATTGCCGAATTCGATAATAAGTTATTCGGAATTACTTCTGCGGCAGAAGAACAGGCAGATATTTTAGCCAACTTTTTAGCGGGCGATATCAGCAGTTATTACAAAGGTTCAATTTTAATGAATATTCTTAAACTAGAAGACATAAACCTTTGCAGTATTGGTGATATTAATATTCCAGAAAATGACGATTCGTACGAAGAAATTGTTTTTGCCGATTTGAAAAAACGTTATTACAAAAAATGTATTGTAAAAGACGATCTTTTGGTTGGTGCAATTTTAATGGGCGATAAAAACGAGTTTGCCGAATTTAAAACGATGATTGAAAGCAAAATCGAATTATCAGACAAACGAAATACGCTTTTAAGAGGAAGTTCGAACGCAAAACCAGTTTTGGGCAAATTAGTCTGCTCGTGCAGTCAAGTCGGAGCCGGAAACATTGAAGAGACCATAAAAAGTGGTGTCTGCGATTTTACCGATTTATGTAAAAACACAGGCGCAGGATTAGGCTGCGGAAGCTGTAAAACAGAGGTTAAAGAGATATTGGCAAAATGTAAAGTTTAAATTTTGTTTCAAGTTTTCTTTGTTTGCTTCGCCTGTTCGGCTTTCAGCCTCGGGTCAAGTTTCAAGTTATTGGAACGTGAAACTTGAAACTAAAAACAACGAAATGTCACCCTGAGCGGAGTCGAAGGGCGTTCCAATTGGAATCGGGCTTCGACTCCGCTCAGCCTGACAAACGTGAAACAAAGAAAACCTGAAACCTGAAACAAAAAACTATGGAACTAACAAGATTAATAGTAAAAGGAGGCGTTATTTCGCCAGGAGAATTGCGAGAAGTCGTTAATATCGCTTTGGAAGAAGGACTGGATTCAATTTCTTTTGGCTCCAGACAGGATATTATTTTTCCGAAAGGGTTTAAGTCTTTAGATAAAACCACTTTAGGTAAACATCATTTTGTGTATCCAGATCAAAAAAGCGGTAACAATATTGTTTCTTCTTACGTTTCGACAGATATTTTTAGAAATACCAATTGGCTTACAGGAAATCGTTTTTTATACGTTCTAGAAGAATTTAAAGAACAGCCAAAACTAAAAGTCAATATAACCGATCCGAAGCAACAACTGGTTCCTTTGTTTACCGGACATTTGAATTTTATCGCTTCAGAACATGAAGATTATTGGTATTTATATATTCGTCTTCCGAAATGGGAAAAAATGGAAGTATATCCCGTTTTGATTTACAGCTGGGATTTGGCTAAAATTTATTACGAAATCGAGAAAATCTCTGAAGAAGATTCTATTGATGTTGAAATGCTTTTTACCTTAGTTAGCGAAGCTTTGGATACCAACAACAGAACAATTGACAAACCATTGAATATTCCGTTTTATCCATTTCCGTATTACGAAGGCATGAACCGAATGGGAATCGATCAGTATTGGTTGGGATTGTATTGGAGAAATAATCTTTACGATCTCGATTTTCTGAAAGAAATGTGCGATTTATGTTTTGAATGCAAAATTGGTAAAATCTGCATTACACCTTGGAAATCTTTCATTATAAAAGGAATTCCAAAAGACAGAAAATTAGAATGGGAAAAGTTTTTAGGTAAAAGAGGAATCAACGTTCGTCATTCCCTTTTAGAATTAAATTGGCATTTGCCAGTTGCAATGGAATGGGCTTTAAACTTGAAAACATTTCTAGTTCGTACACTCGATCAATTTGACATCAGCACGTACGGATTGAATTTCGGAATTTCGGAATACAATCGCGACGGTCATTATTTTACTTCGATTGTCATCGAAAAAAATGAACTTCCCGCTGCTTTAGAATCTATTAAAATCAGAGATACTTACAATGTTTTGTTTGCTAAGAATTTCGACCCAAATACGCGCGAATACATTGTTCATTCACAAGATATTGATAAACTCGAGCTTCCTACTATTTTAATTGAATTAAGCCGAAAATATTTTGAAGGCCTTGGAAATGTAGCAGCTGAAACAGCTGAGAATCCGCAGAAAAAAGAAAAACCGCAATTGGATGTTTATCAATGCCAAGAATGCCTGAGCCTTTATAATTCTGAATACGGAGATCAAACCCAAGGAGTTCCCAAAGGTATTTTATTTGAAAATCTGCCTGAAACGTATTGCTGTTCTTTATGCGAAGCACCAAAAAGTAATTTTAGAATTCTAGAAGCAGTTGAAAATTAATGACTTCGATAAAAGCACAGCATTTCGTATTCAAAAATTGCGTATATTTAGCTTAACTAAGAATTTATATTAAAGCTCTATACTTCAAAAGCTTTAAAATTACTTGGTTACTATCTATTATTCAATAAAAAATACAGTTATGATAAAACGAAATCCAAGTACTCCTGCTGTAAACAACACTGATATTCCAGCAGAAACAACTGTAGAAAAGACTACAGAAATACAGCCAGAAACCAAGACAACGGTAAAAAGAACAACAAGAACTGCTGCAAAACCAACAGCAACAAAGGCGCCAGCTTCAAGAACAACCGCTGCAAAAGCACCTGCTGCGACTGTTAAACCTGCCGCAAAAACGCCAGTTAGAGCTGCGTCTAAAACAACGCCGAGAGCGACTGTAAAAAAAGCAGCAACAGCGCCTGCAAAAGCAGAACCTATCGTTTCTGAAATTGTGGAAATTAAAACCGAAGATATTCCAGTGCCTTTTGAAGAAAACAAACCTGTTGTAACTGTGGAGAAAATTGGCAAAGAAAAAAACGATATAAAATCAAAGCTTAAAGCTAAACTTAAAGCCAAAAAAGAGAAAGAAAAGAAAAGAGAAAAAGCGATTAAGGCGGTTATCAAAAAATTAGAAAAAGCTAAAAAAGCAAAATTAAAAGTTGCAGAGAAGAAAAAAGAAAAAGCTAAAAAGGCAAAGGATAAAGCCAAAGCTAAAAAAGCTGCTGAAAAGAAAGCAAAAGCACAGAAAAAAGCTAAAGCTAAAAAGAAAAAATAGGAGTTGAAAATTCCAATATTTTAAATTCGAAATTCCAATTTGGAAGACTTAAAAAGAATCCTTTGGGTTCTTTTTTTATTACCCCCCTATCGAAATCATGCTGCGATTATCAGAGTGAAGCGTAGGGTCATTTATCTTAGCAATTGTAGTCATTCCTGCCCTTACTTTCTTTTTATTTTGAAT
The DNA here is from genome assembly GCF_054075165.1 of Flavobacterium erigeronis. NCBI lineage: Bacteria > Pseudomonadati > Bacteroidota > Flavobacteriia > Flavobacteriales > Flavobacteriaceae > Flavobacterium > Flavobacterium erigeronis. Next base: position 104,343 of record NZ_JBSKGP010000011.1, on the reverse strand, counting down.
GGATTCCGAAATCAAATCGGTGATAGATTCTCCATTTCTAAAAGCAGTCAACAAATCGGTTTCTGAATTGGAGAAAAGGCAGTTTTTTATTTTTCCGTCTGCCGTCAAGCGGATGCGGTTGCAGCTGTCACAAAACGGATTGGTAATCGAACTGATGATTCCAAAATCACCTTGAAAGCCTTTTACTTTATAGGTTCTTGCTGTGAAGTTTTTTTCGTCTTCTAGTTTCTCCACCTGATTTTCATCAAAATGAGTATTTACAAAAGACAATACTTCTTTCTGAGACACCATTTTACTTCTATCCCACTCGTTTCCTGCAAAAGGCATAAATTCAATAAATCGTACAGAAATAGGCAGAAACTGAGTCAGTTTTACAAAATCAACAATTTCGTTATCATTAAAACCTTTCATTAAAACGACATTAACTTTTACTTTAAAATCATTATTCAAAAGTAAATGCAAATTATCAATTACTTTCTCAAACTGATTTCTAAGCGTTATCGAATGAAATTTTGATGCAATTAAAGTATCTAAACTCAAATTGATTTTTTTGACTTTAAACTGCTTTAAAACCTCAATATGACGGTCAATTAAAATTCCGTTTGTTGTGATGGAAAGCGAAATATTAAGCGCTGCTAATTTCGAAACAATTTCAGGAAAATCTTTTCTCAACAGAGGTTCTCCTCCTGTTAATCTTATTTTGTCAACACCATTATTTACGAAAGTCTGGGCAATGGCAAAAATTTCCTCAGCCGTCATTAAACTTGCTTTTGGAGAAAGTGCGATTCCGTCAGCTGGCATGCAGTATGTACAACGCAGGTTGCATTTTTCCAGCAGCGAAATGCGCAGATAATTGTGCTTGCGCCCAAAACCATCCGTCAAAATAGTGTTAGAGGCTGTCATGATTTTTTCCTTTTAAAATATGAAAAACGTGCAAAAGATGTGGAAAAACTGCATCCATTGACTCTCTCGCTCCATTTGTAGAACCTGGTAAAGCCAAAATTACAGTTTTACCTAAAGTTCCCGCAACTGTTCTAGACAACATCGCATACGGCATTCTTTGCTGGCCGTAACTGCGAATAGCTTCTTCAATTCCTGGAATTCTGCTATCTAATAATGGTTCTAGAGCTTCGGGCGTTACATCTCTGGGAGATAATCCCGTTCCTCCAGTAAAAATAACGAGCTGGTTTTCTTTAGCGAAAGCCTTAGTTTTTTCCTGAATAATATCCAATTCGTCTGGAATAATTTCATAATGAGAAGTTTCAACTCCGCATGAATCCAATTTCTCTACAATAACTTTTCCAGATCGGTCTTCTTTATCTCCTGCGAAAATCGAATCGGAACAAACGAAAACCGCTGCTTTAATTGCATTCGAAAATTTATTTTTAAACGAAGATTTTCCGCCTTCTTTATTTATTAATTTGATGGTCGAAATCTCGATTTCTTTATCAATCGGTTTCAACATATCGTACATGGTCAAAGCAACAATAGACGCTCCGTGCATCGCCTCAACCTCAACTCCCGTTTTGTAAACGGTTTTTACATTGAAAATAATATGAATCTCCAAGCCTTCAATATTGTATTCTACAGAAGTAAATTCAATTGGAAGCGGATGACAATCTGGAATGGATAAATGCGTGTTTTTTACTGCAAATAATCCCGCCGTTTTGGCCATTTCGAACACATTTCCCTTTGGCACCAAGTTATTGACAACAGCATCAATCGTTTCTTGTTTGCTGACTTTTACGATTGCAGTCGCAGTTGCTTTCCTTAAAGTGTTTATTTTATGCGTAATATCTACCATTATAGTTTCTTAGGTATTTTGTTTCCAAGTGAATGTATCGTTTTCAAACATTTCTTTACCAAAAATCGGCACATCGGTTTTAATCCAGTTTACAATGGCTTCTGTGGCCTCATAAACTTGTTTGCGTCGTGTAGCCGAAACAAAAACGAACAGACAGATTTCGCCCGCTTTTACAACGCCTAAACTGTGATAAATGTGCATGCAGGTTAAATCAAACTTAGCGAAGGCTTTTTCTCGAATTGCATATAACGCTTCATTTGCCATGTCTTTATATGCCGAATAATCGATAGCAACAACTGTATTGTCGTGAATCACGTCCGCGCGAACTTGCCCCAAGAAAATATTATGCGCTCCAATCGTATGTTTAGATTGGTGTTTAGCGATCGATTCTGCTATAAACTCAGGCGAGATTGGTCCTTCTACAAATACATTTTTACTCATTTTTATATTTTTATTCGCCACGAATTCACGAATTATTTCGTAATAAATTGGTGTAATTGATATTTCACTAATTTTATTTTTTAAAATCGATACGTAAAGTATTAGATTAATTCGTGAATTCGTGGCTATTCTTTTTTTCTTCTTTTAATAAATTTTTCATTGCCAAAGCTCCGCCAATAACACTTTTTACCTTTTGAAATTGATTTTTCTGAAGCGTTTCAGCCGCGATTTTACTTCGAATTCCAGATTGACAGAAAACGTAAATGATCTGATTTGAATTCAATTTTTCAATTTCATTCTCTAAATTCATTAACGGAATCTGAATACTATTTTTCAATTTTATTTTTGGCAGTTCGTCTTCATTTCGAACGTCTAAAAAAAGAACTTCCTCATTTTCTATTTCATTCAAAAGAAGCTCAAATTTAATTTCTTCTATTTGATTTTCAGCTGAATTATATTTTCTTTCAAACTCTACTTTAGTTATTTCTAAAGTAGAGCTTTTCTCAAAATCATACTTTTGCTGGTCATTTTTCAACATATTATAAACCAATATTTTTCCGCTTAAAATTTCTCCATTTCCGAGAATTATTTTTAGGACTTCATTAGCTTGAAACATTCCGATAATTCCAACCGAAACACCTATTACTCCTGCATCTTCACAATTTAGCGCATTTGCTTTTTCATCTGGATATAAACATCTGTATGTTGGCCCATTTTGATAATTAAAAACCGAAACTTGTCCCTGAAATCTAAAAATAGATCCGTACACCATCGGTTTATTGGTCACAAGACAAGCATCATTTATCAGATATTTAATTGCAATATTGTCTGTTGCATCAACAATAATGTCGTATTTTTCAAATAAGAAAATGGCATTTTTTCCAGACAATTTCTCTGCAAAAACATTCACTTGAATAAGCGGATTTAATTCTGCAATCATGGCTTTGGCTTCTGCAGCTTTTCCTTTTCCAACCGCCGAAGTTTTGTAAATAACTTGTCTGTGCAGATTAGAAACTTCGATAACGTCATCATCTACTATTCCAATTTCGCCCACTCCAGCACCTGCCAGATAGGGCAAAATTGAAGCGCCCAAACCTCCAGCGCCAATTACCAAAACTTTAGATTTCAGCAATTTGTACTGGCCGACATCTCCTATCTCAGGAAGTATGATTTGTCTGTTATATCGTGCCGTTCCACTCATAAATTTATTTTTAACCTCCAGCAAATGGTGGCAACAAAGCAATAACATCGCTGGTTTGTAATGTATAATCGCTTGCTTTTGAAACTATTTTTTGATTTACCGCAACGCTGAAAGTAAGCGATTCCAATTGATATTTTTCGTCTAAATCCTGCAATAATTTTTGCAGTGATAATTCTTCTGAAAAAGACAATTTTTCGAATTCGCATCTTGTTTTTTCAGCTACAGCTCCAAAATATTTAACTTCAATCATTTTTATAAATTTAAATTCTGAAAAATGAATTCATCATCAAAATGTTCCTGAAAATATTCCGTCAATTTTGATGTGTTTTTCACCACCTCACCAATCACAATAATAGCTGGAGATGAAATGTTTTTATCGGATACCAATTTAGTAATTGTACTAATAGTTCCGATTACTTTTTGTTCTGAATTTTTTGTTCCGTTTTGAATAATCGCAATCGGTAAATCATCATTTCTATTTTCTTGATAGATTGAAATTATCTCTTCTAATTTATGCATTCCCATCAAAATAACTACAGTTGCAGCTGATTTTGAGGCCAAATGAATGTCTTTTGATAATTCGTGATTCGAAGTTGTTCCTGTTATAACCCAAAAACTTTCTGCAATTTTACGCTGTGTTAAACTGATTCCTGCAGTAGCCGGAACGCCCAATGCAGAAGAAATTCCCGGTACAACAGCCGTTTCCAAACCAAATTTCACCGCATAATCAATTTCTTCACTTCCTCTTCCAAAAACAAAAGAATCTCCTCCTTTTAAACGCACCACATGACCGTAACGATTTGCCATTGAAACAATCAATTCGTTAATCTGATCTTGCGTGTAAGCGTGACATCCTAATCGTTTTCCAACAAAAACAATTTCTGCATTTGATGCATAATCCAGTAATTCTTCGTTTACTAAAGCATCGTACAAAACTACATCGGCACTTTTTAAAGCTTTAATTGCTTTTAGCGTAATCAATTCAACATCGCCTGGACCTGCGCCTACAATCGTCAATTTTGGTGTTTTTAAATTTCGCATAGTCTTTAAGTTAAATTGATATTCAGGTCGTTTAATTCGTCTGCCGAATTAATATTGGTTAAAGGAAAGTTTTCACTTTCTTCTATATTGATTATCTGATGAGGCAGTTTTGCCAACAAATCCATCATCTTTAGTTCATTAGAATCAATCGCTTCTTTTATAACTGGAAGAATATTTTTAGAATAAATTCCAATTAATGGATGTGTTTTGCTTTCCGAAGCAAAAACTGTGATTCCAGCTTCTTTGGTATGTTTTGAAATTAATTCTTGTAATAATTTTGTTGAAATTAACGGAATATCACAGCTTAAAATCAGATTAAACTTAGTTTCAGAATGTGATAATGCAGTGTAAATTCCGCCCAGCGGGCCTTTATCTTCAATAAGATCCGGTATTTTTTCATACTGCAAATAATCGTATTCTTTTGATGCCGTAATCAATTTAATTTGATCTGTAATTGGTAAAATCGCCTGAATGATATGTTCAATGAATGGCTTATCTTGAAACAAAACCAATCCTTTCTCTGATTGCATTCTGGTGCTTTTTCCGCCGCAAAGAATAAATACTGATAGTGTTTTCATAGTTTTTTGTTTCAGGTTTTCTTTTGTTTCAAGTTTCAAGTTTCAAGTTTCAAGTTTTCCCAATCTTTGTCATTCCTTCTCTTTTTTACCTTAGCCCGCGGTTTCAACCGTGGGAACACAATGATTCGCAGAGGTGATTTACAATGCGTTCCCACGGTTGAAACCGTAGGCAATGTTCATTATGTTGTAATAAATTTTTATTCAAATTAGCAAAGCTAAATCAACACAAAGCTTTGCGAACTTTACTATCTTCAATAGAATCATTTCAGATAAAGAACTTTGCGTACTTTGCGGTTAATTTTTATTTTAGATTTTCCACAACATTTCATTATTTAAGGAAAAATCAATTTAACGCTTGCCATTAAAATCACAGTTCCTAAAACCATTTTTAATGTTCTGTTTGAGAAAGAGCCACTTCCGTAAAATCCACCTAGCATTCCTCCTACAATTGCAATTGGAACCAAATAAAAACTTTCCATTGGCACTGTTTTTCCTCCTAAAAAGAACCCTAACATTCCTGCGAAAGAATTCACAAAAATGAATAAACTTGAAATCGCCGCCGATTCTTTAACCGAAGCCCATCCTAAAAACAATAGAATCGGACTCAAAATAATTCCGCCGCCAATTCCCAGCATTCCAGACAATAATCCGATGCAAAAACCAATTGCCAAAGCAAACGGAAGATTGATTTTTACCTCTTTTTTTTCTTTAAAATTAAATACTCCAAACAGTCTCAATGCTGCAAAAACCAATACAATTCCTAAAATTATTTTATAAATCGTATTATCTAAAGTTATAAAGCCACCAATAAATGCTGCTGGAATCGAAGCAATTGCAAATGGATAAAACAGTTTGGGTTTGAAATAATTATTCTTGTAATAAAACCAAAATGAAATACTCGAAACAAACAAATTCAACAACAAAGCCGATGGTTTCATAATCGAAATCGGAAATGCAAAAATGCTCATCAATGCCAAATATCCCGAAGCTCCGCCATGTCCTACACTTGAATATAAAAATGCAATTACAATTAAAGCAAAACTAAATAGGACTATATTTTCTGAGCTTAATAAGTTCATTTATTGTTTTTTGTTTTTTTGTGTTTTGTTTCAAGTTTCAGGTTTCAAGTTTTCCCAATCGATATGGAAATTACTGGCTATATGTTTTTATTTATACAGCGCTTTTTATCATCCACCATAAAATCTATTCTCTTTGTTCTATATTCTCTTTTCTTTATTCTATTCTCTAAAAAATCTAATCAATTGGCAATAAAACGACCTCTTGACCTTTTTTATACTCTTCAATATTCTCGGGAACAATTAATAAACTGTTCGCTACAGCAAATGTATTCAGCATTGCAGAACTTTGACCTTCTAAAACCGTCACATTGGTTTCGTCATATTTTGCTTTTAAAAACAAGGTTTTTCCAGTATTGTTTTTAATATCAGAATTTAGTTTTCGAACTACTTTTGGTCTATGAATTGCTGCAAAACCCATTCTATACTTAACCGCCGGCGCTACATAAATATAAAAATTTGTAAGCGATGAAGCAGGATTTCCTGGAAGCGCAAATACCAGAGTTTCATTTTTTGAACCAAAAAACATTGGTTTTCCTGGTTTTTGATTGATTTTATAGAAAAGCTCTTTTACATCATTTTGCAACAAAGCTTCCTTTACAAAATCATAATCTCCAACTGAAATTCCGCCGGAAATCAAAACAATATCATTTTTTTTCAAGATCTCTTTTAAAGCTTTTTTCGTTGCTTTCAAATTATCTTTTACTCTGTACACTTTCGTTTTTTCAATTCCAATAGTTTGAAGCGCAGCCTGAAGCATAATCGAGTTACTTTCGAATATCTTTCCTTTTGTAAGTTTCTCACCTGGAGCAACCAATTCATTTCCAGTAACCAAAATGGCTACTTTCGGCTTTTTATAAACCTCAACTTCAGTAATTCCTAAACAAGCTAAAAATCCAACTGCTGCTGGAGTGACTAAAGTATTAGCTTCAAAAACTACATCATTCTTAGCAATTTGCTCCCCTTTAGGACGCACATTTGCTAATTTATCTGGCATTGTGGCAATCAAAATTGAATTTTCATTTGCCATTACATGCTCTTGCATTACAACTGTATCTGCATTGTCAGGAACATAAGCGCCAGTAAAAATTCGGATCGCTTCGCTTGCTTTTAATTTTATATTCGAATGATCTCCAGCTTGCGAAGTCCCAACTATATCGTATTGATGTCGAATACTGTGTGTAAAAGCGTATCCATCCATCGCTGATTGACGAAATGGTGGCATATTTATTGGCGAGATTACTTTATCTGCCAATATATATCCCAGCGCTTTACTAACAGCAATCTGTTTTGTTGGCATTTTCGTGCTATTTGCCTCAATAATAGCGATGGCTTCTTCAACTTTAATCATTATGCTATCTTATTAAAAGCAAAAAATACTTATACAAATATAAGTACTTTTACTTATTTAAAATCTATTTAGTTCTAATTTTATTTTAGAATTATAAATTTAATGCATTTATTTTCAAAACTTTTATAAAAACACAAAATAGCTATTTTAAATTAAGAATTCGTTCTATTTCCTTTTAAAATTTCCCTTAGGAAGATAATATAGCCACGAGAAACCAATAAAAAATAAAATTGCAGAAGCTATAAAAGCAGGAATTAAAATTTCTTTATTATTATCTAATGCATTATTCAAAGAGGCGTACAAAAGCCAAATCTGAATGCTGACATTAAGAATTAAAATAAAAATTAATGTCGAAAGTATATTGTTCAGTTTATTTGGGTTGGCGCTATTCTGACTTCTTCTAAACGTACTCATAATTCAAAAATTAAATTAACTGTCTTTCTTTTCAATTAATGATTTAACAAAAACAGCGTTTTCTTTAAAAAACACTTCTAATTGAGGCAAGGCACGAGGCGGCGGTCCAGCAAGTACATCTCCGGTCATTGCATCAAAAGATCCTTCGTGGCAAGGGCAATGTATAATTCCTGTTCCAGGTTTGTAGAATACGGAGCAAGAAAGATGTGTACATTTTTGTTCATAAGCTCTAAAATCTCCGCTTTCTAAATGAATCAAAATATACGGAATCGTACTGCCTTCTAAAACAAAACCTCTTGTTCCGCCAACAGGAATATCTTCTTTATTACAAATAAAATGCTCCCCTTCCACTTCTTCTTTAGGCATTAAAAAAGCTTTGGCGGTAACAAAACCGCTTCCAACCATTAATCCTCCTGAAACAAAAGTTAAGAATTTAGCAAAATCGCGTCGGCTGACTTGAGTTGATTCTTGTTTTTTTATCGGAAAATCTTTTTTCCAGTTCTGATTTAAATTATCTTCTTTAGACATGACTCCATTTTTAATAAATTCTTAATTCTGTACTGCCTTTTGGCATCATGATATTGACTTTAGTTTTTACTTTTTCTTTTCCAAAAATGAAATTATTGATCGGTGTACTATTCGGCCTCATTTCTTCTATCTGTTCTCTAGTACCATAGAATAAAGCACCACTAGGGCAAACTGTTGCGCACATTGGCTTTTTACCTACGCTTGTTCTGTCGTAACACATTGTACATTTCATCATCAAATCGTATTCTTCGACTTTTTTCGGAACTCCAAACGGACAGGCCATAACACAGTTAGAACAGCCAATGCATCTTTCTGTATTTGCAGTGTGAACCACACCAAATTCGTCCTGAGAAATAGCATCCGCAGGACATACATTAGCGCAAACTGGATCTTCGCAATGCATGCAAACCTGAACCGTGGTTTGAATGGTTGATGCACGATCTACATAATTTACACTAATAAGAGTCTGCTGACCATTTGTTTCACATTCAGCACAAGCCATTTCACAGGCTTTACAGCCAATACAGCGCTGCATATCTACAAAAAATTCTTCGCTTGTATTAAAATTGGTTAAATTCATAAAGTTCTTTTTATAGATTAAATACTTGCGTAAGCTTCAGATTCTTTAGCTGGTGGCGCAATTGTTCCTTGTGGCTCCAATTTGCACGCACATACTTTAAACTCAGGAATTTTAGAAATTGGATCTAATGTTCCAGGCGTTAATTGATTGGCCGATTTTTTCCCTGGCCAGTGGTATGGAATAAAAACGGTATCTTTTCGAATGGTTTCTACAATATTGGCAGGAAAAATTCCTTCTCCTCTTCGGGTTGAAACTTTCACCAGTTCTCTCTGCTGAATATTGTATTTCTGAGCCATTTCTGGGTGAATTTCCAACATCGGTTCTGGAAACTGATCTACCAATTTTCCAATTCTTCGTGTTTGTGTTCCGCTTAAATATTGCGAAACTACGCGTCCGGTTGTTAATGTTACAGGATATTCTTCATCGGTAACTTCGCCAGGAAGTTTGTATGGTGCGGGATTGAAATGCGCTTTTCCATCTGGAGTTTTAAATTTCCTGTCTTCCCACAATCTAGGAGTTCCAGGATGATCCTCGGTTGGGCAAGGCCAGAAAACACCCATATTGTCTTCTACTTTTTTATAGGTAATTCCGAAATAATCTGCTGTCCCTCCTTTTGAAGCCACACGAAGTTCATTGAAAATTTCTTCGCTGTTTTGATAATTGAATTTGTCTTTTTCTCCCAATCTTTCAGCGATTTCCAATAATATAGAAGTATCGGTTCGAGCTTCTCCCGGAGGCGTGACCGCTTGTCTGATTCTAATTACGCGTCCTTCTGCAGAAGTTGTGGTTCCTTCTTCTTCTTCCTGTAAGGATCCTGCCAAAACAATATCGGCGTGGCGCGCGGTTTCATTCAAAAAGAAATCTATGCAGACGTAAAACTCTAATTTTTCAAGAGCAGAGCGCACATAATTATTATTGGGAAGCGAAACCAGCGGATTGAAACAGATTGAAATCAACCCTTTTATTTCATCTCTGTGAATGGCTTCAATAATTTCATAAGCTGTAAGTCCTGTACGCGGTAAATCTTCTTCTCTGATTCCCCAAACATCCGCAATATATTGTCGATGCACAGGATTTTCAATGTCTCTGTTTCCAGGCAATTGATCGCATTTATGACCGTGCTCTCTTCCTCCCTGACCATTACCTTGTCCTGTAATGGTTGCGTAGCCACAATATGGCTTTCCGATTCTGCCTGTCGCCAAAACCAGATTTATGCATCCCACCACATTATCAACACCTTTTGAGTGATGCTCAATTCCTCTTGCATGCAATAAAAAGCTTGTTTTTGCTTTACCCCATAATTCGGCCGCAGCTTTTATTTTTTCTTTATCAATTCCTGTAATTTCTTCTGTCCATTCTAAAGTATAGTCTTTTACGGCATCAATCGTTTCCTGAAACCCAGAAGTATGATTATCAATAAAATCATGATCGAGCATGTCGTGATCCACTAGATATTTCAGCATGGCGCCATATAAAGCAGAATCTGTTCCTGGTTTTACATCGAGATGGATATCGGCTGTTCTTGCCAAAGGAATCATTCTTGGGTCAATTACAATTAATTTTGCTCCGCGATCTCTGGCCTTCCATATCCAATGGGTTAAAGTTGGAAAAGTCTCACTGATATTGGCTCCTGTCACAATAATTACCTCGGCATATTCTAAATCTGAATAATTGTTGGATGCACGATCCAAGCCAAAAGCCTTTTTATTTCCCGCGCCAGCACTTACCATACAAAGGCGTCCGTTGTAATCCAGATTTCTTGTTTTTAAAGCTACTCTGGCAAATTTTCCAACCAAGTAGCTTTTTTCATTAGTTAACGAAACTCCAGAAAGCATCGAAAAAGCATGTTTGCCGTATTTCTCTTGAATTCTTTTAATTTCAGAAACGGTTTTATCCATCGCATTATCCCATGAAATTTTTTCAAAGCCTTTCCCTTCCACTCTTTGAAGCGGATGTAAAAGTCTGTCGGGATGGTTGTTTTGAAGATAGCGCTGCACTCCTTTTGGACACAGACGGCCTTCATTGAAAGGAAATTCCATCCAAGGTTCAAAACCCACCACTTTATTGTCTTTTACAGATAATTGTATGCCGCATTGCATACCGCAGAAACAGCAGTGTGTTTTTACAATATCATCAGGTTCGTCTCTTCCATCATAGCCATCAACTGGAGCATAGTTTAAATGCGGTCCAAAATCTTCAATTATTTTTTCTATTTGTACTGGTAGTTTTGCCATGTCTAATTTTAGTTTTTTTTGTTTCAAGTTTCAAGTTTCAAGTTCTGTGTGGAACTTGAAACCTTAAACTTGAAACTTTTTTTTACTATCCAAATAAATTTCCGCCTTCTCGTCTGGCTTTTAAGTGTGCTTGTGCTAATCGTGATCTTTTTCCTTCTGGGCTTAAATCGAGATGAGAAGTTCCATCTTCGTGGGTAAAATCGAATCCTAATTGTTTAGTTACAATTTTCAAATCATCGATATGAAGTTTTGTTGCAAATTCTTCTCCTGTATGCGGACAAACAGCCATTCCTTTTTTAATTCCTTCTTGCTTGTAAATGTGTGCTCCAATCTGAGCCGGACGTTGAATAATATGGAAGAATTTACCAAACGGAATCCAGATCAGAAACATAATAACCGTCACAGCATGAATCACGGCTAGGAAATCAAATGCAAATCCTTTCATGAACTGATAGGAATATGTCAGGCACAAACCTGTTACTGAAATTGCAATCAATAAAATCAGTGGTAGTAAATCGCCTTCAAAGGTCTGCGTAGCAATTAAACCTGGATTGGTTAAGCGGCGTCTCAAATAATAAACAGATCCAATTATAACCAAATAAGAGGACCAGTTTAAGGCATGAAAAGTCAAAAATGCCATTATGGAACCCAATTCAAAATCCATTACTTTAAAACCAAAAAAATGGGCTTCGTAAACTGAAATGGAATTCGGTGCCAGTGTAAAGTGAATCCATCCAAATGTCAGCGGAAAAGTAATGGCAAAAGCAGATAAACAGCCGATTGCAATACAAAAATGCGCTATCCAGCGGTATTTCCCTCTTGGATAAATGAATTTCTGAATAGCTATATTTTGAACCGATTCTTTTCCTAAAAACCATAAATGAGAAAACACTTTTCCTGTAAAAAGAAATTTAAGACTTCTTTTGAAATACATCCAAGTCGGAGGGCGCTGCAGCCAAACTGTATATCGATAAACAATTCCGAAGAATGCAAAGATGGTTCCGAACAGATAAGTTACTAATGCCGCATCAAAATTCTGAAGCTGTCTTGATCCTAAAAACACGAATACGATCATAAGCACAGATACTAGAGTTGCTACTAGTAACGCTTTGGTATTAAATGTTTTATTTTTCATCTCTACTAAAATTTTATGATTATTTAATTAACTTGGCTTCTCACAATTTTTACGATTGTAAAACCACCAATTAATAGCTGTCGCTAGTATTGCAAAAAAAGCAAGACCAATAAAAAACTGATTTACTGAGCCATTTGCAGAAATATTATTTCCTATTAATTTAGAAAAAATAAAAGGTCCAAAAGCTGCAATTGCTGCAGTCCAACCAATAACACCTGCTGCCTGACGAGGATTTTCTTTAAAAATAATTGGATATTGTCTAAAAGTTCCCGCATTTCCAATTCCTGTAAAAAAGAACATGGCTAAAATCACGGCTACAAAAAGTGGAAATTGATCTATACTTGTTGGAGCAACCAACCCTTGAGTTATTAAAATTATAGCTCCTACCAAAATTCCTAAGCCAGTTACAGTGGTTAAAATAGCTCCTCCAACCTTATCTGCTACAAATCCGAAAGCAATTCGGCTGGCTGAACCAATTAATGGGCCGTAGAATGCATAAACTAAAGGGTCTGGTGCGTTTGGAAAATCTCCGTACAAGAATTTAATCATTAGCGGAAAAGCAGCAGATAACCCTGCAAAAGTTCCAAATGTCATTACATAAGTTATAGTACAATACCAAGTGTGTTTATTAGAAAAAATATCCAACTGCTCTTTTACAGAAGCTTTCATTGGAATACTTCTTAAATAAAACCAGCTAACCAGTGCCATGATAATTAAAAACGGTGCATACCAAAATGCAGCTGACTGCATATAAATTGGTTTGTTTTTTACTGCCGTGTTTTCACTTTGAATGTTATTTAAAATTTTCTCAGCTAGTTTCGGATTTGCATTTGCAATGGCTTTTGCTTTTGTCTTAACTGGAAGCGAAGTAAATACAATTACATTATCTTTTGAGTTTACTGCTGTTTGTACAGAATCAATAACATTTTTCTTTACATTCAAAAGTATTTTAGTTTGCACTTCAGAATCAAGAGTTGCAAAAACTTCCTTTTGTTTTTCGATTGGGGCATTTTGAAAGACTGCTACTGTCTCTTTAGGATCAATACTTGTAAACACCGTCGAAGCTCCAAAAATACCAACACTAATAACTAAAGGCGTTACGAATTGGGCAAGTGAAACTCCAAAATTTCCAATTCCAGCCTGAATTCCTAATGCTGTCCCTTTTAATCTCTGTGGAAAAAACAGACTCGTACTTGGCATGTAGGAAGAGAAATCTCCTCCGCCAAAACCTGTTGTAAAAGCTAAAACTGCAAAAACCCAAAAAGGTGTATTTACATTCATAATTGCAAATCCAATTCCGATTACGGGAATTAATTTTATCGCTGTAGCGAAAGATATAATGTGGCGCGTGCCAAAAATCGGTAATAAAAAAGTATGAATGATTCTTAAAAAACCTGCTGCCAATCCAGGTATTGCAGTTAACCAAAAGAGCTGATCTTTTGAGAAATTAAACCCAAGGCCTGGTAATTTCACAGCAATTACACTCATCATAAACCAAGAGGCAAAAGACAATACAAGTGTAATCGTTGTTATTGTTAAAGTTCTCCAAGCAATTTTACTTCCGTCAGCATTCCAATACGCTTCATCTTCAGGATTCCATTTGTCTAACCAAGTTTTCATTTATTTCAATTTAATTTATTGTTTATCTTCTATTTGTTTTGTGAAATTTGGCGATTTACTATGCATCGCCTTTATAATTGTTCTGTGCATCCAGATTAAACATGCTACAGAAACGAAGCAGATAAATATCCACGAACTCGTCCAAAGTCCCGTATAATTAAGGAGGTATCCGAAAATTATCGGACCTAAAAATCCTCCTAAACCACCAATTAATCCGACCATTCCGCCGACAACTCCAACTTCATTTGGAAAATATTCTGGAATGTGTTTGTAAACTGCGGCTTTTCCAATTCCCCACGAAATTCCAATCAGTATTACCAAAATCACATATACCCAAAGATTGGCACTGAAGTTAATCTGCGTTATTCCGTGCGCTAATAATTCTTTCTTTTTAACTTCTTGATTCTGTTCCACAACAACTTCCTGCCATGATTTTTTTACTGGAAAAATTGCGGATTCATTGCTTGTTTCTACCTCTCTTTTATTGCTGATCTGGTGTATTTTTCCGTTTACAACTATTTTATTATCTGTAATTTCAGTTACTTTTCCATTTGTAAGGGACATTACACCTGGACCAGCTGTGATGATTTCCATTTTTGGAAACATCAATAAAAAACTGATTACAACTGAAGAACCTAAAACCCAATACATGACTTTTCTGGCTCCGAATTTATCTGAGAGATAACCGCCAAAAGCTCTAATGACGCCTGAAGGCAGACTGAACATTGTGGCAAACATTCCACCCATCACTAATGTTGTGTTATAAACATTCATAAAGTTGGGAAGAAGCCATTGCGAATAGGCAACAAAAAAACCGAAAACTAAAAAGTAGTAAGCTCCAAAACGCCAAACTCTGGTTTTCTTTAATGGAGATAGCAATTCGCCCATGGTTTTTGAAACGCCTTGATTGGTTTTGTTTTTAGCGAAAGCGATAAAAAGCATTCCGATTATGACTAAAGACGCGGCATATATAATAGGAAGTGTTTTCCAGCCATTTATCGGGTCATTTGCAGATAAATTATTTAATAATGTAGGCGCCACAAAAGTCGTAATTGCTGCTCCGGCATTTCCCATTCCGAAAATTCCCAGCGCTCGACCCTGCCATTCTTTTGGGTACCAGACAGAAGTATAGCCAATTCCTACAGCAAAACTAGTTCCTACTAACCCGAAGAAAAAACTTAGCACTGCGAAACTCCAAAAAGAATCTGCGAAAGGGAGTAAAAAAAGCGGTATTGAACACGCTATTAATAAAGCAGAAAATACAATTTTGCCTCCATATTTGTCTGTTAAAATTCCTATTGGAAGTCTAAAAATAGAACCTGAAAGAATAGGAATTCCAAGAAGCCAGCCCATTTCTACAACAGAAAAACTGAATATTCCTTTGTCTGCAAGAAAAGTAATTAAGACACCGTTTAATGTCCAACAAGCAAAACAGATGGTAAAGGCAAGTGTATTAAGAAATAAGATTTTGTGAGATTGCGATAGATTGCTCATAGCTTTAATTTTGATTCTAACTGAGTAACTATTCCCTCAATTATCGAATCAAAATTACCTTCATACATTCTTACAAAAAATGACAAATATCATATAAAGGATAATTTTGTCTTTATTTGATATAAATATGCAAGAATCATATAGAACTTAAAAAAATACCTAAAGCTAAGATCAAAAAAAGGCTTTTAAAGATGTTTTTCACATCTCATCTTTAATTATTTAGAGTTTTAAACTCATTAAACCAAAAGAATAATACTACATTTCTATAGTTTATTAAAGAATAAATTTAACATTCTTATTTTTTTACTGTCTATTGAAAAGCCTTTAAAATTAAGGCTTCTAAAAGAAAAAATTTTCTAAGTTGCTCCTATTCAGCAAAGTTTTTCAAAAATAATTCAAGAAACTTTTGGTTTTTATTATATAAAATTTAACTTTGTCTATAGGATTAGTAGAGTTTAAAATAATATTTCAAACCATAAAAATTATTATTGTGAAAACAACAGAAAGCATATCGCGTTACATTCTTCCTAAAAAAAACACTTATAGCACTATTTGTTATATGTGTTTCTGTTGTTAAAAATCTTCTTACCTTAATTTGCCTTTAGAATTTAATCTAAGCAAATCTAAAAACACCACTAAAAATTTTACTGAATTTATAACTAAAGGTCTTTCCAATGCATTCAATTGTGTGGGTCAGATTCTTGAAACTATACCTGTTTTTCAACAAATTAAATAACTAACAACTAAAAAAACTAAAATGAAAACAATGCAAACTTGTTGCTGTAAATAAAAAAAGCCATTTCTGCGGCAACAGAAATGGCAAGGCTTAAAGAACATTTATCACTAAATCAAGAACACTTTTTAGAGTGCTGTATAAACAGTGCTCAGGGCGTCTTGTTAATTACTTAAAACCAATACAAAGAAATGAAAAAAAAGTTAAACATACACATACTGCTGTTTCTACTCTTGATAACGGCGGGAATACAAGCCCAGAATACCAGACCTCTTATACAATCAAAACTAGACGGAACTGTTGTAGATGATATTACAAATCAGCCTATTATCGGTGCTTCTGTTACCATTAAAGGAACTACTCACGGTGTTGTGACAGATGCCGAAGGAAAATTTTATTTTCAGACAGGACAAAAATTCCCTTATACTTTGATTATAAGTTACATCGGATATAAAAAACTGGAAATAATTGTGGAGAAAAATCCAGTAATCATAAATCTTAAAGAAGAGCGTCAAGAACTGGAAGAATTGGTTGTTGTGGGATACGGAACTCAGAAAAGAAAAGACATTACAGGTTCTGTCGCTTCGGTTCCAAAAGCCAATTTGTCTCAGGTGACTTCTTCTGCAGACAACCTATTAAGAGGTGCTGTTGCTGGAGTTGTAGTTACACAAAGTTCTGGCCGTCCTGGTGCTTCTTCAAGTGTTCGCATTCGCGGAGGAAATTCCATTACGGCTGGTAATGAACCACTTTATGTTGTAGACGGCATTTTAATTTACAATGATAACAGCAACAGTTCGGCTGGAGTAGCTTTTGCGGGAGCTACTGTAAATGTTCTCTCTACTATTAATCCTGCTGATATCGAATCGATGGAAGTTCTGAAAGATGCTTCTGCAACAGCTATTTACGGTTCTCGAGGCGCTAATGGAGTTGTGATTATTACGACTAAAAAAGGAACAAAAGGACAGGATAATATTTCGTATCAAGGCTATTTCGGATTCCAAAATATTTCGAAAAAACTAAGATTAATGAATGCCAGCGAATGGGCAAGTTTAAGAAATGATGTTCAGGCAAGTATTGGTCAAGCTTCTTCTTTTTCTGCTGCACAAATCGAGGCTTTAAAAACTTCTGGAAATTACGATTGGCAATCTGCGGCATTTATTACCGCAGCTCCAGTTCAAAATCATAATTTATCTTTTTCTGGCGGAGACGAAAAATCTAGATACGCAGTCTCTGCAGGATATTTCGATCAAGATGGAATTGTTTTAGGATCTGATTTTAAACGTATTTCTCTTCGAGTAAATTATGAAAGAAACTATTCTCAGAAATTCAAATTTGGTGTGAACGCTAATTATACCAACTCCATTTCAAACGGTGTGGGTACAAATGGAGGCGCGGGAGCCGGAAGAAATCCGAACCCGTTGGTTAGTGTTGTTTTGACAGCGCCAGTGGTTCCTATTAAAAATGCAGACGGGAGCTACAATGTAACCAACAATCCGTATGCAACGTCTGTAAACGGTTATGTTCCGAATCCTATTAATGATTTGGATAATACGACAAACGAAACCAAGTTGAATAGAATTCTAACCAGTTTATTTGGCGAGTATAAATTCAATAAAGAATTAACGGCTAAGGTTGCAGTAAGCGGTGATGTATTGAATACGAAACAGAATTACTACGCTCCGTCTAACACCACTACAGGTGCAGGTACAAAAGGATTAGCTTCTATTGGGGAAAGATTAGTAAGTTCTGTTTTAAATGAAAACACACTTAATTACAATACTCATTTTGGCGAAAACCATAAATTTTCAGCTTTAGGAGGTTATACGCTTCAATATACAAAAGGTGAAGTTTCAAATGCTGGAGCCCAAACTTTTGTAAACGATGCCAATACTTACAATGCTATTCAAGATGGTGTTCCTGTAAAACCTTACAGCGACGCTTATGAAAGTGTATTAAAATCTTGGTTGGCTAGGGTAAATTATTCTTATAAAGGAAAATATAACTTCACTTTATCTGGACGTGCCGACGGTTCTTCTCGATTTGGTTCTGAATCTCTTTGGGGTTACTTCCCTTCTGCTGGGTTTTCTTGGAATATTACAGACGAAGAATTTGCAAACAATATTAAAGGCGTAACTGAAGCCAAATTGAGAATTACGGCAGGTACAACCGGAAACCAAGAAATTGGAAACTATCTTCCGCTTGCTTCAATGGGTTCTGTAAACTATTCTTTCGGAGGGACTTTATACACTGGCCTCGCTCCTACCCGATTGGCAAATCCAGATTTGAAATGGGAAAAAACAAATCAATATAATGTTGGATTAGATTTATCCTTATTAGACCGAAAAATCAATTTTGTTTTTGATGTGTATTACAAAAAAACAAAGGATTTATTAATCAATGTTCCGGTTCCGTTGAGTTCTGGTTATGCTACAGTTCTTCAAAATATTGGTGGAGTTGAAAATAAAGGTCTCGAAATTGGTTTAACAACTGAAAACGTAAAAACAAAAAACTTTGCTTGGAATTCGAATATCGTGTTTTCTCTTAACCGAAATAAAGTTACCGAGATTGGAAATGGTGTTAATGAATTTTTTCCAGTCGTTCCAAACGGTTCTTTACTGCAGCAACAGCCTGTTATTGTAAAAGTTGGTCTGCCTTTGGGATCTTTCTGGGGATACAAAACCAATGGAATTTTTCAAACTCAGGAAGAAGTGAATACGCAGCCAAAAATCAACAGTTTAGCCAATACAAAAGTGGGAGACAGAAAATATGTTGACAGTAATGGCGATGGCGTAATTACGGCTTTGGACAAAGGAAATTTAGGCACTTCTCAACCCAAATTTGTTGGAAGTTTCAGCAACACGGTTTCCTACAATGATTTTGACTTGAATTTCTCTTTTCAAGGAGCTTACGGAGGAAAAATCTTCAATGCTTTAAATCAGCAATTAGAAATCTCTACACTTGGAACCAATGCTGCCGCAACTTTAAATGACCGTTGGACACCAACGAATCCGAGTAACGAAATTCCGAGAGCTTCGAGTTCTCCGTTGGGAATCGTTTCGGAACGCTACGTCGAAGACGCTTCTTTCTTACGATTGAAATTAATCACTTTGGGCTACACTTTACCTAAAAGCGTTTCGAAAAAACTGGGAACAAAAAGTGTAAAAATCTACGTCTCAGCAGAAAACCTAATTACCTGGACGAAATATACTGGTTATGATCCAGAGGTAAGTTCATACGAGCAAAACAACTTATATCCGGGAATTGATTTTGGTTCTTATCCGAATTCTAAAACTTTTATTTCTGGCCTTAACGTAACATTCTAAGCAAAATACAATGAAAAAGATAATCCTAACAATTATACTAAGCGCGGGAATTTTGACATCGTGCGCAGATCTTGAGGTAACGCCTACCTCTTTTGTAACTGAAGACAATTATTTTGTCACTCAAGATGATGCTGTGGCGAGCGTTACGGCTGTTTATGCTTCTTTAAGTCTTGATCCAGGCGAACAGAGTCTGTTTGGAAGAAACCTTTATTTCTTGACCGACATGGCTTCAGATTATGCGGCAGCGGGAGTTTCTGCTACCAATCCGCAAGTGCGAGCGTTGAGCAGTTTAACGCATGATGCGACTTCAGACCGTGTTCAAGTCGCTTGGAGACAAATTTATGCGGGAATCAACAGAGCCAATGTTTCTATAGATAATATTCAGAAAGTTTCTGGTTCTGAAGTGGTTAAAACCAGATTAATCAATGAAGCGAAATTCATTAGAGGCTTACTTTACTTTCAGGCAGTTCGTCTTTGGGGCGGTGTTCCGATTGTTTTGCATGAAGCAACTTCTATCAATTTAGGTGATCTAAAAACTAATCGTTCTACGGTGGATGAAGTTTACAATCAAATCATTAAAGATTTGACAGATGCTGAAGCTTTACCCAAAACGTATACAGCAGCAGATGCAGGACGTGCTACTTCCGGTGCTGCAAAAGCAATCTTAGCAAAAGTTTATCTGACTAGAAAAGATTGGCCAAATGCGATTGCAAAATCAAGAGAAGTTATTGATGGCGGTTACGGATATGCTTTGTTTGAAGATTTTCAGGACATTTTTACTAAAACTAAAAAGAACGGAAAAGAGCATATTTTCTCTGTACAATTTGAGCCAAATCAGGCTGGAAATGGTTCTAGCGGAAGCACTTTTCAAGCAACCGCTTTTACCGGATTCACTGCTACAGAACCGGCAGATATTATCTCAGACGTTGCTTTGTTTTATGACATTTATGCAGCCGGAGACAAAAGAAGAGATGTTAGTTACGCCAAACAGCTGCTTAATCCTGCAACGGGAACGCTTTACACATTTCCGAAACCCATCTTCAAAAAGTATCTTGATTTAACCAATTTGGCAACTCCTGGAAACGTAGCGATCAACTTTCCAGTTATTCGTTATGCCGACATCCTTTTGTCTTTAGCGGAAGCGATAAATGAACAAAGCGGACCAACTGCAGAAGCTTACGAATTAATCAATCAGGTACGAAGAAGAGCTTTCGGAAAAGCAATCACAACGCCAGATGCAACCGTAGATTTAATCGGATTAGACCAAACTTCTTTTAGAGCCGCGATTCAGGAAGAGCGCAAAAAAGAATTTGTTCAGGAAGGGCAAAGATGGTTTGACTTAGTGCGATGGGGAACTTTGGTTACCGAAGTAAAAAAAGTAACGGCCAAAAACTCTGTTTCAGAAAGAAATAATCTTTATCCAATTCCGCAAAGTGAGAGAAATATTAATCCAGAAGGATTGCCGCAAAATCCTGGGTATTAAAATATTTAAACATACGATTTTGTCATTTCGAGGAACGAGAAATCGCACTAATTTGTCAAGAAAGATTGGCGATTATTATTGCGTGGGCTTCGACTTCGCTCAGCCTGACAAATTGAACAAAAATCTTTTTATGAAAATGATTTTCTAGCCCCGATAGAAGTGGAAATCCTTTTGTGGTCTCGTTTCTTTAACGAGAGCACAAAAGATTGTAACGGATAGCGGGATTAGCTCCTAAAAAAACAGACTATTATTTAAAACCATATAACTAAAAAACTATAAAAAATGAAAAATTTTAAAAATAGCATTGCAATCAAAAGTTCTAAAAAAGGACTTTTGGTTACTGCTTTCCTAGTTGCTCAATTAGGATTTGCACAGGAAAAAGAAGAATTTAAAGGCACAATCGGTAAAACGTTAGCCGATTCTAAAGAATATTGGCCAGATCCTGTAAAGGCTCCAAAAGGCGCGCCGAACGTGGTTTGGATTTTATTGGATGATGTCGGATTTGGAGCTGCAAGTGTTTTTGGAGGTTTGATCAATACACCGACTTTTGATAATTTGGCAAACAACGGACTTCGCTACACCAACTTTCACACAACAGCAATTTGCGCCCCTACCCGAGCAGCTTTGTTGACTGGAAGAAATTCTGGAAGAGTTCACGTTAGCGGTTTCTCTCACACTATTCTTTCTGCCGGTTTCCCAGGTTGGGACGGAAGAGTTCCATCTGATAAAGGAACTATTGCAGAAATTTTACGTGACAACGGCTACAACACTTTTGCGGTTGGAAAATACGGCGTTACGCCCGATGAAGAAGCCTCAGATGCGGGTCCGTTTGATCGTTGGCCGACTGGAAAAGGTTTCGATCATTTTTATGGATTCTTAGGTTCTCAAACCGATCAATACAATCCTGATTTGGTTGAAGATCAAGTTCATATTAAACCAGACGGCCGTCATTTGAATGAATTGATTACAGACAAAGCCATCAGTTATATTCAGAAACAGCAGAAAGCAGCGCCAGGAAAACCTTTCTTCTTGTACTACGCGCCAGGAGCGGTTCATGCACCTCATCAGGTTGCGGAAAAATGGGTTGAACCGTATAAAGGAAAATTTGATGAAGGTTGGGATGTTTACCGTGAAAAGGTATTGGCGAACCAAAAGAAATTGGGCGTAATTCCGCAAAATGCTGTACTTCCTGATCGTAATGCGCTTATTACAGAATGGAAAAAATTAACTCCAGACCAAAAGAAAGTGTATGCAAGATTTATGGAAGTTTACGCTGGATTCCTGACGTATACGGATTATGAAATTGGTAGAGTTGTCGATTATTTGAAACAAAGCGGACAACTTGATAATACATTGATTTTTGTTGCTATTGGAGATAATGGAGCGAGTAAAGAAGGAACTTTACAGGGAACTATCAATCAAAGTTTATTTTCTCAAGGAAAAACAGACGAAGAAAATTTTGAAAGTAATTTAAAAAACATTGGAGAAATTGGAACGGCAAAAGGCTTAAATACCAATTATCCGTTGGGATGGGCTCAAGCAACCAATGCTCCTTTCAAAAACTGGAAACAAGATGCACAGTCTGAGGGCGGAACGCGTAATCCGTTGATCGTTTTTTATCCGAACGGAATTAAAGACAAAGGCGGCATCAGAAACCAATACAGCCACGTAACCGATCTATTGCCGACGACTTTGGATATTGCTGGAATTAAGGCTCCAGAATATATTAAAAATATAAAACAAGATATTATTCAGGGTTCGACTTTCAAGGCTTCATTAGACAATCCGAAAGCAGAATCTTTACACAAAGTGCAGTATTACTACATCTTCGGAAATAGAGCGATTTATAAAGACGGATGGAAAGCTTCTGCCGCGCACTTACCAGATTCTTTTGCAGTGAAAAAATCTTTAGGAAGTAGTGAAAAACCTGCGCCAAGCAATTTTGACACTGATGTTTGGGAATTATACAATCTAAACGAAGATTTTAACGAACGTAATAATTTGGCAAAAAAATATCCTGAAAAACTGGCTGAACTTCAAAAACTGTTTGACGAACAAGCTAAAGAAAACAATGTATACCCGCTGATTGACTGGCAGGATGTTTACAACAGACGAATCCACAACACTGGAGCTGACAAAGGAAAAACAGTTTCTGATTTAATCAAACAAGCTACAAAACCTGGAGGAACTACAAATTAATACATCACAACCTGCAAGGTTTCCAAAACCTTGTAGGTTTAACTAAGTCTTAAAAATTATACCTACAAGGTTTTGTCCCGAAACTTCGGGATGCAGGAAACTCTAAAAACAAAACAATATGAAACGAGTAGATTATGAAATTATAGGAAAAAAGATTGTCGTTGGGATAATCTTGTTTTTAGTCCCGCTGGCGATTTTGGCCGGAGGATTAACCATTATTAATCAATTTTTAAAATAAGAAATCATGGCAGCAGTTCAAAATTCAAAATTGACAAGAGACTTGACCATTAGTCTTTTTATTTATTCATTGCCTGTGTTGGCAATTTACCTTTATTTCCAATTGGGTGGCGCTTCAGTAAGTGAATCTCATTTGACAGTACCACCATTTTTACAATTTCTACAGCCTGCTTTTGCTAACATTAGATCGTGGGGATTAATCGTATTTATGATTGTACTAGGAATTATCGAATTTGCGGCAGGTTTATATGACGATGAATGGACAGGAGAAGAACGCAAAATTGACATTGTTTCTTTTCTTGCCCCAAAATTGCTTTTACCTCCAATAATTGCTTTTTTCAGTTTAACAGCTTTGCCTTATTTAATACCGAATTTGGCAAATTCATTATCATGGGTTCCGTTTTGGGGAGGCTTTTTCCTAATCGCAATTGCCGATGATTTAACGCAGTATTGGTACCATCGTTTGCATCATCAAGTGCCTTTTTTATGGCGTTTTCATAGAACACATCATTCTGCTCCATACATGGGAATGGCGATGGCTTCTCGACAAAACTTTATTTACACGGTTTTCTTTTCTCAAATTTATTTGACTGCAACACTAACGTATTTAGGTTTAGGATTGCCCGCTTTGTTTGTTTTGGTTATTAAAAGTTTCATCACATTAGGCGCGCATTCAAGTATTAAATGGGATAAGCCATTTTACAAATACAAAGTTTTACATCCGATTGCTTGGGTTTTAGAAAGACTGATTTCTACTCCTGCAACGCATCATGCACATCATGCCGATACAAGCGGAGACGGTGTAGGACATTTTAAAGGAAACTTCGGAAATATGTTTTTTATCTGGGATATGATTTTCGGGACTGGATTAATTACTCGTAAATATCCAGAATCTTACGGAATGAAATCATACAAACAAGAAGAATGGTACGCACAGTTTCTTTGGCCGATTTTTAAATCTAAAAAGGAAGGAAGTGCTTTGGCTGAAGGCGTATTAGCAGTTCCGCAAAAGCCAAAAGCAGTTATTGCCGAAGAAACTCCTGCGCCAGTTTTAGAACAGGTTTAATATTTGGGATATGAAAAATCAAATTTTAAAAACCAGTTTAACAGCAATTGCCTTTTTGTGGGCAGTTGCTGCTTTTTCGCAAAATGAAATTCATAGTTCTTTATCGTTAGATTCTTTTTATTCGAAAATAAAAAACCAGACAAATCCACAGATTGTTGACGCTAGAACTCCCGAAGAATTTGCTTTGAACCATATTGAGGGCGCTGTAAATTTCAATCTTCAATCTGAAAACTATTCGCAACAAATTGCCAAACTAGATAAATCTAAACCCGTTTTTATTTATTCGATCGGAGCAGGAAGAAGTGTACAGTTAGAAAAGGAACTTCTAAAAATCGGATTTAGCGAAGCATATAGTTTAGAAGGCGGAATCGCGAATTGGATTGGAAATGGCAAACCGTTTTATTCTAATTTAAAAAGCAAATTATCGCTGGCCGAATTCAATAAAATCATTGTCGAAAATAAAAACGTTTTAGTTGATATTGGTTCAAAATACTGCGGTCCTTGCAAAAAAGTCAAACCTATTCTCGAAAACATTCGATCTGAATATGGCAACAATTTGAAAATCGTAGAAATTGAGTTAGAAGACAGTCCGCAAGTTATCGCCGATTTAAAAACGGTAAAAGTTTTTCCGACTTTAATTTTATATGAAAACGGAAAAATTGTTTTTAAGAAAGAAGGAATCAATGATTTGAAAAATGAAGTTGATGTTGCTTTAGCTTCAAAATAAATTTATCATTCAGATTCAGCTTTGTCGAAGTTTTGAACTTTGACAAAGCTATTTCCCGCAATATTGTCATCCTGAGCGAAGTCGAAGGACACGCAAGTAGCTCTACAAAGATTGTACTTCACATTTGAGCAACATGAAGTTTTGTCGAAGTTTTGAACTTTGACAAAGCTTCTTATAACATTAAAAAAAATTAACCAAAACCATTATGCCAAACTATAAAAAAATAACCAAAATTATAATCCCCATTTTAATAATACTGCTCCTTCTCTTCGCTTTTTTATTCTGGCCCATTAACACTGACGGCACTTTAATAAAAGAAGATCAAAAATTGGCAGAAGGAAAAAAAGAATTTCTGGCTTCAAAACCCACCGATTCTATTTCTGGAAAAAAGACCAACATTATCATTCTTCTTGCCGATGATTTAGGAAAATATGATATTTCGCTCTACGGCGGAAAATCGACTCCTACTCCGCAGATAGATTCTCTGGCAGCTTCGGGCGCAACCTTTACTGATGGTTATGCCTCGGCATCCATTTGCTCGCCTTCAAGAGCAGGACTACTTACAGGAAGATATCAGGAACGTTTTGGGCACGAATATCAGCCTGGAGACCGATATCCGAAAAACAATTTGGAATATTATGCCTTTAAATACTTAATCAACACGAATAGCTGGAGATTAAATGACAAAATCACATATCCAAATGATGCTTCAATTGCAACGCAAGGTCTTCCAAAATCGGAGATTACTTTTGCTGATTTGGCCAAAAGACAAGGTTACAGCACCGGAATAATTGGAAAATGGCATTTGGGGCATAACAAAGGATTTTTTCCTTTAGACCGTGGTTTCGATTATCATTACGGATTTTATCAGGCGTTTTCGCTTTTTGCTCCCGAAGACGATAATCCAGATATCATAAATCATCACCATAAAGATTTTACCGATAAAATGATTTGGGGTAAAGGCCGTGTCGGAATCGGACAAATTCGCCGAGACACTACCATTATTGATGAAAAGGAATATTTAACTGAAAAATTTGCTGAAGAAGCAGAAGCTTTTATTGACAAAAATAAAAATAAACCTTTTCTACTTTACATTCCGTTTAATGCGCCACATACGCCATTTCAGGTTCGCAAAAAATATTACGATCGTTTTCCGAATGTAAAAGACGAAAACAAACGTGTTTATTTTGCCATGATCAGCGCTTTGGATGATGCGATTGGCAGAATTCGAGAAAAAGTAAAAAAGGAAGGTTTGGAAGAAAATACGCTGATCATTTTTGCCAGCGATAATGGCGGTGCCGATTATACTTTTGCAACTACAAATGCTCCTTTGAAAGGCGGAAAATTTTCTCATTTTGAAGGCGGAATCAATATTCCTTTTGCACTTTCGTGGAAGGGAAAAATTAAACCTCATACGGTTTACAAGACGCCTGTTAGTACCTTGGATATTTTTACAACAATTGCAACCGCGATCGGTTCAGATTTACCAAAAGACAGGATTTATGATGGCGTTGATTTGGTTAAAACGGTAAATGAAAACAAAATAGCGCACAAAGATTTATTCTGGCGCTCGGGCGATGCAAAAGGTGTTCGAAGCGGCGACTGGAAATTAGTCATTAGCGGAAAAACACATGAAAAATGGCTTTATAACCTTAATAAAGATAAATCGGAAACGAAAGACCTCTCACAGCTCAATCCAGAAAAAGTAAAAGAATTAGAAACGGCTTTACAAAATTGGGAAAAAGGACTAATTAAACCGCTTTGGCCAAATTTAACTTATTATGAATTTAACTTTGGAAAACAAAAGTATTATGTTGATTTGTAAAACATAATCGGTTTAGAACCAAATCTAACAGGTTTAAAACGCAATAAATAATTCTCAAAACCCTTTAAACTAAGATCAATCAATTGCCTCCAGCTTTAGCTGGAGGTTTTAATTTCGAAAAGGGGTACCGGCTTTAGCCAAACTCATATTTGGCTAAAGCCTTTTTTATATTCAAATTTTTTACCTCCAGCTAAAGCTGGAGGCAATTCAAATAAATCTCCACTCATTTATAACGAAACCTGACAGGTTTTAAAAACCTGTCAGGTTTAAAACGCAATAAAAGCAAGTAAAAACTGTATAAACCATACTAGTTTCACTTGCTTTCTTATTTCTACAAACAAACCACAAAGTATTAATTACCAGCAATTTAAATACAATCAAAAGTACTTCCTCTTATATTCTCATTTTATAACTTCAAAAAAATTAAATAATCTTTTGGTTTTTATTACAATAAAATTAACTTTGTCTATAGGATTAGTAGAGTTTAAATATTAAAAAACTACATTTTGAAAACAACAGTTTACACATCGCATTACATTCTTCCTAAAAAATTCACATACAACATCTTTGGTTATATGTGCATGTGCTGTTAAAATCCCTTTCTTTCATTTTCAATTCATAAAATGAAAATCAAACTAAAATTCTTATTGACTGTTATCTTAAGCATAATTATGTCAAAACTCCATAACTAAAAAAAATAATAACTAAATCAAAATTCTAAAATGACAATGATGCACTGCCCTATTCTTTCATAAAAAAGGCATTTCTGCGGCAACAGAAATGGCAAGACTTAAAGAACATTTATCACTAAAGAAAGCCCTCGGGAATTGAAAACTCAATTTCTCGTAACGCTTTATTATTTAAAATCAAAAAAGTAATGAACAAGCAATTACATGCCTTTTTGTGGCTTTTTGTATTCTTGATTTCGATCGGAATCAAAGCCCAAAATACAAAACCCTTAATCAATTCGACTCTGAATGGTACCGTTGTAGATCAAGTCACCAATCAGCCAATTCCAGGAGTTACCGTTCAAATTAAAGGAACTACGCACGCAGCGGTAACCGATTTAGACGGAAAATTCTATTTTCAAACTGGACAAATATTCCCTTACACTTTAGTTGTAAGCTATATGGGGTATATCACTGCAGAACATATCGCAACCAAAGATTTCGTGCAGATTTCATTAAAAGAAGATGTAAAAGAATTAAATGAAATCGTAATCATAGGTTACGGAAGTACTTCTAAAAAAGACTATACAGGAGCAGCTGAAACAGTCGCTCAAATGTCCTTAAAAGCAACACAAAAAACACTGGAAAGTTCGCTACAAGGTTCTGTAGCGGGAGTTAATGTAACACAAACTTCTGGGCAGCCAGGCGCAGGAATGAGCATTCGTATTCGTGGCGGAAGTTCAATTCAAGGCGGAAACGAGCCTTTGTACGTTATCGATGGTTTCCCATTATACAACTCAGAAGTTACTTCTGGTGTTTTGAGTGGTACGCCAACCAATCCGCTTTCTACTATAAATCCGTCAGATATTGAATCGATTACGGTTTTAAAAGACGCTTCTTCAACGGCAATTTATGGTTCAAGAGGTGCAAACGGAGTGGTTATCATTAACACCAAAAAAGGTTCAAACACGGCAACTACAGTAAATTACGATTTTACAATTGGCCAACAATCTGTTCGCAAAAAAGTAGATGTCTTAGATGCTCAAGGTTTTTCTAGATTGAGAAATGCGGCTTTGTACGATTCAAATCCTGCGGGAGGAACAAATCAATATTTGACTGACGCGCAAATTGCGCAACTAGGAAAAGGAACCGATTGGCAAGATGCGGCTTTTCAAAAAGGCTTAACACAAAATCACCAGCTGAGTGTTTCGGGCGGAAATAATCAGACCAAATATGCGGTTTCTGGAAACTATTACAATCAGGAAGGAATTATAAAAAATACAGGCTTTGAGCGTTTTAGCGGACGAGTGAATTTAAATTCAAAAATAAGCAGTAAAGCAAGATTTGGTTTAAACTTGACTATTGCAGAAACGAAATCGAAAGTTGCTCCAACGGGTTTAATAACTTCACTATTGGTTATGCCTCCAACGGCAACGATTTATGAACCAGATGGAAGCTATACGTTGAGAAATCCGTTTGAGAATATTTTTGCCAATCCGATTGCGACTTTAAACGAGCGTCAAAATCAATCGATTACCGATCGTATTTTAGGTACAATTTATGGTGAATATGACATTTTGAAAAGCCTTGTTTTGAAAGTTTCTTTTGGAACCGATATGATTTTCAATAAAGAAAAAAGCTATTTGCCGTCCAGCATTTACGAAGGTTCGATTACAAATGGAGAAGGAAAAATTGGAACTGCCGATTCTAGAAGCTGGCTAAACGAAAATACCCTGACGTATACAACTGTATTTGGCGAAAAACACCGTTTAAACGCTTTGGCGGGTTATACACAGCAAAGTTCTACAAGAGAATATGTTACATCTGGATCGCAACAATATGTAAATGATATAACGGGTTATTACAGCTTACAAAGCGGAAATATTGCTTTAATGCCAGCTTCTGGAGAAAGCACTTGGGCATTAAACTCTTATTTAACAAGAGTAAATTACAATTATGACTCGAAGTATTTCTTAACGGGAAGTTTAAGAGCCGATGGTTCTTCGCGTTTTGGAAAAGACAACAAATGGGGTTACTTTCCTTCTGTTGCAGCGGCGTGGCAAATTAGTTCAGAAAATTTCTTTGCTCCTGTAAAAGATGTCATTAACAGTTTAAAAATTAGAACAAGTTGGGGAGCAACAGGAAATCAGGAAATCGGAGAATATCAGTCTTTGTCTACTTTGACAAGTGTGAAATATCTTTTTGGCGATCAGATTTATACTGGTTTTACGCCTACTCGAATTGCAAACGACAATTTAGGTTGGGAATTAACCAATCAGTTTGATGCCGGAGTTGATGTTGGATTTTTTAATGATAAACTGAATTTAACGGTTGATGTCTATCGTAAAACGACTAAAGATTTATTGCTAGACGTTCAGCTGCCGTACACCACTGGATTTACTTCTTCTCTACAGAATTTTGGTTCTGTTCAGAATCAGGGAATTGAATTTGGTTTGAATGCTTCTCTTGGAAATACCGCTTTTTCTTGGACTTCAAACTTCAATATTGCTTTCAACCAAAACAAAATTATTGCTTTAGGAAATGGTGCTGAATTTTACACATTCGGCAACTATATTTTAAAAGTAGGTCAATCTCTTGGAACTTTTTACGGAGCAGTTACAGACGGAATTCTGCAAACTGATGAAGTGGCTACAAAAGGTGTTTATACTGGAAATGCAACTCCAAAAGCGGGTGATCGTTTGTATAAAGATATTAATGGTGACGGCGCTTTTACCACTGCGGCAGACAGAACAAGCATTGGCGACGCACAGCCAGATTTCGTTTTCGGTTTCTCTAATAATTTCACTTACAGAGGTTTTGAATTAGCGATTTTGGTAAATGGTTCTGTTGGAAATAAAATTCTTAACGGAAACTTGCAAGCGCTGGAATTGTACAACGGACAGCAAAATGCCTCGACTTCAGCTTTAGATGCTTGGACACCAACAAATCCGAGCAATACAACGCCGAGAGCAAAATTGGATCCTGCTCCTGTTTTCTCTAATCGATTCGTAGAAGACGGTTCATTTGTTCGTGTAAAAAACATCACTTTAAGCTATAACCTTCCGAAAAAAATATCTGAAAAATTAAGATTGACGGCAGTAAAATTCCGTGTTGTTGGAGAAAACTTATTGACATGGACAAAATACACAGGCTACGATCCTGAAGTTACTAACGGAACGACAATTTCGCCAGGAACAGATACTGGAATTTATCCGGCATCTAAAACAATTTCTGGCGGTTTAAGCGTAACATTCTAAAAGATTTATCATGAAAAAGACCCTTATATTCAGTTTCGCAGCGCTCTTTTTAATAAGTTCCTGCAATTCTTTAGACGAAGATCCAAAAGCTTTTATTTCGTCTACCAATTTTTATAAAACAACCGAAGATGCAGATGCTGCTGTTATTGCCATTCATAATGCGATCAACAGTTCCACGCACACTTTATACAATCGATTGATTCAGATTTCGACCGAAATGGCGACCGACGATTACGAAGCGGGACCGCGAGCGAGAAATGCACACGTTAGAGCTTTATCTAACTTGACTCACGATGCTTCCAACGATCGTATGATTGAGATATGGAGACAAAGTTATGATGGAATTAATAGAGCCAATGCTGCGATTGATAATATTGCTAAAAATCCAAATCTGAATTCGCAAAAAGACAAAGATTTGATTAATGAAGCGAAGTTTTTAAGAGCTCTTTTATATTTCAATTTGGTAAGATGGTTTGGAGACGTGCCGCTGGTTCTACATGAAACGACCGTTTTATCCTCTGAAGCCATCAACGTAAGCAACACACCAGAAGCAGAAGTTTACACGCAAATTGAAAACGATTTGATCGATGCTGAAACGCTTCCTGTAGTGCAGCAAAATAAAGGCCGTGTAACTGCTGGCGCTGCAAAAAGTATTTTAGCGAAAGTATATTTGACGGAAAAAAAATGGCAGAAAGCAGCCGAAAAAAGCAAAGAAATTATTGATAGTAAAGTGTATGATTTATTCGAAAATTATGCTGATGTTTTTAATGTAGCCACTAAAAACGGAAAAGAACATATTTTTTCTGCTCAGTTTAAAGGTTTAACCAACTGGAACGGAAATATGTTGGCCTCAACCGCCGCGCCAACTTCGGTTCCTGGAATTGCAGGCGATCAAGCCGATGCTTTACACAAAGAAGGCGGACTTTTTGAAGCTTTCGCTGAAATCGACAAAAGAAAGTATATCACTTTTGCCGTAGAATTTGTGAGTCCGACGGACGGTAAAACCTATAAAGTTACGCCGCATTTCAATAAATATTTTGATCCTGCAACGCCAACTTCGCCTGGACAATCTTCTAAAAATACACCAATTATCAGATTTGCAGAAGTACTATTGATTTATGCAGAAGCTTTGAACGAGCAAAACAGCGGACCAACTGCAGAAGCGTATGCAGCGGTTGATCGTGTAAGAACTAGAGCTGGGATTCCACTTTTAGCAGAAAATTCGCCAGCACTAAGTCAGGATGATTTTAGAGAAGCAGTTTTTGAAGAAAGAAGAAAAGAACTTACTTACGAATACCAACGCTGGTTTGATTTGGCGAGAAGAGGTCCAGATTATTTTGTAGCAAAATTAAAAGCAGCAGGAAAAACCAATGCGCAACCTAAACACGTTCATTTCCCGATTCCGCAGAGAGAATTGGATTTGAATCCGAATTTGAAGCAGGTTCCGGCTTGGAGGCAGTAATTTTTTTGCCACAGATTACACGGATTAAATGGATTAAAAAATCTGCTAAATCTGCGAGAGCAAATTTAAACACATAGAAACATAGATCATAATGCTGCGTAAAGGCGTTTCACTTGTTTGAATACACAGAGATTACAAAGAATAGATAGATTAAAAAATCTGTAAAATCTGCTAAATCTGCGAGAGCAAATTAAACACATAGAAACATAGATCATAATGCTGCGTAAAGGCGTTTCACTTGTTTGAATAAACATAGACTATGTGTGGAGAAATGAATTTCTCTTTTGTATTCTTTTCAAAAGCAAAAAAAATCTATGTCTCTATGTGTTTCAAAAAACGAATTAAAATATACTAACAGTAAATTATAATAAAATGAATAAAAAAATAAACATTTTATTCTCAGTCTTGCTGACGGGAATAATAGGTGCTGCTGAAATCGATGCCCAAAACGCATCTTCAAAACCAAACGTAATTTTAATCATGGTTGATGATATGGGCTATTCGGATTTAGGAAACTATGGATCTGAAATTAAGACTCCAAATCTAGACCGTTTGGCTAAAGAAGGAACACGTCTTCGTGAATTTTACAACAACTCAATTTGTGCACCTACAAGAGCTTCTTTATTAACGGGGCAATATCAGCACAAAGCGGGAGTGGGATATTTTGATGTGAATTTAGGTTTGCCTGCATATCAAGGATATTTAAACAAAGAATCGCTGACTTTAGGAGAAGTTTTCCGTTCGGGAGGTTACAGCACTTTAATGTCTGGAAAATGGCACGTTGGTTCTGAAGATCAAGCGCAATGGCCGAATCAGAGAGGTTTTGATAAGTTTTACGGAATCTTAAAAGGCGCGGCAAATTATTTTGATACCAAACCGCTTCCATTCGGAAAAACGGCTTATCCTGTAAAAATGATTCGCAACAATGAAGAATTGCATCCAAAAGATGATTCGTATTACTTTACAGATGAAATCGGAAACAATGCGGTTACTTTCTTAGACGAACAAAACAAAGAAAACAAACCTTTCTTCTTGTATTTGGCTTTTACAGCACCGCACTGGCCATTGCAGGCAAAACAAGTTGATATTGCCAAATACAGAGGCAAATTTGATGAAGGCTGGGATGTTTTGAGAGAAAAAAGAATTAAAAAATTAAGAGAAAACGGAATTTTGCTTCCTAACCAAACGATTGCTCCACGCGATCCAGAAGTACCAGAATGGGATAAATTAACGTATGATGAAAAACAATTCTGGAAAGCTAAAATGGAAGTTTACGCTGCAATGGTCGATAATATGGACCAAAACGTGGGTAAAGTTCTAGACAAGTTAAAAGCGCTGAAAAAAGACAAAAACACGTTGATTGTTTTCATTGCTGATAATGGCGCTCAAGGCGGATTTAATACTTACAATCCGTTAAAAAGAGGTTTAGTTCGTAACGATGGGCCAATTGGTTCTTCTGGATCTTTTGATTATCAGGAACAAAACTGGGCTTATTTATCGAATACTCCGTTACAGGATTATAAAAATAATATGCACGAAGGCGGATTCAGTTCTCCTTTTATTGCTTGGTATCCTTCAAAAATTAAAGCAGGAAGAATCGATAAAGGAACGGGACATATTATTGACCTTGCTCCTACTTTTTACGAATTGGCTGGAATTGAATATCCAAAAACACTTAATGGCGTAAATTCTAATCCTTTAGCAGGAAAAAGTTTATTGCCAGTTTTATTTGACAACGCTTCTGAAGTAAATAGAGGCGCTCCAATATTCTGGGAAAGAGCTGGAAATAGAGCTGTGAGAGAAGGAAAATGGAAATTGGTTTCTATCTATCCTTCTTACCAATGGGAACTTTACGATCTTGAAGCAGACCGAGGCGAAACAACAAACGTTGCGGCTCAGAACGCAGGAATTGTAAACGATCTTTCGGCAAAATATTTTGATTGGGCAGATAAAACCGGTGTTGTAGAATACAGCAAATTCAAGCAAAAAGGAGAATTAATTCCTGGAGCTGCTGCAAAAAAATAATTGCTTTTTTTGATATTTTTAGCAATTATGAAAAAAGCGGTTACCGAATAAGTAACCGCTTTTAAAAAAATGGTGTCTACAAAAAAAGCAGCAATTGAATTTGCTGCTTTTCTATTTTAAATCTCAAAAGAGAACTTTTAGTTTTTAAATTCGTTCAAAGATTTTTCGATAATCTCCAAACATTCTTGAATTTGCGCTTCGGTCATTACCAATGGCGGCGCGAATCTAATTTTGTTTCCGTGCGTTGGTTTTGCTAATAGTCCATTATCTCTGAATTTCAAGCAAATTTCCCAAGCTAAATCTGAATCTTCTCCACTATTAATCACAATCGCATTCAACAAACCTTTACCACGAACTAAAGTGATTAAGTTATTTCTTTCTGCAATTTCGTTTAATCCTTTTCTTAAAATAATTCCTAAACGTTCCGCATTTTCAGCCAGTTTTTCGTCTTTTACCACTTCTAAAGCCGCAATTGCAACAGCCGCCGCAACAGGATTTCCTCCAAAAGTAGAACCATGCTGTCCTGGCTTAATAACATTCATTATTTCGTTATTACATAAAACTGCAGAAACTGGATAAACTCCGCCAGAAATTGCTTTTCCTAAAATTAAAACATCTGGCTGCACATTTTCGTGATGAACAGCTAACAATTTTCCTGTTCTTGCAATTCCGGTCTGAACCTCATCAGCAATAAAAAGTACATTATGCTTTTCGCAAAGTGCTTTCGCTTTCGCTAAATAACCTTCAGAAGGCACATAAACTCCAGCTTCACCCTGAATTGGCTCAACCAAAAATCCTGCAATATTTTTAGATGAATTTAAAGCGTTTTCTAGCGCTTCCGAATTATCATATTCAATTTTAATAAATCCGTCAGTAAAAGGTCCGAAGTTTTTACGAGCCGTTTCATCATTTGAAAAAGAGATAATTGTCGTTGTTCTTCCGTGAAAATTATTCTCGCACACAATAATCTGCGCTTGATTTTCTGGAATTCCTTTTACTTCATAAGCCCATTTTCTACAAATCTTTAAAGCTGTTTCAACCGCTTCTGCTCCCGTATTCATTGGCAGCACTTTATCGAAACCAAAATATTTCGTTACGTATTCTTCGTAGTTTCCTAATTTATCATTGTAAAAAGCACGAGAAGTCAAAGTCAGTTTTTGCGCTTGTTCCACCATTGCATTAACAATTTTAGGATGGCAATGTCCCTGATTCACTGCAGAATAAGCAGACAAAAAATCATAATATTTCTTTCCGTCAACATCCCAAACATATACGCCTTCTCCGCGTTCTAAAACGACAGGAAGCGGATGATAATTATGAGCTCCATATTTGTTTTCTTTTTCAATCAAAACTTCAGATTTTGACGAAAGTGTTTTTTCTGTACTTATCATAATATGCTTTTTATTTCTGCAAAAATATCAAAATTAAATTAAAAAAAGGCTTTAGAATTAAATTTTGACTTATAAACAATAAATTACAAGTCAAAACATATATTTTTTAACTATAAAAAAGATAATTCCCTTTAACAGAAATATACTTTTATGAATGTTTATTAAAAAAAATAATTACTTTTATGAATCACAAAACGCAATTTTTAAAACGATTTTTTACTGCATGGAATTATTAGACGAATTTGATATTAGCATTATTAAGGAATTGGAAAAAGACGGAAGGATGGCTTTTTCTGCCATCGCTGCTAATTTAAAAATATCAAATACGATGGTGCATCAGCGTATTAACAGAATGATTGAACAAGGTGTAATTGGCGGCATCAAACCCATTATTCAAGAAAAAAAAATAGGCTACGATTGGGCTTCGTTCACAGGAATTACACTGAACAAAGATTCAGATTCAGATCGTATTATTGAAGCGCTTAAGGATATCCCAGAAATAACAGAGTGTTATTATGTAACGGGTTCGTTTACGCTTTATATCAAAATCATTGCAAAAAATCACGAACACATGCGCCGAATTCTTTACGAAAAAATCGACGGAATTCCAGGCATTGCCAAAACCGATTCTATTGTAGAACTGGGCTGCGCCTTTAAGCGAAATATATCGTTATAAAGAAGAAAAACAGTCTTTTAAAATATTCGTTACAAACCTCACAAGAATTTAGTTGTGAGGTTTTTTTGTAACATAATATTTCTGATATTTGTTAAAAATTGAAGAAATCATGAAAAACAGCATAATCATTTTATTCAGTGCAATCTTATTTTCCAATCTTATGAATGCGCAATTAAAACCAGTAAAATACACCGAAGGAAGCCAACAGTTGAATGGCTTATTTATAAAATCTGCTAAAAAAAGCACCAATAATCCTGGAATTTTATTGTTGCCAGCCTGGCTCGGAATTGACAATGCTTCTAAAGGAATTGCTGAAGAATTATCTAAATTAGGTTATCACGTTTTTATCGCTGATATCTATGGTGAAGGAAATTATCCTAAAAATACTGGAGAAGCTGGAAAACAAGCTGGGTTTTACAAAACAAATTACGAAGCTTATCAAAAGCGCATCGACGCTGCCTTAAAAGAATTGGTAAAAGCAGGAGCAAATGCCGATAACATTGTTGCCATTGGCTATTGTTTTGGCGGAACTGGAGTTTTAGAAGCTGCCCGTGGACATTTGAATGTAAAAGGAATAGCTTCATTTCATGGCGGTTTAGGAAAAGATGCCAGCAGAAAAACAGAAACCATCAATACAAAAGTTTTAATCTGTCATGGGGCTGATGATCCGTTTGTTTCTAAAGACGAGATTGCTTCATTCCAACAAGAAATGCGCGATTCTAAAGCCGATTGGCAAATGATTTATTATGCAAACTCTGTGCACTCTTTTACAAATCCTGAAGCTGGAAATGATAATTCTAAAGGTGCGGCCTACAATCCTGTTGCTGCCAAAAGATCGTTTGATCATTTACAGCTCTTTTTAAATGAAGTCCTGAAAAAATAAACCAAAAACTACCTAGAAAACAAACCAAAATAAACCAATGTCACACAGTAAAATTAGAGAAGATAAAACCTGTCTGAATTGCAGGCACGTTGTTGAACAAAAATTCTGTCCAAATTGCGGTCAGGAAAACAGCGATTCGAGAAAGACTTTTCATCATTTATTTGTACACTTTTTTGAAGATTTAACGCACTATGAAAATGCATTTTGGAAAACCATCAAAAATCTACTTTTTAAGCCTTCAACACTAACTAAAGAATATCTTTCA
The DNA here is from genome assembly GCF_054075165.1 of Flavobacterium erigeronis. NCBI lineage: Bacteria > Pseudomonadati > Bacteroidota > Flavobacteriia > Flavobacteriales > Flavobacteriaceae > Flavobacterium > Flavobacterium erigeronis. Next base: position 66,626 of record NZ_JBSKGP010000011.1, on the reverse strand, counting down.
GGAAAGCGTTTGTCTTATCTGGCTCCGGTTCGTCTTTATATCTTTATCAGTTTTATTACTTTTCTTTTAATTGCTTTATTTCCAAATAATCTAACGGATGAGCTAACAAAAAATGAGAAGGAAATTACAACCAGTTTTGAAAAAGAAGCTGCAAAAGAAAAGAAGAGCTGGAAAGAAAAATCATATTTGAAATCGAAAGTAGTGGACAAGTCCTATTTTCAATTGAAAACAATGAAAGAAATCGATTCAATTCAGAAATATGGAAAGGAAAGCGAAAAATTAAATGCAACCTCGTATTGGTTCTATGAAAAAGCCGTTCATGTGACTGAAAAATATACCAAAAAAGAAATAATTATAAAATTTATAGAATCCTTCTTTCATAATCTACCCAAAATTCTATTTATAATTATGCCTTTTTTCGCATTCTTTTTATGGCTGTTTCATAGTAAGAAAAAATGGTATTACTTTGATCATGGCATATTTACGCTTCATTATTTTTCGTTTCTGCTTCTTATTTTTCTTATTATGTTTATAATTGACAGAGGTATTGGTCTTTTTGGAAAAGATAGTCCGTTGTTATATATCTCTGCCATCACCAATTTTGCAGGAACCATCTGGATGTGCTATTATTTTTATCCTGCACATCACCGTTTTTATGGCGAATCTAGAATAGTGTCATTTGTTAAAAGTGTATTGCTTTTTATAATAAACTCACTATTTATCCTATTTTTACTCACTTTATACGTTCTTTACACATTTATTAATTTACACTAACTATAGGAATGAAAAAATTACTCCTTTTATTATTAGTTGTTTCTGCGTATTCTTGTAAAACCGCGCAGTCAACAGCATCTAAAGACAATTCGGATCCAACGAAATATGTTAAAGCTATCAGCGAAAAAGACTTAAAGAAAATGCTTTATACTATCGCTTCTGATGAAATGGAAGGCCGCGAAACGGGTTCTCAAGGACAAAAAAAAGCTGGTCTTTATATGATTGAGCAATACAAAAAAAGTGGCGTGTCTTTTCCAAAAGGAGCTTCAAATTACTACCAGCCTGTTCCTGCAACATTTATGAATGCAAAACGCAATCAAAACCTTCCAGATTCAGAAAACATTTGGGCATATATTGAAGGTACAGAAAAACCAAATGAAGTTTTAGTAATTTCTGCGCACTACGATCACGTGGGTATCAAAGATGGCGAAGTTTACAACGGAGCTGATGACGATGGTTCTGGAACTGTAGCCGTTATGGAAATGGCTAAAGCTTTCGCTAAAGCAAAAAAACAAGGACGTGGACCAAAACGTTCTATCTTATTTCTTCACGTAACTGGTGAAGAGCACGGTTTACACGGATCTCGTTTTTATTCTGAAAATCCATTGTTTCCAATCGCAAATACCATTGCAGATATCAATATTGACATGATCGGACGTCGTGATGTGGAGCATTCAAACACAAACAATTATGTATATGTAATTGGTGCAGATAGATTATCTTCTGACTTGCACAATGCTGTTGTTTCTCAAAATGATAAATACATCAAAATGGACTTAGATTTTAAGTTTAATGATCCAAAAGATCCAAACCATTTCTACGAGCGTTCTGACCACTATAACTTTGCAAAACACGGTATTCCATCTGTTTTCTTCTTCAACGGAGTTCACGAAGATTACCACGGAAAAGACGATACTCCAGAAAAAATCGAATACGACGCCTTAACCAAAAGAACAAAATTGGCTTTTGTACTAGCTTGGGATTTGGCTAATAGAGCAGAGAGACCGGTAGTTGATAAAAAATAGTGACAAAGTGACAAAGGTTCAAAGTGACAGAAGCTTCTAATCTTTGCCAATAAAAAAAGGATGAGTTAAAAACTCATCCTTTTTTTATTGCATTTTATATTTTAAACTCAAAGACAAAAACTTTGCCCCTTTGTTACTTTGAATCTTTGTCCCTTTCAATTAATCATTCATCGAAATCAAAAACTCTTCATTATTCTTCGTTTTCTTGAAACGGTCGTTTACAAAGTCCATAGATTCTACTGGATTCATATCTGATAGATATTTACGCATAATCCACATTCTTTGTAATGTCTTTTCGTCTAATAATAAATCGTCGCGACGTGTACTAGACGATGTAAGATCGATTGCTGGGAAAATACGTTTATTGGCTATCTTACGGTCTAATTGTAATTCCATGTTACCCGTTCCTTTAAATTCTTCGAAGATAACTTCGTCCATTTTAGAGCCTGTTTCTGTCAATGCAGTTGCGATGATACTTAAAGATCCGCCGTTTTCTACATTTCTAGCCGCTCCAAAGAAACGTTTTGGTTTTTGTAATGCATTCGCATCAACACCTCCACTTAATACTTTTCCAGATGCTGGCTGAACAGTGTTGTAAGCTCTTGCTAAACGAGTAATAGAATCTAATAAAATCACTACATCGTGACCGCATTCTACCAAACGTTTTGCTTTTTCTAATACAATGTTGGCAATTTTTACGTGTTCTTGCGGCTCTCTGTCAAAAGTTGAAGCGATAACTTCACCGCGAACGCTTCTTTGCATATCTGTAACTTCCTCTGGACGCTCGTCGATAAGAAGAACAATCAAATAAACTTCAGGATGATTAGCTGCAATTGCATTTGCAATATCTTTAAGTAGCATTGTTTTACCTGTTTTAGGCTGTGCAACGATCATACCACGCTGACCTTTACCTATTGGTGAAAACAAATCTATAATTCTTGTTGAAATAGAACTGCCTTTTTCGGCTAGTTTAAATTTTTCTGAAGGGAAAACTGGTGTCAAGTGTTCGAAAGAAACTCTATCACGAACGACTTGCGGATCGTGTCCGTTAATTTTTAAAACACGAACCAATGGAAAAAACTTCTCGCCTTCTTTAGGCGGACGAACCACTCCTTTTACAGTATCTCCGGTTTTTAAACCAAATAATCTGATTTGTGAAGTTGATAAATAAATATCATCTGGAGAAGCTAAATAATTATAATCTGATGAACGTAAAAATCCGTAACCGTCTGGCATCATTTCTAAAACACCTTCACTTTCAATAATTCCGTCAAATTCAAAATCTGAATCTCTGAAGTTATTATTGTTCTTTTTATTCTTGTGGTTAGGGTTTTGATTGTTATGATTTCCGTTTCCATTGCCATTCCCGCTCTGATTTTGGTTCTGATTCGGGTTTTGATTTTGGTTCTGGTTCTGATTTTTATTCTGATTCGGATTGATCTTTTTTGCAGGAGCAATTTGTGGAGTTTTTTCAGCTGTTTCGGCTGTTGGCTCAGAAACTATTGATTCTGACGGAGCTGCTTCTGCAACTTCTTCATTAGCAACCACTTCTTTTACAATTTCTTTCTCCTTTTTTAGCGCTACTTTCTTTTCGTATGCCTGTTTGTTAAATTTTACAACTTTAGGCTCTTTTTTTGCAGCTGTTTTATTTTCCTGTACTGCTTCAGTTGCCATTTCTGCAATTGGCTGAACTGTTTCAGCAGTATCGTTATTTTGAACAGTTTCCTCTACTTTATCAAATTCTAAAACAGGAGTATTTTTGGTATTTGCTGCTTTTGGTTTTGCTGGCGCAATTCTAGCGCGTTTCGGTTTTTCTTCTTTGGCTTCAGAAACTGCTGTTGTTTGAGGAGCTTCAGCTGGTGCATTAGATGCTTCTTGGTGTGCTAAAATCTGACTAATTAAAGTCTCTTTTTTGACACCAGTAATCTTTATTGTTTTAGCTAACTTAGCTATTTCTTGAAGCTCAGCAAGCTTCATTTCTTTTAATGCAGAAATATCAAACATGAATGTTCTATGAATTTAATTATTTTAAGGAATACTGTAAAAAGAATAGGTAGATAATTAATTTGAATTGACCGCAGTATGAAGTGCTTACGGTATTATGATGCAATAATACGAATAAAATTTTATCATACAATAGTATTTTAAAAAAAGAAAATATATTTTTGTAAAACATTTTTAGGCCATGATACAAAGAATTCAAACTGTATATTTATTTCTAGCTTTTGCTGCAACTGGCATTTTAATGCTTTTTGTTCCGCTTTGGACAACTAGTGCAGGAAAGCCATTCTTTTTTATGCAGGATCAGCTTTATACTTTTATATTAGGTTTAACAACTATGCTTAGTATTATCAGTATAATTTCATTTAAAAAGAGACAAAATCAGTTTGTGCTAAACAGACTGAATATAATATTAAATTTAATTTTATTAGGATTATTTGTATATCGATCACTAAATTTATCTGGAGAGGCAGAAGTCTCTGAGAAAGGTATTGGGATGTTCATGCCGATTGTTGCTATCGTGTTATTAGTTTTAGCTAATAAGGCCATCAAAAAGGACGAAGATCTTGTAAAATCTGTTGATCGTTTGAGGTAAACCTATAAACTTAGTTTATTTTGTGCGAAGAAAAACCCGAATCTATATTCGGGTTTTTTTTATGCCCTATTGTATTATAAATCAAACCTAAAGAGCATAATAAAAATCTGTTTACGCCATAAATTTGCATTTTCAAATTCAAATAATCATGGCACCAAAAATAAGGATCCATCTTGCAGATGACCATCAGGTACTCATTGATGGTCTTTCAAACCTACTGCAAACCGTTTCAAACTTTGAGGTGGCAGGAACTTCATTAGACGGAACTACTGTTTATGACGATGTTGTAAATGACAAAGCCGATGTTTTGATTTTAGACATCAGCATGCCCAAAAAAGACGGCATTGAAACCCTTAAGGAATTTAACGAAAAACAACTGCCTTGCAATGTCATTATTTTATCCAGCTACGATGATCTCAAAATCATTAAAGAGGTAATGAAATTAGGCGCAAAAGGCTATTTGACCAAAAATTGTGCTGGCGAAAACATTATTGAAGCTGTCGAAGCTGTTTATCAAGGACAAGAATACTTTAGCGATGCCGTAAGACAAAAAATCTTCAACACCTTCAAAGACAACCCTAAACTCAATCCTAATGCCATTATAGAGAATCCGCTTTTGAGTCCGCGAGAGCTTGAAATCATTGTTTTGATTGCCTTAGAATACAGCGGAAAAGAAATTAGCGAAAAACTCTTTATCAGCGCGCATACTGTTGAAACACATCGCAAAAACATTATGAAGAAACTGAATATTAAAAGCACAATAGGTTTGGTAAAATATGCGCTCAAAAACAATTTGATTAATCCTTAAAAATTCCTGTAATGTTTCGTTTCAACTTTCTTATCTCTTTGCTATTGCTTTTTACCGTTAAAAGCACCAGCATAGCACAGCCAAATGATAGAATAAACGCAAGGGCGGCACAGACAGAGATAAACAGTGTAAGCAAACCAAATCACATTAGCAAAACAGAACAGCTTCGAAATAAAAAAGTCGTTAGCTTATCTATAATACTTATCGTTATTATTTTTCTTTTGTTTTACTTTTTGTACCAAAACAATAAACTAAAACAAAAAATAAAAAGAAAGGATACGAAACAAAAAATCCTTCTCAACATTATCAATTCTAGCATTGATTCTCAAGAAATAGAGCGTAAAAAAATTGCTTCTTTTCTGCATGACAACATCAATTCGCTATTATCTTCTGCGGGATTACATTTAAATACTTTTACAGCGCAGCAAGATATAAAATCAAACGAAATACAGAAAGCAAAAACCATTCTGTCTGAAGCGCATGAGCTTTTACGAGACATGTCTCACGATCTTGTTCCATCGCTTTTGGTTCGTTTTGGATTGATTTATGCGTTAGAAGATTTATGCGAAAAGAACTCCAATTCAGCAATCGAATTTGCGTTTTCAAGTGCTATTCCAACCAGTAGAAGATATATTGAAAAATTCGAAATGAAAATCTATTTTATTGTCAGCGAATTGTTCAGCAACATTACCAAACATAGCAATGCAAAAAAGGCAAAACTTTCTTTGACCGAAAAAGAAAATCAGTTAATCCTGCGCATTCATGATGACGGAATTGGTTTTAAAACCCAAAAATTAAACGATGCAGAAGGTTTCGGCTTAAACAGAATTAGAGCCCGAATTAAAAAATATAAAGGAACTTTAGCTATCGTTTCCAAAGAAAATCTGGGAACTAAAATAAAAATCCAGATTCCGCTGCCACACTAATTACTTCGCTCCTATTTCGACAATTTCTAAATCTTTGATTTTATCATCGTCAATTACAAAGCGAAGCATGGTTCTTACCTTATGAAAACCGCTTTTTCCCGCCGCGCCTGGATTCATGTGCAATAGATTGTTCTTTTTATCAAACATGACTTTCAAAATATGCGAATGTCCGCAAATAAATAATTTAGGCGGATTCAGAGCCAATTCTTCCCTAACATTTTGATTGTATTTTCCTGGATAACCTCCAATATGCGTAATCCAAACGGAAACATTCTCGCATGAAAAACGATTGTTTAACGGAAATTCTAATCTCGCTTTTGCATCATCAATATTTCCGTAAACCGCTCTGAGAGGTTTTAGTTTTTTAATGGTATCGGTAACCGTCAGATCTCCAATATCTCCCGCATGCCAGACTTCATCTGCCTGAGCAACATATTTTAAAATGGTATCGTCGATATGACTGTGAGTATCGGAAAGTAGTAGGATTTTGGTCATTTTTTAAAGGTTCTAAGTTGCTAAGATACTAAGATTCTAAGTTTTTTTGCCGCGAAGGCACAAAGGCGCGAAGTTTTTTTTGCCACGAAGGCACGAAGTCGCAAAGTTTTTTTATAGAGACGCACCGCAGTAAGTCTAACATTTGGATTGGAAACGATTAATGTAAATATTTTTTTTTCTTTGCGCCTTTGTGGCAAAACCATTCTGAGCGTTAGACACAATGCAGCGTACCTCTACAATGAAAAATAAAAAACTTTGTGCCTTCGCGACTTTGTGGCAAAACCAATCTAGCGTGAGACGCACTGCGGTGCGCCTCTACAATCCAAAACACAAAAAAACCTTTGTTACTTTGTCACTTTGAACCTTTGCCACCTAAAAGAAAAACCTTAGAACCTTAGCATCTCAGAATCTTAGTATCTTTAAAAAAACCTTTGTACTTTTGTACCTTTGTACCTTTGAACCTTTGAACCTCAATTGTGAGATATTTTATTCAATTCGCTTATAACGGAACCCATTATCATGGCTGGCAAATACAGCCAAACGCTTCTTCAGTTCAGGAAACTTTAAATAAGGCTTTTTCGGTTTTACTAAATGAAACTATCAGCATTATGGGTGCTGGAAGAACTGACAGTGGTGTTCATGCAAGCGAAATGTACGGGCATTTTGATACAGAAAAAACCTTAGATATTCCGGTTTTAATTCATAAACTGAATTCGTATTTACCAAAAGACATTGCGATTTTTGACATTATACTCGTTCACGATGATGCGCATTGCCGATTTGATGCGACAAAGCGAACGTATGAATATCATATCAATACTGTTAAAAATCCGTTTTTACAGGAATTGAGCTGGTATGTTACCCAAAAATTGGATGTTGAATTAATGAATGAAGCGGCTCAGCTCTTATTAAAACATACTGATTTCGAATGTTTTTCGAAAGTTCATACCGATGTCAATACATTTGATTGCACGATTTTTGAGGCATACTGGAAACAAGAAAATGGAAAACTGATTTTTACCATTTCAGCAAATCGTTTTTTAAGGAATATGGTTCGCGCTATTGTTGGCACTTTGATTAATATCGGTTTAAAGAAAATTTCTTTAATAGATTTTGAAAATATCATTGCCAGCAAAAGCAGAGAAAAAGCTGGATTTTCGGTTCCGGCACATGGTTTATATTTAACCAAAATAAAGTACGATTACATAAATAGCCCTGATTGAAGTGAAAAGCTTTTTTGAAAAAAATATAGTTTTTGTGTTTTGATAAAGCGACCAACGGAAGCTCTTAACAAAACAGTACAAAAACATATTTTTGAAAAAAACTTGTAACGGAAAGCAGGAAACAGCTCCTAAAAATAAATGAAAGCAAAAGCATTCGATACTGGATTATTCAAACGAATATTAAAATATACCCGTCCTTACAAATGGCGTTATTATGGCGTAATCCTATTTGCCATTTCGCTGTCTATTTTTGCAGCACTTCGTCCTTATTTATTAAAAGAAACGGTCGATGGTTACATCAAAACTCATGATAAAATGGGATTGCTGATGTATATCATTTTGATGGGAGTAGTTTTGCTAATGGAGGTTTTTTCGCAATTCTATTTTGTTTATTGGGCAAACTGGCTTGGGCAGGATATTGTGAAAGATATTAGAACGAAACTTTTTAAGCATATTTTGAGTTTCAGAATGAAATATTTTGATTTGGTTCCAGTTGGACAACTTGTTACGCGTGCTGTTTCGGATATCGAGTCGATTGCGCGAATTTTCAGCCAAGGTTTGTTTATGATTATAAGCGATTTGATGAAAATGGTTGTGGTTTTGATTTTTATGTTTTACATGAACTGGAAACTGACATGGATTGTTATCGTTGCAATGCCGATTTTGGTTTATATTACTAGAATTTTTCAGCGTAAAATGCAGGTTGCTTTTGAAGAAGTACGAACACAGATTGCTAATATGAACTCGTTTGTGCAGGAACGTGTTACGGGAATGAAAATCGTACAGCTTTTTAACCGCGAAAAAATAGAAGCCGAAAACTTTAAAGAAATCAATAACAAACACAGAGTCGCTTGGATTAAAACCATTTTATACAACTCGATCTTCTTCCCGATTGCCGATATTATTTCGTCTATTACTTTAGGTTTGGTTGTGGTTTATGGCGGATTCCGAATATTAAACGGTGATCATTTTACGACTTTTGGAGATTTGTTTTCATACACGATGTTTATCGGAATGTTGTTTAATCCGCTTCGTCAAATTGCGGATAAATTTAATGAGATGCAATTGGGAATGATTGCGGCCAATCGTGTTTTTGACATTATCGATACACAAGATCACATTCAGGATACAGGAACAATTGAGGCTCCAGTTTTTAACGGAAAAATTGATTTTAAAGACGTTCGTTTCAGTTACATTCCAGAAGAAGAAGTTATTAAGGGAATTGATTTGTCAGTTTCAGCTGGACAAACTGTTGCCATTGTTGGTTCTACTGGTGCTGGAAAATCTACGATTATTAATTTGCTGAATCGTTTTTACGAAATTAATAGCGGTACAATTTGCATTGACGGCGAAAATATCGAAAACTATACTTTGGCTTCTTTAAGAAAACAGATTGCTGTCGTTCTGCAAGATGTATTTTTGTTTGCCGACACGATTTATAACAATATTACTTTGCATAATCCTGAAATTACAAGAGATCAAGTAATTGATGCAGCGAAGAAAATTGGCGTTCATGATTTTATTATGAATCTGCCCGATAATTATGATTTTGATGTAAAAGAGCGTGGTGTAATGCTTTCTTCTGGACAAAGACAGCTGATTGCTTTTTTACGTTCGTATGTAAGTAATCCGAGTATTTTAATTTTGGACGAAGCGACTTCTTCCATCGATACGTATTCTGAAGAAATGATTCAGCGCGCAACAGAAACGATTACAAAAGGAAGAACTTCGATTATTATTGCGCACAGATTAGCAACAATTGTAAATGCAGATAAAATTGTGGTGATGGATAAGGGATTGATTGTTGAACAAGGAACGCATCAGGAGTTATTGCAAAAAACTGATGGGTACTATAAAAATTTATATGACTCGCAATTTGCCGTAGCAAATTAAGTCATGATGATACTTTTTGAAATTTAGAATAAAAAATATTACTTCTCGACGCGCGTTCTTAATATACGTTATTGTTTCGATTCTGATTACCGTTTTATCTGTTTATATTTTAAGTAATCTTATTACTGATCTTACAGAAAAAGCGAATGAAGATGCATCGTTGCGTACTTTAGTTAAAAAACAGGAATTCATGTCTCAGGAATTTTCAAAATTTCTGGAGCAGGAAAAAAAGATAGTGCATGTTCTAAAAATAAGCAACTCCAATAATCTTGATAATAATCTGCAGCTGATGTCTCAGCTGCAAGACAACAGCAGATTGGTCGAGAATACTTGGTTTCAGATTAATGAAAATCCTATTCAGTACGGAAACAGAACTATCTCAGATGAAACCAAAAATGATATAAAAACTTTTCTGCAGCAAAATAAAAAGGCGCAGCATGTAAGTATTGTTGTTCGTCAGGGAAAAGAATTGGTTTGGCGCATTTACTTCAAACTGATTTCAGATGATAATACTGTTGTCAAATATGGTTACGACATTAATTTAGGATTACTGCATACTTATTTTTCTAAAACAGACAAAACAGCTTCCAACTACGCTTTTGTTTTTGATAAAAAAGGAACATGCCTTTATCATCCAGAAGCCGCTTTTATTGGAAAAAACATTTTTAAGATTTCGTCATTTAATCCTTCTGACACTATTTTTAGAGAAAAAGATGATTTTGTAAAAAGAGTCACGATGTCTGAGTTTTTGAAACTCGATGTAATACGCTATACTCAAAAGCTGGATGTTAAAAATTCTAATTGGTTTATCTCCGTTAATTTTCCGAAAATCTTTGTAGACGAAAATGTCGCGATTATTAAAAGATATTCGACTTTAACCTATTCGATTACGACTATAATGTTGTTGTTGATTTTCTATCTTTTCTCTTATGCCAACAGGCGCGCCTACCGAGAAAAAGGAATTGTCATAAAAGAGAAAAACAAACTCTTGGTTGAAAACGAAAAAATTATCAAAGAGAAAGCGCTAATCCAGTTACAGCAATTAAAAGAACAGATTAATCCGCACTTTTTATTTAATTCGCTCAACTCGCTTTATATGCTGATCGGAAGCGATATTAAAGTGGCGCAGAAATTTACGTTAAACTTATCTCGCATTTATCGTTATTTAATTGATCCGCCAGAAAAGAACGTTGTTCCTCTGAAGGACGAACTTTTATTTATCGAAAAATATATCTTTTTACAGCAGACTCGTTTTAAAGACGAATTATTCTTTTCTATAGAAATCGAAAACGAAACTGCTTTAAACAAACACATCCCCTATCTATCTTTTCAGATTGCGGTAGAAAATGCTATTAAGCATAATACTGCCACTCAGGAAAGTCCCTTAACTACAAAAATCCTGATTCAAGAAAACCAGGTAATCATCAGCAACAATCTTCAGAAGAAATTGGCTGCAGAACCGAGTACTAAATTTGGGTTAAACTACCTAAAGAGTATTTACAACTATTATTCAAAAAACGATTTTAAGACATCAGAAAAAGATGGCTATTTTGTTTGTATTCTTCCATTACTATCCATTCACTCCTAAAAAAAAGCCACTCACTCCTTTTTGTTTTTTTCCTTAACTAAAATAAAATAGTTTCGGATCGAAAATTAACCTAAACTTAACATCTGATGAAGGAAAAGTCATTCCTGCATAATTTGGTAACAATTTGCATACTCCTATTATTATTATCACCGCTTACTGTTCAATCTCAAAAGAAAAAGAAAGACAAAAAAGAAGACACGACTGAAATTAAAAAAGATTCTACCGATTCTAAAAAAGGTAAAAAATATGGTGACCTTGTAAAAAAGGGCGTTGTTAAAAAAGGACTTTTCAATATTATTCAGGTTAAAACCGATGTTTATTTTGAAATTCAAGACAGTTTATTCCAAAGAGAGTTTTTAGTTGTAAACAAATTATCTCAAGTTCCTTTTCAAGTAAACGAAGCAGGTTTAAACAAAGGAATGAATTATGAAAACAAGATTATCAGTTTTTATAAAGATACCATTGCAAAGAAAGTTTGGGTAAAATCGTATGTGCCAAAAGTTTCTTCACCAAAAGAGGATGCCATTACTCAATCGGTTCAAAATAATTTTGCAGAATCTATTATTGAAGTTTTTGATATTGAAACAAAAAATAATGATTCGACAGCTGTTGTAATTAAAGTAAATAAGATTTTTGACGGAAAACAAAAAAGCTTCAATGATGTTTTGAGCAACATTGGTTTTGGCGGTTCGGTAAAATCTGAGCTTTCTTATATTGAAGGTTTAAAATCTTTTCCAAAAAACATTGTGGTAAAATCGCAGCTGACTACTTCTGTTAGCGAAGGCGGTCCTGCATTATCTGTAACTCTTGGGGTTACAAGCAATATTATATTATTGGACAAAACTCCAATGAAACCTCGTTTTTCTGATAATAGAATTGGTTTCTTTACAGAAAAACACTGGTATTTTGCCGACTCTCAGCAGGCAATGCTTGAAAAAGAATTAATAACACGCTGGCGTTTAGAACCTAAAAAGGAAGACGAAGAGCGTTATTTAAAAGGTGAATTAGTAGAGCCGAAAAAACCAATCGTTTATTACATCGATCCCTCTACTCCAAAACAATGGAGAAAGTATATTATTGATGGCGTACACGATTGGCAGGCAGCTTTTGAAAAGGCAGGATTTAAAAATGCCATTATAGCGAAAGAACCTACTGAACAAGATTTGGATTTTGATATTGACGACGTACGCTATTCTGTAATTACGTATGCAGCATCTCCAAAATCAAACGCTATGGGACCTTCTGTGGTTGACCCAAGAAGCGGTGAAATTATCGAATCTGATATTATCTGGTGGCATAATGTTATGACTTCGCTTCAAAGTTGGATGCGTATTCAGACTGGCCCAATCGATCCGAAAGCTAGAGGAAATAAATTTAGTGACGAACATATGGGAGAGGCAATTCGTTTTGTTTCTTCTCACGAAGTGGGCCATACTTTTGGTCTGAAACATAATATGGGTTCTTCTTTTGCTTATGATGTAGAATCTTTGCGTTCTAAAGAATTTACAGCAAAAATGGGCGGAACTGCTCCATCTATTATGGATTACGCACGCTACAATTATGTCGCTCAGCCAGAAGACAGTGTAACGGTTATTACTCCAAAAATTGGAGAATATGATAAATATGCTATCGAATGGGGTTACAGATGGTATTCGCCTAACGAAAACGAGACAGCAAAACTAAATGCCTTAATTACAAAACATCAAAATGACCCCATTTATTTCTATGGCCAACAGCAGGAAAACATCGTTGATCCACGTTCGCAATCAGAAGATTTAGGAAATGATGCCGTAAAAGCAAGCGAATACGGTTTGAAAAACCTTAAACGTGTTGTCGATAATATCTTAAACTGGACTTACGATAAAGATCGTTCTTATTATGAAACAGGAAAATTGTACATCGGCACGATCGGTCAATGGCAATTGTACAACCGTCATGTAATGAATAACATTGGTGGGGTTTATTTGAATGAAACGGTTCACGGAGATAACAAACAAAGCTATATTCCAGTTTCTGCTGAGATGCAGAAAAGGGCTGCCGATTATTTAGCTAAAAATGTACTTACGATTCCGCAATGGCTGTTTTTCAATGACATTTTAGACAAAACAAATCCGCTGAAAGATTCTCCTCTTGGACCTTACGAATATACTCCGTATACACTTTCGAGAGAATTACAATATAGTATTCTGTATGATTTATTTAGCGATGATCGTTTGCTGCGAATGACTGAAAATGAATTGTATCAGCGAAATAAATCCAAAGATCCCGTTTTTACCGTAAATGATTTGTTAAAAAAAATGTACCAAAGCGTTTTTGCTGGAACAATTGCCAATAAATCATTATCGATTCTGGAGCGTATGACGCAAAAGAATTACGTAGATGTTTTAATTGTCTCGACCAATAAATTATTTGAAAAAACAGATGCTAAGAAACTATTAGATATTCAGCAGACTTTAAATATGCCTCATTTGTGCACGTATTTAGATAATGCCCACATGGCAAAAAATATTAATCAATCTTCTTTAAAAAGAGTTACCGAAGTGACTTCAGATAAAAAAGGAGAATTAAATAAAGTGCTTCAATTATTAAAAACTAAAAAGAACACAGGAAACCAATCTACCCAAAACCATTATCGCGATTTGATACAACGAATCGAAAAAGCTCTAAATAATACAACCTTTTAATACACAACCAAAAACATGACAAAAATTTTACAAGCCTTACTGCTATTCCTGGCTATTGCAGGATACTCGCAGGAAACCCGAACCATCTCGGGTATTGTTTTAGACGAAACAGACAAATCTCCAGTTCCAGGAGCATCAATTTTCGTAGAAAACAATTCTATCTCTAATAAAACAGCTATGGCTGGAATTATTCAAAGTTCAAGCATCGGAACTACTTCAGATTTTGATGGTAAGTTTCAATTAAAAGTACCTAAAAATGTTACTGCTTTAAGAATAACATTTATGGGATACAAATCCTATACTTTAGATTTATCTTCTTCTCAAAAAGAATATACAATCAGTTTAAAATCTGAAGTTGGAAAACTTCAGGAAGTTGTAGTAACGGGTTACCAAAAAATAGAAAAAAGAAAGCTTACCTCTGCAATTGCAAAAGTAGACATGGCTTCTATTCAACAAGCAGGAGTTGCAAGTGTCGATCAAATGTTATTAGGACAGGTTGCGGGAGTTGTTGTAACTACGGAATCTGGAGCACCAGGAGCGCCAGCTAAAATTAGAATTAGAGGAACTGCTTCTCTTAACGGTTCACAAGATCCTCTTTGGGTTTTGGACGGTTTGCCATTAGAAAGCCAGGATGTACCTAAAAACTACGATAAAGACAATATCGATTTATTGGCAAATTATTCTATTGCAGGTTTAAATCCTGATGACATTAAAGATATTACCATTTTAAAAGATGCTGCAGCTACTTCTATTTATGGCGCACGTGCTGCTAACGGAGTTATTGTAATTACGACTAAAAAAGGAAAAAGTGGTAAAATGACAATTAATGTTAACACCAATACTTTTATCAACCTAAAACCAGATTTCGACAAATTGAATTTGATGAATGCTTCTCAAAAAGTTGATTTTGAACTGGGTCTGGCGAGTCGTTCCGATTTAACCTACAGAGATACCAATGGTGAGATCGCTCGTATTTTGAATGGAGCTAATGAATTAAACACTTTCAGAACTGGCGGATTCTCTTCTTTAAGTCCGGCTACACAAAATGCTATCAATACTTTAAGAAACAATAATTTTAACTGGGGGGACTTAATTTATCAAAATGCAATAAATACGCAGCACGGTTTAAGTATGTCTGGTGGAGGTGAAAAATCAGATTACTATTTCTCTGCAGGTTTTTATGATGAGCAGGGAACTACTATCGGAACTGGTTTCAAACGTTACAATTTAACTTTAAAAAACAACTACGAAGTATCAGACCGATTTAAAGTTGGCGTTGGACTTTTCGGTTCAGAGTCTATCAAAAACTCTTACGTGACAGATGTTAGCACAAATACGAATCCTGCAAATTACACCAGAAACGTAAATCCGTACCTAACACCTTATAATGCTGACGGAAGTTATAAATATGACCAAGATATCACTGGATATTCTGATCGTTACATTCCATTTAATATTTTAGAAGAAAGAGCCAATACTTCTTACGATCTAAAAACAAGAGCCATAAAAGCGATTTTAGATGCCGAGTATAAAATTACAGATCATTTAAAAGCAAGTAGCCAGCTCGGTCTTCAGTTGGACCATAATTCTTCTGAGAAATTTGCTGGTCAAAATAGTTACTACACTAGAAGATATAGAGAAACATCACGTTATTTTTCTAATGGCAGTTTCAATTACTTCCTTCCAAATGGTGGTGTAATTGAAAATAACAATAACGACTTTTTTCAATACAATTTAAAGACAACACTTAATTACTCGAATGTTTTTGCTGATAAACATGAGGTTGAAGTTATGGTTGGTAATGAATTAAGAAGAAATTATCAAACTTCTATTTTTACAAAAGGATTCGGTTTTGATGAAAATACATTGACAACACAGCAAATTGTTTTCCCAAATGCTGACATGGCAAACAACCCAGAATACAGAACATACCGAAAGGTACAAACCGAAAGCGCATTTGCTTCTTTCTTTGCAACGGCTTCTTATACTTACAACAGAAAATATACTGTTTTCGGAAGTGCGAGATATGATGGTTCAGATTTATTTGGTGTAGATCCAAAATACAAATATTTACCACTTTGGTCAGCTTCTGGTGCATGGTTGGTTTCTCAAGAAAACTTCTTAAGAGACAGCAATGTTGTTTCAAACCTTAGATTACGCGGTTCTTACGGTTTACAGGGAAATATTGACAAAAACACTTCTCCATTTGTTGTAGGAGAAAACAAAACTACGACTATTCTTCCGGGACAGACAGAACCTACGATTGTAGTAATTAGTCCTCCGAACGAAAAATTACGTTGGGAAAAAACTACAAGTACAAACTTTGGTGCAGACCTTGGATTGTTTCATAACCGTATTAGTATTATTGCTGATATTTATGGAAGAAAAAGTTCTGATTTATTAGGAAATAGAGCATTACCGGTAGAAAATGGTTTTGAGTTTACAAACATGAACTGGGCGCAGGTAACCAATAAAGGTTTTGAACTTTCCATTGCCACAAAAAATATCGATCGTCCAAATTTTAAATGGACTACCAATTTTAACCTTGCACAAAACAAAAGTAATGTTGATCGTATAGAAGTTCGTGATACTGATTATATGCCAAGCAGAGAAGGTCGTCCTGTAAATGCAATTTTCGGATTTAAAACAAACGGAATTGATGAAAATGGAAATCCATTATTCGTTAACAAAAAAGGAGAAACTGTAAACAGCCAGACTTTCTTCGGATTGTATGATGTTTTAGCAGACATATTCCCAGGAGAGTTTTCGCAATCTAACTTATCAGCGGCAGAATTTAGAGATTTATTTACTTATTTAGGAGATAGAGATCCTAAATTTACAGGAGGTATTACCAATACTTTCAAAGTAGGTAATTTTGATTTAGCAGTTGTGGCTTCGTTTACTTTAAACCAAACTATGGTAGAAACACCGCCTTATTACGGAGCAGAAGTAGACAGAGGATTTAATTATTCGACTAGAATTTTAAATGCGTGGTCACCAACTAACACCTCTTCAAACCTGCCAGGTATTACAAGCCAGACTTCTGGAACAGGAGATTCGTGGATGGCTTACCAATGGTATTCGGGAGGAAATCAAATTAAAACAATGAATTATCTGGACACATGGGTTCATGAAATGAGTTATATGAGATTAAACAGTATGCGTTTAGGTTATACATTCCCAAAGGCATTTACAGATCAAATTAATATTTCAAGTATCAGACTGAATGTTGAAGCTAGAAACTTATTTGTAATCAGTTCCGATTTCAAAGGGTATTTTGATCCAGAAACTTATGGAAATATTTATTCTCAGCCAGTTCCTAAGTCATTTACGCTAGGATGTAATGTTACTTTTTAATACTATCAAAAGATGAAAAAATACTCAAAATATATATTGTTTTTTATCGCAGCGCTAACCGTAAGCAGTTGCGATGATTATCTGGATGTAACGCCTATTGGTAAAGTAATCCCAGAAACATTACCACAGTTTCGCGCCGTTTTAACAACAGGATATTCAGTTTATCCACAACATAAATCATTGACTGAAGTTCGTGCAGATGGACTTATAATGAATGAATTTAGCGATGACTTTATCTATTACAAAGACATCTATACTTGGAAAGATTCTAATCCAGACAAGATTACAACTTCTTTTCAATATAAGAATTTATATAATGTCATTTTTTACACGAATGTTTTAATCAATGAAGCTTCTAAAAAAATCGAAACTTCTGCAGAAAGAGACCAATTAATTGGAGAAGCTTACGCTTTAAGAGCAATGGCGTATTTTGATTTGGTTAATCTTTTTGCAAAACCTTACAATGCCACAACTGCAGCAAGCGACAAAGCAGTACCATTGGCATTAGAGATCGATTTAGAACAGGCTTTTATTCCTGAAACTGTAGAAGTAATTTACAATCAAATTATTTCTGACACCAATGAAGCAGAAAAATTGCTTAATGTCGTATCGCAGCCAAAAGGATTAAATTACCGTTTTTCAAAATCTTCTTTATATAGTTTAGAAAGCCGTATTTATCTGTACCAAAAACAATGGCAAAAATCTCTCGATGCAGCAAACAAAGCATTGGCAATTAAGAATAATTTAGTTGATTTAAATGCAACAAAAGTTTTGGCTAACAGATATGATGGCGTAGAATCTATCTTAGCGCTTGAAAACACCTTTATCAACAGTTTGAAAGCGACATCATATGCTTCTCCAGATTTAATTGCTACCTACAACAAAACGACAGATTTACGTTATTCGCTTTACTTTTTAGCAAGCGGAAGCCGTTTTAGAATCCAAAAAGGTGGTGAAGATGCTCAAAAATGTTCTTTTAGAACTTCTGAATTGTATTTAACAAAAGCAGAAACGTTATTGGAGTTAAATAACGTAGCAGATGCCAAAACCACTGTATTAGATTTTATTGCAAAACGATACAATCCTTCTGGTCTTGTACAGCTTACCACTTCTGTTAATGGAATGAACGCAACTGATCTGGCAACATTTATTGGTGACGAAAGACGCCGTGAATTTGCTGCAGAAGGACATCGTTGGTTTGACTTGAGAAGAACTACTCAAAAACAAATCATTCATACTGTTGATGGAAGCGATTATACTTTGATACAAAATGATCCGCGTTATACTATTATTTATCCAGCAGACGCGAGATTGAACAATCCCAATCTATAATACACCTATTGTTTTTTTTAAAGGTTCAGTTTTTACAGCTGAACCTTTTTTTATAAATTCTATACAAGAAAATGCACAGTTTATTGCGAATAAGAATTACTGAAATTATCTTTGCAACATAACCGGTTCAAAATTTCCGTAAAATGAAAATTGCCATTGTAGAAGACGAACATCTTGCTTCTAGCTATCTAAAATCGATTTTAGAGCAGCAGGACGTTTTATCGATTGCAACAATCAGCGTTTTAAAATCGGTAAAAGAAGCAGTTGTTTTTTTTAGCGAAAACAAAGTCGATCTCGCTTTTATGGACATTCATTTAGGCGATGGAAAAAGTCTCGAAATTTTCGAAAAAACCACTATTACCTGTCCAGTAATTTTCATCACCGCTTATGATTCTTATGCTATTTCTGTTTTCAAACATTTTACAATTGACTATCTTTTAAAACCATTTGAAGAAGACGAACTTTTGGAAGCACTTCAAAAATTCAAAAAAATAAAAGATAGTTTTAACAGCAATTCTACCCTTGAATCTTTAGTTGCAATAGAAAATCCTGAAAGCAGTAAAATTCAGCGTCATTTCTTAGTAAATCACGGTTATAAAATGATTTCTATCAACGAAAGTGAAATCACTTATTTTTCGGCAACAGGAAAACACCTTTTCATTCATATAATATCAGGAAACAGCTATTTGTACAATAATACCTTAACAGATATTATAAATAGCCTAGATCCTTTTAATTTCTTTAAAATAAACCGAAAGTATATTGTTACCAGAAACAGCATTAAAGAAGTTGTAAAACATTCTAATCAAAAAATCGAATTGATTTTGACTGTTCCGCCAGCAGAATCTGACGCAATTTTCATCAGCAAAAAAGAAATCAACAATTTCAAAAACTGGCTAGATCAATAATTTAATCATTATTTAGCTATAAATTAATGTTCGTTTCCTAAATTAAAAAACTGCAGAATTCACAAATTGTGATTTAAAATCCGACTAAAAACTGCTAAAAACACTTTAAAACGTTAAATTAGCGTTATAGAAATCATAAAATTGACCTTTCACAATCAAGAAGATAGCAGGAATTTTTGGTTTATTATTTATCTTTGAGAATGTAGAAATCAAATGTAAAAGAAAATGCCACAAAATAGATTTTATCCTGATGAAAAATTCAAAGAAATAGAAATAAACGCCTCATTACAATTAAGATATGCCATTTCGAACAGAGGTCGATTAATAAGTTTTACAGACGAAATTGAAAACGGCCGCATCCTAAAAGGCGGACTAAGCGACGGATACCCAACTTTCCGTTTTAAAGTCAAAAAAGACGATAAAATCGTTAATAAATATCTCTTCTTATACAAATTAGTTGCTCAATATTTCATTCCCAAAGAATCTGAAGATCAGACATACGTTCTGCACTTAGATTATAATAGGGCTAACGATGACGTACGCAATTTACGCTGGGCAACCAAACAAGAAATGATGGCGCACAGCCGTAAAAGTCCGCGCGTTATCCAAGCCAAAAAGAACTTAATTGAACACAATCTCAAAGCAGACGGACGAAAATTAACCACCACAAAAGTGATGTTAATCAAAAAAATCCTCGCAAGACCAGAACAAAAAACACGTCTTAAAATGATTGCAAAACAATTTGGCGTAAGCGAAATGCAAATCAGAAGAATCGCTAGTGGAGAAAACTGGGGGCACGTTAAGATTTAAAAATTTTGTTTCAAGTTTATTTGTTTCAAGTTTCAAGTTGTCAGGCTGAACAAAGCCGAAGCCATTCGCATAGAAAATATAATAGCCACAGATTACACAGATTAACACAGATTTTAAAATCCTTTTAATCCTAATAATCTGTGGCTTTTTTGATTCACCACGAATCAAAACTATTTTTAATAATTTGTGAAAATTTGTGCAATTTGTGGTCGGATTTTTTTCAAAAGTTTAACCTAAACAACTATCAGATTGAACGTTACAACACTTCGGAAGGAACCATTCACATTAAAAATATAATAGCCACAGATTATTAACACAGATTTAAAAAAATCTTTTTAATCCTAATAATCTGTGGCTTATTTTTTTACAGAAAACATTTCACATTTCACATTTCACAATTCACAACTTTTTTCAGTTTTATGATCTAAATTTCGATTTACACTTCACAATTCATAATTTGCAATTCACAATTTCCTTGTTCTATGTGAAAATATCAAAATCTGCTGTTGCAAAATCAAATTTTCAAGTGTTCATATAAAATAAATCCTTAAATTCGCAATCACAAATAACAAAAGAATAAATCGAAAGATGAGTTTCGGAAATACAAACTTCATTTTCGATAGTTAATACTAAAAACAAAAAAAATGAAATACGACGTTATTGTTTTAGGAAGTGGTCCTGGAGGATATGTAACAGCGATTAGAGCTTCTCAATTAGGCTTTAAAGTAGCTGTAGTAGAAAAAGAAAATCTTGGTGGAGTTTGCCTTAACTGGGGTTGTATCCCAACAAAAGCGCTTTTAAAATCTGCTCAGGTTTTTGATTACCTTAAACACGCTTCTGACTACGGATTGAAAGTTTCTGAGTTCGATAAAGATTTCCCTGCAGTTATTCAGCGCAGCCGTGGTGTTGCAGAAGGAATGAGCAAAGGAGTTCAATTCTTAATGAAAAAAAACAAAATTGACGTTATCGAAGGTTTTGGAAAACTAAAACCAGGAAAAAAACTTGACGTTACTGATAAAGACAATAAAGTTACAGAATACAGCGCTGATCACATTATCATCGCAACTGGTGCTCGTTCTCGTGAGTTGCCAAACTTACCTCAAGATGGTGTAAAAGTAATTGGATACCGTCAAGCAATGACATTACCAACTCAGCCAAAATCTATGATTATTGTAGGTTCTGGAGCAATTGGAGTTGAGTTTGCTCACTTCTACAACTCAATGGGAACAGACGTTACCATCGTAGAATTTATGCCAAACATTGTTCCTGTAGAAGACGAAGACGTTTCTAAACAAATGGAGCGTTCTATGAAGAAAGCGGGTGTAAAAATCATGACTAACTCTTCTGTAGAAAAAATCGACACTTCTGGAAACGGAGTAAAAGCAACTGTAAAAACAGCAAAAGGAGAAGAAATCTTAGAAGCTGATATCGTACTTTCTGCAGTTGGAATCAAAACAAACATCGAAAACATCGGATTAGAAGAAGTTGGTATCGCTGTTGACAGAGACAAAATCTTAGTAAACGCTTACAACCAAACTAATATTCCAGGATACTACGCAATTGGAGACGTTACTCCAGGTCAAGCTTTAGCACACGTTGCTTCTGCTGAAGGAATTAACTGTGTAGAAAAAATTAAAGGTTTACACGTTGACCCAATCGATTACGGAAACATTCCTGGTTGTACTTATGCAACTCCAGAAATCGCTTCTGTTGGTTTAACAGAAAAACAAGCAAAAGAAAAAGGATACGAATTAAAAATTGGTAAATTTCCATTCTCAGCTTCTGGAAAAGCAAAAGCTGCTGGAGCTGCTGACGGATTCGTAAAAGTAATCTTCGATGCTAAATACGGAGAATGGTTAGGATGCCACATGATTGGTGCTGGTGTTACAGATATGATTGCTGAAGCAGTTGTAGCTCGTAAACTAGAAACTACTGGTCACGAAATCTTAAAATCGATCCACCCTCACCCAACAATGAGCGAGGCTGTTATGGAAGCTGTAGCTGATGCTTACGGCGAAGTAATTCACTTGTAAAAATATACAAAGTAAAGATTCGTCTTTACGGAGTTATATATAATTTTCAATTTATAAAATCCGATTTGCGAAAGTGAATCGGATTTTTTTATGTGGTCTTTGCTAATTCGTTCAAAGTTTGTCATCCTGACGAAGGAAGGATCTCCGTTAGTAATTCCGCATAGAGAATCAATCTTTGTCGAGCTACTTGCGGAGATTCTTCCTTCGTCAGGATGACATACATTGAGAATATATTTAAGTTCAAACAACAATTTTCTCCTTAAATTACTTTTGTATATTTGACTAAATTTTAAGCATTTCCAAATTATCTAATTGACTAATTTCCAAATTATCTAATTCAAAAAAATGACCACCGATATTATAGAAGTAAACAATTTCATTGTATTGATTGAGCAGTCCAATTCTGATAAAGAGTTTGTGCAAAAATGCGAGATTGATGGCGATGCAGTCGGTTTTGCTTTTTACGGTTCTGGAAATGTCGAATTAGAAATTAAGCACAACGACCAGACTAAATATTTAATGAATACAACTGGCTTAGCGATTTCATTTTTTGGAAATCAGAAAGTGGGTTTTGCACATAAAATAGCTCCAGAAAAACCGCTGCAGTCCATCAGTATTTTTGCCAAACTAAAAACCATTCAAAATTTGCCTCAGACCGAAAGAGAAATTTTCGAAAAGCAATTGCCAGACTTGGTCAATCCGAATGCGCATTTTGTTAAGGGCCCTACTCTATTTATGACGCTCGAAATGCAATTGGCTGTGCAAAAAATATTCAACACCACTTATTCTGGCAACACCAGACTTTTATTTTTAAAAAGTCAGGTTAATGAATTATTGGCGCATTATTTTGCACTTTTATCTGAAGAAAAGAAAACAGAACTTACCGAAAAAGACAAAGAAAAACTTTTTCAGGCAAAAGATATCGTAAGCACAAATTATTCTAAACCGCCAACCATAACAGAACTTTCTAAATTAATTGGTTTAAACAGCAGTAAATTAAAAAAGAACTTCAAAGAATTATTCGGTATTCCGGTTTACAAATTCATTCATGAAGAACGTTTAAACAAAGCTTATGAATTGCTTTGCAACAGCGAGAAAACAGTACAAGAAGCCGCTTGGGATGTAGGTTATGAAAGTTTAAGTTCTTTCTCCAACGCCTTTCAGAAAAAATTCGGATCACGACCAAACGAAGTCAAAAAACAATTCCTTTCAAACAAATCTTAATTCCTTTCCGACAAATGTTTTTGTGATGATCATTGCAACTTTGCTTTATCAATAATCAAAAAACAATTTATCATGAAAACAACAAAAATTCTGCTGATAGGCGGAAACGGAAAAACTGGAAAAAGAGTAGCACAATTATTAAACGAAAAAGAAAATGTTGAAATCACAATCGCATCGCGTTCTGGAAATCCATCATTTGATTGGGAAAAACCAGAAACATGGTCTGAGATTTTAAAAGGCATAAATGTAATCTATCTTACTTTTCAGCCTGATTTGGCAGTTCCTTCAGCACCAGAAATCATTAAGCGATTTAGTATTCAAGCAGTGAAAAGCGGAGTAGAAAAAATTGTACTTCTTTCTGGAAGAGGCGAAAAAGAAGCCCAAATTTGCGAAGAAATCGTAAAAGCAACTGCGCAAAAATGGACAATTGTGAGAGCAAGCTGGTTCAATCAAAACTTTAGCGAAAGCATATTTTTAGAACCCATTTTGGCTGGATACGTCGCATTGCCAAAAGCTGAAACCCTAGAACCTTTTACCGATGCAGACGATATTGCCGAAGTAGTTGCAGAAGCATTATTAGACGAAAAACACAACGGGAAAACTTACGAATTAACTGGCCCGCAATTGCTTACTTTTGAACAAGCTGTCGCAGAAATAGCAAGAGTGACAGAAAGAAATATTGTTTTTCAGCCACTTGAATTAGACGAATACGTAAATATGCTTCGCGAATATCAGGTTCCAGAAGATGAAATTTGGTTGGTAAATTATCTTTTTTCTGAAGTTTTAGACGGACGAAATTCAAGCATTACCAACGACATTGAAAAAATCCTTGAACGAAAAGCAACCACCTTCTCAGAATACGTTAAGAAAACTGCTCAAACTAGAATTTGGAATGAAGTAAATCAGCTGTCATGAAATATTTCAGAGCCGTTCTATCTGGATTAATACTCTGGATTTGTGTCGCAACATCTTTTTTCATCCTAGAGCATACACCAGTTGTAAAAGAATCATTAAACATGCAAACCATCATTATTTGTATATTAATTATCTTTTATTCTTTTATCGGAGCTTCCTTTTATTATAAAAAAGAAAATAATTTATCTGGGATTCAACTTGGCATCATTATGTCCTTTACAGCCGTTTTTATGGATGCTTTGCTATTTGTTCCGTTAGTAGAAATTCCGAAAGGCAATACCTATCAGGATTTCTTCAGCAATCCATTATTATGGATACTTGCTACAATAAATATAGCTGCTGTATATTTTTATTGGAAAAAGAACTTTAAAATTAAATAATTGTAAAAACAGATTTTAAATTTTGATCCGGCTTGCAGAAGTAAGTCGGATTATTTATCTTACAAGAAATATAAAATTTTAAATCATGTCTGATACAAAAATATTCTACGCCGACGGAGAAAACCCAAAAATGATTGAAGCTTACAAAAAAGCTCAGGAAACTTTTAAATATTTCTGGAGAGAATTATCTTGGGAATACAGAAGAATAGTTCCCGGATTGGATGTTGCGTGTGTAAAACTGGCTTTTACGCAAGAAATAGACGGTGAAATCGAAGTCGAACACATGTGGATTAATGATGTAAACTTTGACGGCGAAAATATATACGGCATTCTAGTAAATGATCCAGATGTATTGACGAATGTAAATAACGGCGACGAAATTGCAATTCCCGTTAATCAAATTAGCGATTGGCTATTTGCTTCTCAGGGAAAAACCTACGGAGCATTTACTATTCATGCTATGCGTTCTGAAATGAGCGACGACGAAAGAGCAGCGCACGATGAAGCTTGGGGATTAGAATTTGGTGATTTTAATGATATTCAAGTCGTTTTTGAACAGAACGAAAAACCTGAAAATCTAATCGAACACCCTATGAGCAAAAACATGAAAGAAAGTTTAATCGAATTCTTAAAAAATAATCCGGAAGAAGTAAACGGGCAAGACGATTTAGGTTTTACCTTTTTACACCGCGAAGCGATTGCAGGAAACCAGAGTTCAGTCGAGGTTATTCTAGAACATGGTGCAGATAAAAATGCCAAAACCAACAGCGGAAAAACAGCTTTAGATTTTGCTAAAGAGCTAAAATGGGATCATTTACTGCCTCTTCTTCAATAAAAATTCAAAAATCCGATTTAGTAAGTAAATCGGATTTTTTTATACTTTCTATGCAGAATAAATATTAATTTTTCTTCACAATTTGAAGACCGATTTTAAATAATAAAGCCCTAATTTTGCAGCGCCCAAATAAATCTGTCATGAAAAAATTAGTATTCTTTTTAACAATTGCTCTTTTTTTAACACATTGTTCTTCAGCGCAAACAAAACCTGTCGATCCCTCTATTTTTGCAAAATCGTATGATTATGTAAATGACTTCGAAAAAATTCTGACTCCCAGTCAAATTAAAGAATTAAACGACTTTTTAAAATCTAGCGAAGAAAAAACAAAAATCAAACTGCTTGTTGTTACTACATCTTCTATAAATCCGTATACCGATTTAACCGATTATTCTATGGATTTAGACAAATATCTGCTTTCAAAATTAAAAATTGACACTTCGATTTTAATTGTCATAAGCAAACAACTAAGACAAATTCAGGTTCAGGGAATTGATAAAATACGTGCCAAAATGAGCGATCAGGAAATGAAAGATATTATTTCAACTTATTCTATTCCAGAATTGAAAAAAGGAGATTATTACAAAGGTTTACAGCAAGCAGCAGTTCAGCTGATAAAAAAAGTGGGGTAAATCGTTTTATACCAACAATCTGATAATAAAAACATTAAAAAGTTTTTCATTTATTTAAAAAACTTTTATTTAATATAAAAAAAACTTCTGGAGGCTGATCAAAAAAGCGATTGAAAATAATTTTGCCAAGTTATTTAAACAAATTAAAATTTTTAAAAACTTGAAAAATGAAAAAAGTTATTATAGCTGCATTTCTAGCACTAATTTTTATTTTTTCCGCAATTAGCTGTCAAAATCACCAAGATCAAAATGCCTCAGCCGTTAAAGAAATTAAATCAGATCCTGTAAACGAATTAATCGAAGGAAACAACAGATTCTTAGACGGAAAATCAAAACATCCGCACCAAGACAAGAAAACTGTTCTTGCCAATCAAGACGGCCAAAAACCATTTGCTGTTGTTGTAACTTGCTCAGACAGTAGGGTTTCGCCAGAAATTGTTTTTGACCAAGGAATCGGAGATCTTTTTGTAATACGAAATGCTGGGAATCTACTCTCTGACCTTGATATGGGAAGTATCGAATATGCAGTAGAACATTTAGACACGAAGCTTGTTATCATTCTTGGGCATACGGAATGTGGGGCTGTAAAAGCCTACATAAACGATAAAGATGGAGCTTACAAAAAACACTTTAATCACATTGATAATATTGTTGAAACCATTGCCAACGAAAAAGAAGAGATAGACGCAGATAAAACTACTCCAAAGGCAACCAATTACTTAGGAGCAATTGATGCCAACATCAAACATTCGACTAAAATGATTCAGGATAACCCAATTGTAAAAGAACACAAAGTAAATATCATCTCTATGCGATATGATGTTCATACAGGAAAAGTTACACAATTGTAAATCAGCATCTAAAAAAGTAAAAATCCGATTTCTTCTGAAGTCGGATTTTTTTTTCGAAAAATTAAACCAAAACTTAATTTACTCTTTATCGTAAAATCTATATCTTGTCTCTGTTAAAAATTCACACGATGACATTAGAAGAGTATAAAAAAGAATTTTCAGAAGAAGATGCTGTTGGATGGCTAGAAATCGACAAGGAATTTGATCGTCTTTATCCTGGTCAGGAGCCAAAACATTTTGCTCCCGCTATAAGTTATATGCTGGGCGGCGATAATCCGCTTGACGGCGTGAGTTATTACGAAAGCAAAAAGCAAGAAGATCATTATCATTTTGTTACTTACGGTTTTTCTGAATTGTATTATGATGAAGAAAAAGTCAATGGCGAATTCAGCAAATGGGGATTTGAGCTTACTTTTAGGCTAAAACCATTTGAAGCTGATAACGAAAACCCGAGTTGGGCGGTGGCACTGCTTCAAAATATTGCCAAATATGTTTTCAGTTCTGGAAAATGGTTTGAAGAGTTTCATTACATGCCCGCAAATGGACCAATTCGATTAGGAACAGAAACTGAAATTATCGCACTCCTTTTTATAAATGATCCCGAAATCGAAAAGAAACAGACTCCGCATGGAGAAGTTTCCTTTTTACAGATTGTCGGGATAACTGGAGAAGAATACAATGCTATTCTTGAAAATCAAATTACGGTAGAAGAATTGGTCGATAAATTAAAAGAAAATAATCCTTTATTAATTACCGATTTGAACCGAAATAATAAGGCTTAATTCAATTCTAAAATGATACGCATAATAGAATTTAGAGAAATCGATTCACAGCCTCTAAGAGAACTTTTCTTAAGTGAAAGACAACGTACCTTTGCAGAGCAAGACACATCTGAATTCAAATTAGAAGATTTTGACAAGCAAACGCAGGGAGAATATATTCTAACGGCTTTTCTAGACGATGTTCTTGTTGGATTCATTTCGGTCTGGATGCCCAACAATTTTATTCATCATCTTTACGTTGATAATCGATATCAAGGAAACAATATTGGTACCGAATTATTAAAAGCTGCTATGCAGAAAGCTACGTTTCCTATTACTTTAAAATGCCTTGAAACCAATACCAAAGCAATTGAATTTTATATCAAAAAAGGATTTACAGAAAAATCCAGAGGTTATTCAGGCAACGGAACTTATATTTTATTTGAGTTAACAAAAGAGATTGTATAACTGAAAAAAGCTAAAAAAAATGAATCCGATTCAAGATTACAATGATTTGCAAACAGCAGAAAATAAAGCAATTTGCGATAAACTTTATGCGGTTATAAGCAAGAATCTTTCTGAAGCCGAAAATAAAATCTGGCACGCACATCCCGTTTGGTTTTTAGACGGAAATCCGATTGTTGGTTACAGCAAATTAAAAGATTCTGTCAGACTGCTTTTCTGGAGCGGACAATCTTTTGAAGAAGAAAAACTTCAGAATGAAGGTTCGTTTAAAGCAGCTGAAAAACGTTATACAAATGCCGACCAAATAGAAGAACAAGATCTGAAACGCTGGCTTGAAAAAGGCAGAGAAATTCAATGGGATTATAAAAACATTGTCAAACGAAAAGGAGTTTTAATCCGACTGAAATAATCAACCAAAAAACCAAAAACACATACAACCAAAATGAAATTTTTATCCTTAACCGCCTTTATTTTTTTAACTATTACCTCTTATTCTCAGACAAAAATGCGACCAGTAAACGAACTTATAGATCAGAAAGATTCTGGATGGAAACTTGTAAAAGAATGGACAGATTCTGCCAAAAATAAAATAGAAATTCTACCCGTAGATCCTCAAAAAGCTAAAGATGCTTTATATAATACACAAGTTACAACAAGTTCACCAATGGGCGCCATTGTTTATAAAACTGGCGGAATATTAATTGATAATGGCTGGATTAGAATTTTGGGTTCTGGAAGTACCAAACTTACCCGAAGCCTTCCGGAATGGAACAAAGGAAAAAGTTTTAAAGAATATGGCGAAGCCCCTTCATTTTTTCTAATTGCTGATGATGCTTTGGGCGGATTTTATATTTTGAACGGAGGCGCGCTTGGCGAAGATCTTGGAAAAGTATATTATTTTGCGCCAGACAATTTAGAATACGAAAAGCTTGACATTACTTATTCTGAGTTTTTAGAATTTTGTTTTAATAATGATTTAGACAAATATTATTCTGGCAGCCGCTGGGAAAACTGGAAAAAAGATCTTGCTACATTACAGGGTGATCAGGTTTTCAATTTTTATCCGTTTTTATGGACTGAAGAAGGAAGCGACATCAACAAAGTTCAAAGAAAAATGATTCCTGTTGAAGAACAATACAGCCTTAATTTAGATTTAAGAAAACAGCTTGGGCATTAATAAAAGTTCATAACATTTTAATTTCCAGTTTTTTAGTTTTAATTTTATTGCTGACACACTGTTGTCACAAACTCCTTTTACTTTTATAAAATAAAACTAAAGAGATGGAAACTAAAGACGGAAAATTAGCGGTTTACGCGCCAACCCGACAAGATTGGCGCAATTGGCTCGAGGCAAATAGCCAGACAGAAAAATCGGTTTGGTTAATCTTGTATCACAAAAAAAGTAAAACAGAAAGCGTCAATTTAGTCGAAGCAACAGAAGAAGCGCTTTGTTTTGGCTGGATTGACAGTCTCTGCAAAAAACGAGATGCCGAAAGCTACTATCTTACTTTCTCTCATCGAAATCCGAAAACCAGTAAATGGAGTAAACCCAATATTGAAAGAGCTAAGCGCATGATTCAGCAAAATTTAATGACGGAGCACGGTCAAAAGTTAATCGATATTGCCAAAGAAAAAGGAAAATGGATTGTGGATACTCCAGAAAATTAATATTGTCGTTTTATAAGAAGTGGCTTTACTAGCATTTATAGAAGGGTTTTGTGTCAGAATAATTTGTATTTTAGTAAGACCAAAACTCTAACCTAAAACCTTATAAATCATGCTAAAACAACTACTCCTTATTTTTGTTTTTTGTTTCGGAATCCAATTGAATGCGCAAGATGCTGGTTTTACAAAACCAGATTATAAAGCAATCGAAAAAGAAATCTCCGATAAAAATTCGAAGTTCTTTTATCCGAAATTAATGGAAAGGCTTGTAAAAAACGATACGCTTTTAAACCCTGAAGAATACCGACATTTGTATCTTGGTTATGTTTTCCAGCCCAAATACAATGCCTTTTGGACATCGCCAGATGATGAAAAACTGCGCACTTATTACAATAAAGAAACCCTTGAATCCTCTGATTACGATGAGATTATCAAACTGGCCAATAATTCTATAACCGACTTCCCGTTTGACTTGCGACAGCTTAATTATCTAGCCTATATTTATCATTTAAAAGGTGACGAGGCTGCAGCAAAAGCAACCTATTTTAAATTTCACAGTATTATGAATGTAATTCTTTCTTCTGGCGACGGCAAGAATTGCGAAACTGGTTTTCATGTCTTAATGGTCGATCACGAATATATTTTGCTCAATCTTTTTGAAATTGAATCTAAAGGACAATCACTTGTTGGCGATTGTGATTATCTAAGTTTTGAAAAAGGCGTTTATAAAGTAGACGGAATTTATTTTAATATCCAAAAAATGCTGGAAAACGAACGAAAAGTACTTCGCTAAAATCCTTATCTAAAATATAAAACTGAAGCTTCTGCAAATTTTAATGTAGAAGATTTTTTTTTGATAAAAACTATTTATTTATTGTTTATCAATAAATTTTTATTATTTTAGCAGCAATGAATTTTAATCTTAACTGCTATGGAAATTAAAATTGGAACACCACAGATTCTAAAAATCCTGAATGTTTTATCTTGGATTATTTTTGTCGGCTTATGTGTAGAAGCCGGAATGTATCTTTTTAACGGAATTTATACGATGACGATAAATTCGTATAACGCTCGTTTTCTTAATTTGCTTGATTTGTACAATTACAGTCCGAGTTTTTACATTCAGGAATTCTGTTTTATCAGCATTGTTGCCATTTTAAAAGCTATTATGTTTTATCTGATTGTCAAAATGCTGCACGAGAAAAAATTAAATATCGAAAAACCATTTACCGCAGAAACTGGGCGCTTTATCTCTTATCTCTCCTATTTAGCTTTTGGAATTGGATTATTTTCTTACTGGGCTTTCAAATTCAACAATTGGCTGATTCTAAATGGCGTAAAACTTCCTTCTTTAGAATCACTTAATCTTGAAGGCCACAGCATTTGGATTTTTATGGCTATTGTAATGTTTGTCATTGGCCAAATTTTCAAAAGAGGAATCGAAATTCAGTCTGAAATTGATTTAACCATTTAAACGAAAAATTATGCCTATTATAGTAAATTTAGACGTCATGATGGCTAAAAGAAAAATGTCATTAAACGAACTATCAGAAAAAGTGGACCTCACTTTATCCAATCTTTCGATCTTAAAAACAGGCAAAGCAAAAGCCATTCGTTTCAGTACACTGGAAGCTATCTGCAAAGTTTTAGATTGCCAGCCAGGAGATATTTTAGAATTTTCTGAAGAATAATTTTATTTTGATTTAATTCGTATTTTCGTACAAATCAGAAATACTTTTAAAATAACTAAAAATCTAGAAATGAATATTTTAATTGTTTACGCGCATCCGAGCAAAAAATCGTACACTTTTCAGGTTCTGGAAAGGTTAAAACTTGCCTTAGCCAAAGAAAAATGGAATGTTGCTATTTCTGATTTATACGCGTCGAATTTTGCTAGCGATATGTCTGAGGAAGAGTACGAACGTGAAGGTTTTGCCAAAACAGAACTTCCGATTCCGTCTGATGTTTTAGCCGAACAAGAAAAAATAGAAAAAGCAGATTGCATTATCTTTTTATATCCCGTTTGGTGGAGCGATTGTCCTGCAAAATTAAAAGGCTGGTTTGACCGCGTGTATTCAGTTGGGTACGCTTACGGACAAAATGAGACTTCGAGAAAAATGAAAACCATTCCGTACGGACTTGTAATTTGCACAGCCGGACACCCGAATGCTTTCTTGCATGAAATTGAAATGGCGCAAAGCATGGAAAAAATCATGCTCGAAGATCGTCTTGGAAAACGTTTTACGCATAAAGAAATGATTATTCTAGGCGGAACTTTAGAACTTGAAAATGTAATGGCAACACATTTTGATTTGATTAATAAAATACCAGAAAGAATCAGGAAGTTTTTTTGATTAAAATTCCAAAATTTTAAATTCCAAATTCCAAAAAAAATCTAAAATCTAAAATCAGAAATCTTAAATAACACTTGTCCGAAACACACCTTAAAATTGTCTTTTAAACACCGTAAATAATTGATCTTTAGATTGTAATTTTACTTTACAATTTAAAATCAATTCATTATGAGTGCGCAAGATTTTACCACAACTATAATTGTCAATCAATCACCAGAAGACGTTTTTAAAGCCATACAAAATGTTCGCGGCTGGTGGTCGGAAGAAATTGAAGGCCAAACCGCAAATGAAGGTGACGAATTTAAATACCATTACGAAGATGTACACCGCTGTAAAATAAAGTTGATTGAAGTAATTCCGAATCAGAAAATCGTTTGGTTGATTGAAGAAAATTATTTCAGCTTTACCAAAGACGATACCGAATGGACGAACACAACAGCCGTTTTCGACATTTCGCAACAGGAAAATAAAACCAAACTTGTTTTTACGCATATTGGTTTGGTTCCAGAATACGAATGTTTTGACGTTTGCAAAGCCGGCTGGACTAATTATATTGAGAATAGTTTAAAAAAACTGATCGAAACTGGACAAGGTGAGCCAAATGCAACGGGAAAACCTCAAATTGAAACCGAAAGAAAATTGTCCCAAAAATAGAATCACATTTCATACTATTATTTTAGACTACATCAATCATAGATTTGGCTAAATCTATTTCTCTGATGGTGTGCAACTTTGCATTATCAAAAAAATAGTATTATGAAAATTACGATTACAGGTTCTCTAGGGAACATTAGCAAGCCTTTAGCGAAAGCTTTAATAAAAGAAGGGCATCAAATTACAGTAATTGCAAGCAGCAATGAAAGAAAATCAGAAATTGAAAACCTTGGAGCTCAAGCGGCCATTGGATCTGTAAATGATGTCGCATTTTTAACCGAAACATTTACAGGAGCAGATGCCGTATATTGCATGATTCCACGAGCAAATTATTTTGACCCGAATCTGGATTTAGATGCTTTTACTCGTACAATTGGAAATAATTATGCAGAAGCCATCACGAAATCTAACGTAAAACGAGTAGTGTTTCTAAGCAGTATTGGTGCGCATTTAAAACAAGGTTCTGGAATTATTCAGCGTTATAATGAAATCGAAGCCGTTTTGAATAAACTTTCAGATGTTTCGATTACATTTATGCGTCCGACTTCTTTTTACTACAATTTGCTGGCTTATATTCCGATGATTAAAAATCAAGGAATTATCGCTGCAAATTATGGTGCCGATCACTTAATTCCGTGGGTTTCTCCAAACGATATTGCAGAAGCAATTGCAGAAGAACTTACAACTCCGCTTGACGGAAAAAAAATACGTTATGTCGCTAGCGAAGAACTTTCTGGAGATCAGACCGCAAAAATTCTAGGTCAAGCAATCGGAAATCCAGATTTAAAATGGAAATTCATAAGCGACGAAGAAACACTAAACGGTTTAATTGCTGTTGGAATGCAGCCGAAAATTGCACAAGGTTTGGTAGAAATGTATGGAGCTCTTTACAGCGGTTTGTTAGCCGAAGATTACTATCAAAATCGTCCTTCAGTTTTAGGAAAAACGAAGCTGGAAGATTATGCAAAAGAATTTACGGCAATTTTCAATCAAAATTAAGTACCTTGTCCTATGGCAAATCAACAACCTCTTCGATTTAAAACAATAAGCGAATTTCATGATTTTAGAAATTTGCCTAAACCCGAACATCCTTTGGTGAGCGTTTACAATTTTGAAGATTTAAAGTATCTTAACGAAGAAGAACCAAAAAACTTAATGTTGGATTTTTATTCTATTGCTTTAAAAAGAAATGCCAACGCAAAAATGCGCTATGGTCAGCAGGAATACGATTTTAAAGAAGGAGTTTTATTATTCATTTCGCCAGGACAAGTTTTTTCTATTGAAGGAAATGCCGAAATGCAGCACACAGGATGGTCATTATTGATTCATCCTGATTTTCTTTGGAATACTCCGCTTGCGCATAAAATTAAACAATATGATTACTTTGGTTATGCAGTCAATGAAGCGCTTCATCTTTCTGATAAAGAAGAAAATATGCTAATTGACATCATAAAAAATATCCAGCAGGAATACCAATCTAATATTGATAAGTTTAGCCAAGATGTAATTATAGCCCAAATCGATTTGTTTTTGACTTATGCTGAGAGATTCTATAACAGACAATTTATCACAAGAAAAATAAGCAGTCATCAGATTTTAGCGCGTTTGGAAAAATTGCTCGAAGATTATTTTACCAACGATTCTTTGAAACAGAAAGGACTTCCAACAGTACAATTTATAGCCGAAAATTTAAACGTTTCTCCCAATTATTTAAGTGCATTGTTAAAAACGCATACTGGCCAAAGTACTCAGCAACATATTCATAATAAACTGATTGAAAAGGCCAAAGAAATGCTTTCGATCACTGCACTATCCATCAGCGAAATTGCATTCGAACTCGGTTTTGAGCATCAGCAATCATTTAGTAAATTATTTAAAACAAAGACAAATACTTCGCCTTTAGAATTTAGACAAGCATTTAACTAAAAAGAAAATTTAAAAGGAATTTATCAAACCAGCTAGCCATTTAATTTTATAAATATTACATTCTTTTCTGCAAAATTTATAGCGGTTAATTTCATAACTTAGTTTGCTTTTAAATCCTGAATCATGACTAAGAAAGAAATCGCTAAAAACTTCCTGAAATTGGCAGCAAAAGGACATTCTCACGAAGGCTTTCGATTGTATATTGGGAAGAATTTCAAACATCATAATGCCTACTTCAAAGGCGATGCAGAAACTTTAATGCTCGCTATGGAGGAGTCTGCCAGAACAAATCCGAATAAGCTTTTTAAAATTCATCATATTTTAGAAGACGGCAATTTGGTTGCTGTACATTCGCATCTTAAACAAACACCTTCAGATATTGGTTTTGCAGTTGTACATATTCTCAAATTTGATGGCGACAAAATCATCGAACTCTGGGATTTAGGACAGCCTGTTCCAAAAGATTCTATTAATAAAAATGGAATGTTTTAAAAATTTAAACAGAAATATCAAAAACAACAAACTATAAACAACAAACCATAAACCTTTCAATGAATTCCATTTTTAGATTCTCTGCATTACTAATCGTATTTTTTCTATTTTCTAATTGTATTTCGTTTGCGCAAAAAAAGACAACGCTTTCTACTCAAATTGACAGCGTACTAAACATTTCTTCGCCAAAATTTAATGGAACAATTTTAATTTCTAAAAATGGGAAATCAATTTACAGTAAAGCTGTAGGTTTTGCAGATTTTGATAAAAAAACGCCTTTAAAAATGGACAGCCAATTTGAAATCATGTCGAATACGAGACAGATTACTGCGGTTTTGATTATGAAAGAAGCGGAACAAGGAAGAATAGATTTGCAAATTCCCATTAGAAAATATCTGCCAAATCTAAAACAGAGCTGGGCAGATTCTATTACCACTCATCAATTGTTAAATCATACACACGGAATTGTAGATCCTAATAAACCTTTGGCTTTTAAACCCGGAAGCCAATTTAAATATGGCAATGAAGGTTATCCATTTCTAGGTTTGATTATTGAATCTGTTTCTAAGAAAACGTATGCAGAAATGGCGAGCGCTCTTTTTAAGAAACTCAAAATGAACAATACTTTCTGTTATGCTAAAGGCAATACTCAAAATTTGGTTACAGGTTATATGAATGAAAATAATCATTTAGAAAAAGCTGAAAATACTCTAATTGCTCCAGAAAAAGTTCCGTCTGCCGGCATTGTTTCAACCGCAAATGATTTATTGATTTGGAACAACAATCTGCACAAAGGAAAAATCTTAAAACCAGAAACCTATCAATTAATGTTGCAATATAATATTCTGGCACAGCATAATGTTTTTGGAAAAGAAAAAGTCGGCTATGGCTACGGACTTAGAATTGTAGATAAAGAATCTCCTAAATATTATGGACATACTGGTCTTGGCAATGGATTTTCTTCTGTAAATTTGTATTTCCCTGAAAGCGATGTGAGTATGATTGTTTTAGAAAATGAAATGAATGCAAATTCTGATTTGTTTTATAAAACTGGAATTACAATCAAAAACCTGCTTTTAAAAAGTGATTTATTCAATCAAAAACAATAAAAATGGCGACTAACAAAACAACCGAAACTTCTAACAGTGTTACCGATTTTATAAATGCTATAGAAAATGAAGTAAAGAGAAACGATGCTTTTGAATTGGTAAAAATAATGAAGGAAGTCACAGGTTTTGAACCTAAAATGTGGGGACCAAGCATTGTGGGTTTTGGAAGTTACCATTACAAATACGACAGCGGACACGAAGGCGATGCTCCATTAGCAGGATTCTCACCAAGAAAAGCAGCTATGACGGTTTATTTTTATCTGCCAGAAGAAAACAGAGAAGAACTTTTGTCTCAACTTGGAAAACATACCTCTTCTAAAGCCTGCATTTACATTAAAAAATTAGCCGACATTGATATTGAAATCTTAAAAAAGATAATTTTATGTTCAATGGAATACACCCAAAATTTATATCCTTCCAAATAAAATGATCACATTCTTAATTCTGATATTTGCACTAATACTTGCCGTTTACCTTTTTCTTCAACATCCTAAATTTGGAAAAGCGCCGTCTGGCGAAAGATTAGTACAGATTCAAAACTCGCCACAATATAAAAACGGAAAATTCGAAAACCAGAATTTCACTCCAGATCTTGCGGAAGGCGCGAGTTATTCTAAAGTTTTTTATGATTTTTTCTTTAAAAAAGTAGAAAGAAAAATTCCGACCGATTTAATTCCTTCTGTAAAAACCAATTTACTTGAACTTGCTTTAGATCAGGATATTTTGGTTTGGTTTGGACATTCGTCGTATTTCATTCAGTTGGAAGGAAAACGCTTTTTGATCGATCCCGTTTTCAGCGGAAACGCCTCTCCTATTCCAGGAACCACAAAATCTTTTAAAGGTTCTGATATTTATACTGTTGATGATATTCCAGAAATTGATTATTTGCTGATTACGCACGATCATTATGACCATTTGGATTATGAAACGATTTTAAAACTAAAACCTAAAACCAAACAGATTATTACCGCTCTTGGCGTAGGTTCGCACTTTGAATTCTGGGGATTTCCTGTAGCAATGATTATAGAAAAAGACTGGTACAGCACTGTTCAATTAGATGAAAATCTTACCATTCACACCGCTCCATCCAGACATTTTTCGGGCAGAGGATTTAAAAGATGTAATACGCTTTGGACTTCATTTATTTTAGAAAGCAAAGATTTTAAGATGTACTTAGGCGGAGACAGTGGCTACGACAAACATTTTGCTGAAATTGGCGAAAAATACGGGCCTTTTGATATTGCTTTAATTGACAATGGACAATACAACCAGAGTTGGAAATATATTCATAATTTACCCGAAGATGTCATAAAAGCTATGAAAGACCTTAAAGCAAAAAGAGTATTTCCGGTACATTCTTCAAAATTTGCTTTATCGCTTCACTCGTGGGATGAGCCTTTGAAAAAAGTTACTGAATTGAATAGTTTGTCTGAAAATCCGATTCCATTAATTACTCCTATGATAGGTGAATTAGTAGAATTAAAAAATGAAAAACAGGAATTTCAACAATGGTGGAAAGGCATTAATTAGGCTTCTCCCGAAGTTTCGGGACGCTCAGCCAGACAACGTGTATCAAATCTGACTTAAAATTATTTAAACCAACTGTCTCCCTGAGCGAAGTCGAAGGGCAAAACCTGAAACCAAAAATGAAACCAAAAATATACTATTCTGCAATTGCACTTTTATTCACAATAACCCTATTTTCTCAAAACACCTACGTGTTTTTAGGATCTTACAACCGTGATAAAACAGCTGAAGCCATTCAGGTCTATCAAATGGACACTTTAAATGGGAAATTAACCAAATTTACTTCAGTTAAAAATATTGTAAATCCGTCGTATTTGACGATTTCGCCAAACGGAAAATATGTTTATGCCTGTACTGATACCAAAACTCCAAATGCGGGAAGTATAAGCAGTTTCGAATTTAATCCATCGACAAAAACTTTGACATTTTTAAACAGTCAGAGAAGCGGTGGCGAAAATCCGGTTTATGTCAGCGTTCATAAAAACGGAAAATGGCTTGCCAATGCCAATTATACAGAAGGAAGCGTATCGGTTTTTCCACTTTTAGAAAATGGTAAAATCGATTCAATTGCACAGAATTTTCAGTATACAGACGGAAGTGTCAATAAAGAAAGACAAACCAAATCTCATGTACATTCGGCCGTATTTTCTCCGCAAGGCGATTATTTGTTTTTACCCGATTTAGGAGCCGATAAAATACGCTGTTATGCTTTTGACGAAAATCAGAAAAAGCCTTTGTCAGAGATTGCAAATCCGTTTACGAAAACTGATTTAGAAGCTGGTCCAAGACATTTTACTTTTCACCCCAATCAAAAATTTGGTTATTGCATTGAAGAAATGGCTGGACAAATAAGCGTTTATAAATATGAAAATGGTGTTTTAAATAAAATTCAACGTATTGTCACACATTCAGATGAAATAAAAAACGGATTTGAAAGCTCTGATATTCACATTTCTCCCGATGGAAAGTTTCTATATGCAACCAACCGCGGTAAAGAAAATAATATTGCCATTTTCTCTATTGACGAAAACGGACTGCTGAAAAATATTGGTTATCAATCTACTTTAGGAAAACATCCGCGAGTTTTTGCTCTTGACGAAAGCGGGAAATTTTTAGTAGCATCCAATGTTCAAACTGGAAATGTGGTTGTTTTTAAAAGAGATTCTAAAACGGGACTATTGAAAAAAACAGGAAAACAGATTAAAATGGAAAATGTTTCTTGTGTACAGATTAAGAGAATTTAAAAAATTAGCCTTTAACTAAAAACCATAAAATGCAAAAATCAAACTTCAATTTACAGCCAGATTTCTTAGAAAACGAAATTTCAAAGTTAATTCCGTTAGAAGAAAAACATTTTGAAGCGTTATTTGAAGCTGCTTCTGATCCCTTAATTTGGGAAC
The DNA here is from genome assembly GCF_054075165.1 of Flavobacterium erigeronis. Classification (NCBI taxonomy): domain Bacteria; kingdom Pseudomonadati; phylum Bacteroidota; class Flavobacteriia; order Flavobacteriales; family Flavobacteriaceae; genus Flavobacterium; species Flavobacterium erigeronis. The sequence goes on along the minus strand of NZ_JBSKGP010000011.1, from coordinate 26,984 downwards.
AAAATCCAGTTAAAGACCGATATACAAAAGAAGGTTTTAAAACTTTTTTCGATATTATAATTACAAAAAATCCATTTCTGATTCTCGATAAACAAACTAATGAAGTAATGGGAACAACGAGTTTCTACGATTACAATCCAGAAAAATCGAATGTTGGAATTGGCTATACTTTTATTACAAGAAAATATTGGGGCGGACCATACAATAAATCCAACAAAAAATTAATGATGGATTATGCTTTTCAGCATGTTGATTCGGTACTTTTTCATGTCGGTTCAGAAAATTTCCGTTCGCAAAAAGCCGTTTTAAAGCTCGGAGCAGAAAAAATAAATGATCTTACGTTTAACATAAATGGCGTAGACGTTCCGTATTTTGAATATGAATTGAAGAAAAACAGATAAAAATTATGAGTTATTAATTATGAATTATAAGTCGGAAAGCAAACTGATATTCACAATTCTAAAAATTCATAACTCATAATTCATAATTTACAACTTAAAATAATGAAAAGAATTACCGTTTTCTGTGCCTCTAGTTTTGGTACTGAAAAAATTTACGAAGAACAAGCTACTGCTTTGGGTAAAACCTTGGCCGAGCAAAATATAGAATTGGTTTACGGAGGCGCAAATGTAGGTTTAATGGGCGCCGTTGCCGACGGAGCTTTGAACGCGGGCGGAAAAGTAATTGGCGTATTGCCTAATTTTTTAAGGTCGAAAGAAATAGCTCATTTAGGCTTAACCGAATTAATTTTGGTAGAAAGCATGCACGAAAGAAAAACCAAAATGAACGATTTATGCGATGGCGTAATTGCACTTCCTGGTGGTTTTGGAACACTCGAAGAACTTTTTGAAATGCTGACTTGGGCACAATTAGGATTACATAAAAAACCAATTGCAGTTTTAAACGTAAACGGTTTTTACGATTCGCTAATCGAATTGCTGCAAACCATGACAGAAAAAGGCCTGTTGAAAGAAGTCAATCAAAAAATGCTTTTGGTAAGTGATACTATTGAAGATTTATTAGAACAAATGAAAAATTACACTGCTCCAACAGTTGGTAAATGGATTGATAAAAAAGAAGTGTAATATTTAAATAGACTTCTCATTATATTTACCTAAAAATCAACATAACCGTTCATGAAAAAAATTACCTTTTTATTTTTAACGATCTTCTCTTTAATCACTTTTAAAACATTAGCTCAAGATTCAAAAATCACATTTGGAGTGCAAGCGGGACTTAATTATTCTAGCTACAGAGGTTTTGATTCTTATACAAATGACAACCCTGGAATTGCTTATTTGGTGGGTGTTTCAGTGCAATATAGAATCAAAAATAATTTATCTATAAAAGCGGATATCAACTACGAAAGAAAAACACAAATCTCAAAAACAACTGTAGAGATATTCCCAGAAAACCCCTCAATGCCAGCAGTTGGTGGAATTTATGATTTAAAAATTAGAAATTACTCTAATTATATTGTACTTCCAGTTATGTTAAAGTATAATTTTTCTAGTAATAAAAGTTTTTACGTAAATGGAGGTCCGTTTCTAGGCTACTTGCTTAAATCTGGCGAAAGTGCAGAGCTTGATGCCGAAGGTGTAAATGATGAAGATGTAGAGACGACAAAATATAGAAAGTCTTTAGATTACGGTTTATCTGCTGGAATTGGAAAAGAATTTAAATTGAAAAATGATCATAAACTTTATGTAGAAATTAGAGATAATTTGGGTTTATCCAATACATCAAAAACTGAAATGATGAGTGGCGGTTCTTTAAAAACAAACTCATTTAATTTAATAGCGGGTTATACATTTAATTAAATTTTAATCTTTAATAGATAGTATTTTCATAAATTAGAGCTTCCAAAAAAAATTGACGTAAAAACCAATTTTACTATTCTTTCTAACTCTTATTTATAAAAACTATGAAAACAGAAAACAACAAATTTGCAAAAGCCGAAATGCTGATTCGAAAACCTGTTTCAGAAGTTTTTCAGGCTTTTATTGATCCTCAGATTACGAGTAAATTTTGGTTTACAAAAGGATCTGGAAAATTAGAAGAAAATCAGAAAACGGAATGGACTTGGGAAATGTATGGTTTTTCGCTTTCGGTTACGACGCTTGTCGTTCAAGAAAATAAAAAGATTGTCATTGAATGGGGAAATCCTGATGAAATTACTTTGGTAGAATGGGTTTTCAGTCCGTTGAACGAAAATGAAACTTTTGTGAGTATTACCAATTCTGGTTTTCATGGTGACGCAGATAAAATAATCGATCAGGTTCGTAATTCGACTGAAGGTTTTACTTTGGTTTTGGCGGGAGCAAAAGCTTATTTAGAACATCATTTGCAGTTAAATCTGGTTTTGGATCGTTTCCCTAAAGGACTTGCTTAATAGTGTTTTTTAATACTTTGCGATTTTTTTACCGCAGAGCACGCAAAGGTTTTACGCAGAGAACGCGAAGTTTTTTTTGAGAAGTCATTAAAATGAAAAAAGATCGCAAAGCTTTGTCAATATAAATAGTGTCACTTTATGTTAAAAATTTAACCGCAGAGAACGCAAAGGTTTTACGCAAAGGGCGCAAAGTTTTTTTGAGGGGATCATTAAAATGAAAAAGATCGCAAAGCTATGTGTAAAAAAGTTTTAACTAAACAGAGATTTGTCAACATAACGCTTTGCGAACTTAATATGTAGATTCTGCTTAGTCTAACAATTAAAATAATCTTAGCGAACTTTGCGTAAAAATTTAACCGCAAAGAACGCAAAGGTTTTTACGCAAAGAACGCGAAGTTTTGAGTATTATTAATAATGAAAAGATCACAAAGCTTTCTCTAGATAACGCTTTGCGATCTTAAAATATAGATTCCAATTAGCCTAGCAATTAAAATACCTTTGCGCACTTTGCGGTAAAAAAATTAAACGCAAAGTTTTTACGCACAGACAACTTGAAACATTAAACTTGAAACATTAAACTTGAAACATTAAACTTGAAACATTAAACTTGAAACAAAAAATCATGGACATTAAAAAACCTGAAAATATAGACGAGTACATTGGTGGATTTCCAAATGATGTTCAGGAAATTTTGGAGAAAGTTAGAATGACGATTCAAAAAGCAGCTCCAGATGCTAAAGAGAAAATCAGTTATTCGATGCCGGCTTTTGAGCAAAATGGAATTGTAGTTTATTTTGCTGCTTTTAAAAACCACATTGGACTTTATGCTCTCCCAAGCGGGCACGAAGCTTTTGCGGAAAAACTTTCTAAATATAAATCTGGAAAAGGCTCTGTTCAGTTTCCTTTAAAAGATCCAATACCTTATGATTTGATTACTGAAATTGTTAAGTTTAGGGTCAAAGAAAATCTGGAAAAAGCAAAAAAGAAATAAATTTATTAATTCGAAAAAACTCTTTTTCATGATTCGATTTTCTTTTACTATACTGCTATTTTTCATTAGTTACTTGATTACTGCTCAGGTTGAAACTGCATTAGAAAAAGAAATTTTAGAAATGCACCAACCTACCAAAATCGTTCAGGATTCTATCGTTAAACTGCAAAAAGAAGTTTTATCAAGGATTGAATTTGAAAAAGATTCTGTTGCTAAAAAACAATTAACACTTCGTTTAGATACACTCGAAAATGCAAAAGATCAAAATGATATAAATGAATTAAAACTTGATTTTATTTTCGCCAAAAAACATCCGAATTCATTTACTGCATTACGCTTAATGCGTTTAAACGTTAGTCGTTTTATTGGTATGAATTTTTACGACAATTTTGTAGAAGTCTTTGAAAATTTTACTCCCGAAATAAAAAATTCTGAAAAAGGAAAAGAGATGGCCGAAAAGCTTAAATACTTCAAACAAAGCAAAATTGGGAGTCTTGCTCCCGAATTTACTTTAAAAGATATTGATGATAAAACAATTTCACTTTCAGATTTCAAAAACAAAAAATATGTTTTAATTGATTTTTGGGCAAGCTGGTGCGGACCTTGCAGAGAGGAATTACCCTATACAAAAGAATTATATAAAAAATATAAAGACCAGGGTTTTGAAATTATTAGTATTGCAAAAGATGACAAATCTGACTTGTGGAAAAACGCAATTGCAAAAGAAAAAATTGAATATTGGAAACATATTTTTATTACAGAAAACGATAAAAAAATCATTACTGATTATTTTGTATACGGAATTCCCCATAAAGTCTTAATCGATAAAAATGGTATAATTATTGGGAAATGGAAAGGCAGTGGCGAAATTAACAAAGCAGATTTACAACAGCTTTTAAAATCAATTTTTGAAAGTGAATAATTTTTAAAATGAATTTAACCGAACACTACAACGACCTTTATAAATCATCTTCTGAAATCATTTCGGCAGGAAAATATTCCATTGATTCTGAACTTAAAAACGAATCTGATTCCCGTTTTGGAATTACGTTGCTTATTCGCCCAAATGGTGAAACTAAAGCCAATATTCAAGCTTTTATTAGCGAATTGAAAAAAGCAGAACCTGACCAATATTTTTATCCAGATTCAGATATTCATATTACGGTCATGTCTATTATTTCTTGTTCGGAAGGTTTTACTTTAAATCAGATTTCGCCAAATGAATATATTGAAGTGATTTGCAGAAGTCTAGTTGATGTAGAGAAAATCTCGATTAATTTTAAAGGAATAACTGCTTCTCCATCTGCTCTTATGATTCAGGGATTTCCGAGTGATGAAACTTTAAATAATTTGCGAAACAGGCTTCGCGAAAATTTTAAAAATTCAGGATTACAGCAAAGTATTGACAGTCGTTATTCTATATCTACAGCGCATGCTACTGTAATGCGTTTTCAGGAAAAACTTCATAATCCGAAAAAACTAATAGAAATAGCTGAAAGATTCCGTGATTATGATTTCGGAACATTCGAAGTCAAAAATTTAGAATTGGTTTATAATGACTGGTATCAGCGTAAAAGTACAACGCGAGTTTTAGGGGATTTTGGATTGAGATAGTTTTTTTGCCACGAATTACACCAATTTCACCAATTCATTTTTTCTTTATTTAAATTTTCCAAAATGCCATAAAACACCAGAAGGATCATGTAGAAAACATTCGCTTCCCCAATTTTCATAACGAATTGGCGTTAGTTTTACGCTATATTTTTCTGTGAGTTTTAAATCCAGAAGTTCAGTATAATATCTTTCCACATCATCAACTTCAAGAAAAATCATGGTATTTTCAATCCAGTTTTTATCGTAGTAATCCTGAAGATAAAAAGCGATTTCTCCTGTTTTAAAAACCGACATTTTTGAATCTAAAACCGTTTCTTCAAATCCTAAATCGCGGTAAAAACTTCTTGAAATCTCAAAGTTTTTAGAACCTATAAATGGTCGAATTGAATTTGCGTTGTGATTCATCAAAAAATATATTAAAGATTAGGTTTATTCTTTTTTCGCATTTTTAATGTTTCCAAATATTTCTTCGGATCGAAATTTTCCGCTCGACCACTTCTTATTCCTTGTATCATTTTTTTTAGAAGTAACAATTTATCGTTTTCATTATTATTTTTCACCATGCATTTTGTTTAAAAAATTACCCCTTCTTCAAAATACTTCCCAAACCACGACCAATTTGCTCAATGGCTTCAATTCCTTTGGTTAAAGGCGAAGCTGTAAAATCTTCGTAGGCATCCATCGCGCTTTCTTTTCGATCGTCGTGCGGATAAACCAAAATGACATTGTTTTCACTAAATGATTTTTCGAATTTTGAAGGCAATTTATCAAAGATAGACTGATACGAAACCGAACCTTTTCTTGATAAGTTGAAAACCACTAAATCTGTTGGTTTTATTTCATCTGTAATAGCTTCAAAATCTTCCCAGTCCATTATGCTTTTGAATCCTAATTTTGCATTAAGCTTCAAATTAGTTGCAATTTGCTGAATCATCTGATGGGTATTGTATTCTGCATAAATTACAATCGGAATACTTAATTCCTGAGACAAACGGCACATTTTCTGTAACAATAACTGAAATCCGATTCCTCTTTCTGAAAATGGCGGACAGATAAAAACCAGTCTTTTTTCTTCAATAAAATTTCTTTGAAACCTGCAGATAAACAAATTCTTATCGACATTGTTGATAATTGAATCTACATTTTCTCCAAAGATTTTATCAATAAATCCCGTTTTTCTTGGCCAGCCTACGATGACGATATCCGACATAATTTCCTTAGAAGTTCTCGCAATTCCGCTCGCTGGATTATGGTCAATTCTGGCAATGGTATTGATTTTTACTTCTGAAGCCGATCCTTGAATTACAAATTTATCAGCTGCTTTTCTGTATTTTAAAATGTTTTTTTCTGCCTGATTATTGTTCGGAACAATCGTCAATAAAGTAATCGGATTTGAGGATTTTTTATCTTTTATTAAAAGTGCGAAATCCAATAAACTTGCCGCCGCAGAAGTTTTTGCCAGCGGAATCAAAATATGTTCGTCTAAAATCTGATCTTTTCCTGCATCTTGCGGTGAAATTTCTTCTTCGCAGATTGCAATTTTCTTAGCTGCTTTTTCTGTAGCAAAAGAAGCGACGATACACGTAATCAGAATCAGAATAATAGTTCCGTTTAAGATATTTTCATCTAAAATTTTTGCTTTATATCCGACCAAAATTACTGCTAAAGTTGCTGCTGCGTGCGCACTGCTCAATCCGAAAATAAGCTGTCTTTCGGTTCTCGTATATTTAAAAACAATTTGAGTAAAAAATGCCGCAATCCATTTTCCGAATATCGCCACAACGCTTAAAGTTCCTGCAACAATCAAAGCTGTCGGTCCGCTCAAAATAACGCTTACATCAACTAACATTCCTACAGAAATCAGGAAGAATGGAATAAATAACGAATTCCCGATAAATTCAATTCTATTCATCAAAGCAGAAGAATGCGGAATAAGCGGATTTAACGCCAAACCTGCAACGAAAGCTCCAATAATCGGCTCCACTCCTGCTACTTCGGCCAAAAAGGCAGCAAAGAAAACCACCGAAAGCACAAAAATATAATGGGCGTGTTTCTCACTCTCTAATTTTTTGAAAAACCATTTGGCAACACGCGGAATAATTACAAACATTATAGCTGAAAAAATGGCTAAGGAAACTATCAGCTTAACCCAAAATGCCTGAGTTAGATTGCCTTGACTGCTTCCCATAATTACAGCCAGAATAATCAAAACCGCTGTATCAGTCAAAATAGTTCCGCCGACTGTAATGGCAACCGCTTGATTTTTAGCAATTCCCAATTTGCTCACAATAGGATATGCAACTAAAGTGTGTGTTGCAAACATGCTCGCCGTTAAGAAACTTGCATTAAAATCGTATTGAAGCAAATAAAAACAAACTGGAAAACCGATTGAAAGCGGCAGAATAAAAGTAAAAAAACCAAAAAGCAAACTCTTGTTCCTGTTGGCTTTAAACTCATTCATATCCAGTTCAAGTCCTGCAATAAACATGATATACAAAAGACCGATTGTCGAAAACAAATCAACAGCGGAGTTTTTGGCTAGAATATTTAATCCGTGCGGTCCAATTATAACACCCGAAATAATAAGTCCGATAATTCCTGGAATATTAATCTTTTTAAGTAAAATTGGCGAAAGCAGAATTATAAAAAGTATTAACGAAAAGATCAATACAGGGTTGCTTAAAGGTAATTCGAATTCTTGTAATAGATGTCTGAAAAATTCTATCATATGGTAACTTTATCTTCTTTTGGCACTAATATTTGTAAAAAGACATTTTCAGAATTAAAACAAAATCCATGAAGTATTAATATTAAAGAATCAAGTATGCAATATAACTCGTTCTTTTACAAAAATACCTAAAAATGGTGAACTTTTTACGTAAACTGCATATTAAGGCTTTAAATTTATTTCGTTGCCGAATTATTAAATTTTAATATTTATTTTAACAAATACGCAAGATTAACATTAAAAAAGAAATCATCATTGCATTATTCGATTATCTTTGTCTTAACAAAAATTGAACAATGGAAGAATGTATCTCTGTTTTTGATATGCTTAAAATTGGCGTTGGCCCTTCAAGCTCACATACTTTAGGTCCGTGGCGCGCTGCAGAACGTTTTCTGGAAGAGCTGAAAGACGAAGCAATTTTAGCCGATATCACAAGAGTAAAAGTCGATTTATATGGCTCGCTTTCTTTAACTGGAAAAGGCCACGCAACAGATCTTGCCGTAATGCTCGGATTGAGCGGACAAGATCCTGAATATATTCCTGTAGAAGACATTGCAGGAATTATTAAAAAAATCGAAACCACAAACGAAATCAATTTGGGTAACCAGAAAGTGATTCCGTTCTTTTTTCTTCAAGACATTGTTTTCAACAAAGATTTTCTTCCTTTTCACGCCAACGGATTGAAATTCACAGCTTACAAATCTGATGATTCGGAATACGAATCGACTTTCTATTCTATCGGAGGCGGATTTGTAGTGAAAGAAGAACGTACCAATGCCAAAGCAAAAGAAGTAATAAAATGCGCCTTTCCATATCCAGTTCAAAACGCAGCTGAATTATTGAATTATACGGTTACAGAAAACAAATCGATTTCTGAGATTGTATATGAAAATGAAATTTCGATGCGTCCAGAAGCCGAAGTGCATTCTGAATTAATGCGTATCTGGAATACGATGCTCGAATGTATGTATATTGGCTGCCACTCTGAAGGAATTCTTCCGGGTGGACTTCACGTACGTAGAAGAGCTTTTGACATGCACCAAAACTTAATTGGTTTATCAAATTATACCGATCCGCAAAGCTGGCTGGAAGAGATTAGAAAAACAGAAGTTAAATTTCGCCAAATCCTAAAATGGGTAAGCTGTTTTGCACTTGCAGTGAATGAAGTAAATGCTTCTCTAGGCCGTGTGGTTACTGCTCCTACTAATGGAAGTTCTGGCGTAATTCCAGCCGTTTTGATGTATTATATGGTGATTGAAAACCACAATGCTGGTGAAAAAGAAATCAAACAATTTTTGATGGTTGCGGGCGAAATAGGTAGTATATTCAAAAAAGGATCTACTATTTCTGCCGCAATGGGCGGATGTCAGGCTGAAATTGGCGTTTCGTCTTCTATGGCGGCGGCGGCTCTTTGCGAATTAATGGGCGGAACTCCTGCTCAGGTTCTAATGGCTGCAGAAATTGCCATGGAACATCATTTAGGTTTAACCTGCGATCCTATTGGCGGATTGGTTCAAATTCCGTGTATTGAGAGAAACACAATGGGAGCGATTAAAGCGATAAATGCTGCTGAGTTGGCTCTCGAAACTGATTCTAAAAATGCTAAAGTTCCGCTAGACAAAGTGATCAACACGATGTGGGAAACAGCAAAAGATATGAATTCAAAATACAAAGAAACTTCTGAAGGAGGTCTTGCAATTGCCGTAAATATGGCTGACTGCTAAAATTTAAGTTTGCCACGAATTTCACAAATTACACTAATTTATTTTTTTTAAAAGTTTGAAAAATTGGTGTAATTCGTGAAATTCGTGGCTAAAAACACAAAATCAAATTCATGAAAAAACTTTACTTTTTACTCTTTTTCTGTTCTATTTTACTGCATTCTCAAGAACGTTATTTTCTGAATTCTGACACAAGACTTTTTATTTCTCCAAATACAAATGCCGATTTTTTAGGCTTTTTTAAATATGGAGCTCAAATTCGCTTGCTATCTGAAAATGAAAATGGCTGGTACAAAATACAAGCCGATAATTTGAACGAAGGATTTGTGCAGGAGAAATATATTGCGAAAAGCCTGAATGCAAAAGATGTAAAAATTAAAGACCCTAAAAATCCAATTCTTGAAGGTGGCGACGCGTATTACGGCGGAAATCATCTTTTTATTCTTGCTGCCGGATTAAAAGCCAGAGCTTTACCAGATAAAAACTCAAAAATTAGAGAAATTCTGTTTACTGGAGATCCTGTTGCTGTAAATTATCTCCCATTAAATCCAGACGAATGGGTCAATATTAGCGGAAGCCTGAATGAAGAATCTGCAAAATATACACTGAGAAAATTTCTTGGTACGAGACCTGATTTTAATACTTTATTAAATGATTTCGACACCTTAGATAAAAACGCTCTTTCTGAACGAAAAACAGTAAGCGAAAGAATTGTAGAACTGGCTTGGAATAGCGATTATTCTAAATTAATTCCTGCATACCAAAGATATTATGAAGTTATCAAACAGCTCAATGATCCAAAATTACTTGCTGAAACCGAACTCAATATGGCTTTAGCGAAAGCATTATCTAATCACAAATTATCGGAACAGATTATTGCATTCATACAAAAATCACATTACTCGCTCAAAGGTTTTAAAACAAAATCGGTTACTATTTCGCAAACTGATTTAATTAAAACAATGGGAAATCCTTCTAAAAAAGCTAAGATTTCTGATGAATGCGGTATTTATCTAAGCGATTTATTTTATTATTATCCAGATTTGGAAGTCTCTGTTGATGAAAAACAAAAGCAAGGAGAAATCATCAAAGTTTTTATAAACGAAAACAATAAATTCATTATAAATTCTAATGCGGTTTTAGATCATACGCTGTCTGAAAAAGCTTTCATTGAAAAATATGGAACTTATATTGAAGCTTCTCTAAAATCACCGCACAATTATTCTATTGTAATGGAAGACAGCCAATTTCGTTTAGAATTTAAAGACGGAAAACTATTTTCTGTCGAAATATTCTATTATTGCTGATTCTCATCTTACAATTATTCAATACTTTTACAATATCAAAAAAACAAGAAAATGTCAGTAGCAAAAAAAGATTATAAAAGAATCACAACAAAGTCATTAATTGAGATGAAAAGCAACGGAGAAAAAATCTCTATGCTTACTGCGTATGATTATACAATGGCGAAAATTGTTGATACCGCTGGTATTGACGTTATTTTAGTTGGAGATTCGGCATCAAACGTAATGGCTGGTCACGAAACGACTTTGCCAATTACTTTGGACCAAATGATTTACCATGCTTCTTCTGTAGTTCGTGCTGTAGAAAGAGGTTTGGTTGTCGTTGATTTGCCTTTTGGAAGTTACCAGTCTGACCCAAAAGAAGCGTTGCGTTCTTCGATCAGAATTATGAAAGAAAGCGGTGCTCACGCGGTAAAATTAGAAGGCGGAAAAGAAATTAAAGAATCGATCAAAAAAATATTGCATGCTGGAATTCCAGTAATGGGACATTTAGGTTTAACTCCTCAGTCTATTTACAAATTCGGAACTTACAGCGTTCGTGCAAAAGAAGAGGAAGAGGCTGAAAAACTAATTGAAGACGCTCAAATGCTTGAAAAAATAGGATGTTTTGCTGTTGTTCTTGAAAAAATCCCAGCTGACTTGGCTAAAAAAGTAGCAGAAAGCATTTCTATCCCTGTAATCGGAATTGGAGCTGGTGGCGGTGTTGACGGTCAGGTTTTGGTAATTCACGATATGTTGGGAATGAATAATGAATTCAGTCCACGTTTCTTGCGTCGCTACTTAAATCTTTACGAAGAAATGACTAAAGCAATTGGCCAATATGCTGCAGATGTTAAGGCTAGTGATTTTCCTAATGCTAGTGAACAGTACTAGAAAAGCCGCTAAGGTACTAAGGTGCTGAGTTTCTTAGGGACAAAGTTGCAAAGTGACAAAGTTGCAAAGTTTAAACTTAATGTTTAAGAATATAAATTGCCTCCAGCTTTAGCTGGAGGTTTTGTTTAAGCTTCGAAAAGGCTTTAGCCAAAATTCTCAAAATTTTAAAATTCAACAATCTAAAAATCGGTTTTGAAAATAGTTTCCAATAAAAATAATTTACAAATTTTACACGAAGACAATCATATTATTGTGGTTAACAAGCGTGTTGGCGATATTGTGCAGGGAGATAAAACGGGCGACAAACCTCTTTCTGATATTGTAAAAGAATATATTAAAGAAAAATACAATAAACCTGGAGATGTTTTTTTAGGAGTTATTCATCGTTTGGATCGGCCGACAACTGGAATTGTTGTTTTTGCTCGTACGAGTAAAGCGCTTTCGCGAATGAATGAATTGTTTAGCAATCGGGAAACTAAAAAAACATATTGGGCGGTTGTCAAAAATAAACCAAAAGAAGCAAAAGCAAAATTGGTTCATTATTTAAAAAGAAACGAAAAAAACAATACTTCTAAAGCGCATTTAAAAGAAATTCCTGACAGTAAATTAGCGAGTTTAGATTATGCGATAATCAAAGAATTGCAGAATTACACTGCTCTGGAAATCAATTTGCATACGGGAAGACATCATCAGATTCGTGCTCAGTTAAGCGCTATTGGATCGCCAATTAAAGGTGATTTAAAATACGGTGCAGATAGAAGCAATCCTGATGGCGGAATTCATCTTCACGCTAGAAAACTCACTTTTGTGCATCCTGTTTCAAAAGAAGATATCACAATTATTGCCCCAACGCCAGACGATCCAATTTGGAATGCGGTATGATTTTATGATTTAATTGTTAATTTTTTAATTTTTATCGATTAACTTGCATAGAGTAAAAAACAAGCTAATCGGAAAATGGATTATAAAAGCAACATCAAATATCGAAAGGAAACTCTAAAGAAGTTATTATATAATATTCAGAAAAGTGAAGATTTAATAGTAAAAGCTTTATATGATGACTTTAAAAAACCAGAGTTCGAAGCTGTTTTAACTGAAACCAATTACGTTATTTCAGAACTGAAAGACGTTATAAAAAACATTAGCAAATGGGCCAAACCCGATCGCGTTTTTCCTTCACTGCTTAATTTTCCTTCTAGCGATTATCTTTACAAAGAACCTTACGGAGATGTATTAATTATAGCTCCTTGGAACTATCCTTTTCAGCTTGCCTTATGTCCGCTCGTTGCCGCAGTCGCAGCAGGAAACCGCGTTGTTTTAAAACCCTCTGAATTAACACCTCATACATCTGCTATAATTGCAAAAATTATAGAAAAAACATTTCATGTAAATCACGTCGAAGTTTTTGAAGGCGGAGTCGAAGTTTCTAATAAATTACTGGCCCAGCGCTGGGATTACATCTTTTTTACAGGAAGCGTTGCTGTCGGCAAAATTGTCGCAAAAGCAGCAGCAGAGAATCTAACTCCGGTAACTCTAGAATTGGGCGGAAAAAATCCTTGTATTGTTGATGAAACGGCCAACTTAAAACTTGCTGCCAAACGAATTGTCTGGGGAAAATTTATTAATGCTGGACAGACTTGCATCGCACCCGATTATATTCTGATTCAGAAAAACATGAAGGTCAATTTCATTTCTTATTTAATTGAAGAAATCATTAAGGCTTACGGAAAAAAAATAGACAAATCGCCCGATTTTGCTCGAATTATAAATACCAAAAACTGGTTTCGATTGACCAATATGATTCAAAACGAACACGTTTTGTTTGGCGGAGAAAGTGATGCCAATTCACTTTACATTGCTCCTACCCTTCTTGAAGAACCCGATTTGGACAGTGCCGTTATGAAAGAAGAAATCTTTGGACCAATTTTGCCAATACTGGTTTATGAGAATGAAAATGACATTGAAAAGGTCGTGAGCCGTTATGAGAAACCTCTTTCATTTTATATTTTTAGTGAAAATAATTCATTTTCGCAGCAATTAATTTCAAAATACTCTTTTGGAGGCGGGTGCATCAACGATACTGTTGTTCATTTTTCTAATAAAAGACTGCCTTTTGGCGGTGTCGGACACAGCGGAATCGGTGCTTATCATGGTAAATTAAGCTTCGACACTTTTTCTCATCATAAAGCAATTGTAAAAAAAGGAAACTGGCTCGATTTGCCTATGCGTTATGCGCCTTACAAGGATAAATTGGCTTCCATAAAACGAGTTTTAGACTGGCTATAAATCAGTTAAAAACATTTCGGAATGTTTTGTAGATTTTGATACGGAATTGATTAAAAATACTATATTTACGTCAAGATACCTTTCAAATAGTACAAGTCTATAAAACAATTTTACATTAAAATGAAATCTACACTTAACCAAATTGAGGACATTAAAAAAAATGGCTATTCCCTTGATTTTGCTACAGTTTTTAATCACGCTTTCGAAAATTATAAAAAAATAGCTCTTTACTCTGGGCTTATCATCTTAGTATTTTCAATTATTGCCGCCATAGCTTTTATGGGCATCATGATTGCCTATTTTGGAGCCGAGGCCTTGACTAAAGATTTTATTCAGAATTTTGAAAACCAAGAATTTACTGCCATTCAGCTTGTTATCCAAACCGTCGCTGTTTCTGTAGTGGCAGGAATTACAGCTCCTTTTGGCGCAGGTTTTCTAAAAATGGCAGATTCAGCAGATAAAGATGTAGAATTTAATGTTTCAACTATTTTCAGCTATTACAAATCTCCTTATTTTGGGCAAATTTTTGTTGCAGCATTTATTCCTGCACTGCTAGGAACGGCTCTTGCCAATTTAATTGATAGTCTGGGCGTGTTATTTGTCGGGAATATAATTTCGTTTACTGTTTCCTTTTTTATGTATCTATCGATTCCGTTAATTGTTTTCGGAAATCTTAAAGCATTCGATGCTATAAAATCCAGCATTATTATCGTTACAAAAAATCCGATTAACATATTTGCTTTTTTCATCATAGGTTTTCTTGGTTCAATGGTCGGCTTTATCGGCTGCTGTGTCGGAATCATTTTTACCGTTGTTTTTAATAGCTCTATGATTTACGCAACTTATTTTGCCATTTTTGGAACAGATTCGGAAGAAGAAGATTCAATTGATTCTATTGGAAGATACGATGTAGATTAAAATAGAAAATTCTTATTTCGCAGAGAATCTAACCACTTCTCTTTAAGAATTTTCAAAACCCTATTTACTAAACCAACATACCCCAAATTCTATGGCCGCAAACTGTAGTTTTTTCAATTCGGTTATTTCAGGAATTTCCACTGCTGGAAGTGCCTTTGAATCAATTATGACCGGATGGTATGTATTCAATTCCGACATCATTTATTACAATAATCATAAACTTTTTGTTTTAGGATTATCGCTTTTTGCTTTTCTTTCACTGCTGATTTACCAATTTTTTAGAATTAAATCTAAAATTGGAAATTTCATCGAAAAAAAGAAAGAACACGAAACTGTTAGCAGAGAATACCAGCTTTATATTTTGTTTTTTGGTATTGCGGTAATTGTTATTGAAATTATAAACGAAATCTTCAAAATTAGACCAAAAAGCCTATTGGTTGTAAATGTTCTAATAGGTGTTTTTGTTCTAATTACTTATGCGATAACAGACAAAATCAAGTGGCTTCGCGATCAAATTCAGCAGATTTTTATCTTCTGTTTTTTTATTTATATCAGTTACGTTGCCTACAATATTGTTAATTTAAGAAACGATGTTGTTCCTATCATCGTTTTCTTGATTTCTTTTTTCTTTTCGTACAACATTCTCAAACCCATAAAAATTTACTGGCTTTTTGTTGCTTTAACGTTTACTTTTTTAATTGTCACGTTAGCCTTTCATCTCATCCCTATAAAATCTTCTATTTTACTGCTCAACTTCTGCATACTGATTTTCATTATAAATCAGGTAAAATATGCGGTTTTATTAAACAATCGTGACAATTTTAGGTTTGCAAGCGAAATTGTCCATAAAGGAAACTCGCTTACAATTGCATCCAACCAAAAAGGAGAAATACTATTTTGTAGCGAAACCA
This sequence comes from Flavobacterium erigeronis, assembly GCF_054075165.1. Lineage (NCBI taxonomy): Bacteria > Pseudomonadati > Bacteroidota > Flavobacteriia > Flavobacteriales > Flavobacteriaceae > Flavobacterium > Flavobacterium erigeronis. The sequence goes on along the minus strand of NZ_JBSKGP010000011.1, from coordinate 11,246 downwards.
TAACCCCAATTTTAGGATATCAGCCTGATGCAGTAATGGGGTTAAAATTCTGGGAGTTGACCCAAGATCCTGAATCAAAAGGAAATATAAATGTAGCTGGAAATCAAGAAAATAAGCTTTACATTAGAAAATTAAAAACCGAAAACGGCGAATACAAATACATTCAGTGGAAAGATAAAAAGTTCTCAGACGATTTAATTATCAGTATTGGACAAGATGTTACAGAACAGGTAATTGTTCAAGATCAGTACAAAAATTTAATTCAGACAGCGACGGATATTATTTTTGAAATTGATGCTGAAGGCCATTTTACTTTTATAAACGAATTCGGAATTTCAGCACTTGGCTATCCCGAAAACGAAATCATTACAAAACATTATTCCAATTTTATCCACGAAAATTATATCAGCAGCGCCGTAGATTTTTATGAAAATCTGGTCCTTAATGAAAGTAATTACCCAATTATTGAAATTCCGATTCTAAAAAAAAATGGTGAAGAAATCTGGATTTCACAAAAAATCATTGTCCGTAAAAATGACTTGGGATTAACGATCGGATTTTCTGGAATTGCAAGGGATATTACAGAGAAAAAAAATATCGAAAACGAGAAAAAAAGACGTCTTAAAAAAATTGAGGCCTATAATAGTTCGACCAAAAAATTATCTACAACCGATTTTAGCAAGTATGACCAATTAAACACGGTTATTGATTTAATATTAAAAGAAGCCGCTACAATAAGTCAAGTCAATCGTATAAGTTTCTGGAAATATGATAATGATTTAATCACTTGCAAAAATCTATTCAGTCTTGACAATCAAAGCTTAAACGATAAGAATATTCTAAAAAAAGAATCGTATCCTATTTATTTTGAAACATTAAACAACAAAGCGATTATTAATGCGCCAGATGTATTCAATAAACTGGAAACCTCTGAATTTGAAAAACTTTACTTTACCAAAAACAACATTAAGTCAATGCTTGATGTGCCAATTTTCCTTACGGGTCAATTGGCTGGCGTAGCTTGTTTTGAAAGCACCGAACAAAAACGAGAATGGGACAATGAAGACATCAATTATGCCAGAACTATTTCAGATGTAATTTCACTTGCCATTTCTTCTCAAATGCGTTTAGAGGCAGAAAGAAAATTAGAACTCAAAAGTCAGCTTTTGTCTGCGCTTTCTTTATGCACCGAAAAATTCCTGCTTAGCAAAACCACTCACCAAATGTTTCAGGAAACGTACAACATTATTGGAAAAGCAGCGAAGGTTGACCACATGTATTACTACGAAAAAGATGCCATTTATAATGTAGTGAGCCAAAAATACAAATGGTCTCGTGAGGGCGTTACGCATCAGATTACTCCGCTTCGTCTTATGTCTGAAGAAAATCTGAAAGAAATTTACGAGGCCGCATCGCAAAGAAAAATCGTTAATACATTAACTAGAAATCTTTCTGACGGTTTCTTCAAAAATCTACTGATTGCTAACGAAATACAATCTATTTTAATTTTACCGCTTTATATTAACGATATTTTCAGTGGTTTTATTGGTTTTGATGACTGTACAGTGGAAAGAAAATGGTCTGAAGACGAAATTAATATCTTTCAAGTCTTAGCAAATAATATTTCATCTGCTTTAGAACGAAACCGAAATGAAACTAAAATCATTGAAAGTGAAGAAAAATTCAAACTGATTGCCAACAACATTCCAGGAACAGTTTATCTATCTAAATTTGATGCTTTTTCGACCAAAATATTCTTAAACGACGAAGTTTTAAACCTGACGGGATATTCAAAATCCGAGTTTATCGAAAATAATTTGTCTTTTCTCTCGTTAATTCATCCTGATGATAAAGAAGAAGTAATTAACAACCAAATTGATAATTTACAAAACGGAATGCCTTTGCATAATGTGTATCGCATTAAGCGCAAAAGCGGTGAGTTTATTTGGATAGAAGAATTTGGAGACGTAATTAAACGAGATGATGAGATTGAATTTGTCGGCGGAATTTATTTTGACATTACAAGCAAAAAAGAAATCGAAGATGCCATAAAAGCCAAACAGCTGGCAGAAGCGGCAAACAAATCAAAATCTGACTTTTTGGCTAATATGTCTCACGAAATCAGAACTCCACTAAACGGAATTATTGGTTTTACACACCTATTAATGAAAACGGATTTGGAAGAAATTCAAGAAAAATACATGACCACAATTAACCAGTCGGCTCATTCTCTTCTTGAAATTATAAATGATATTTTAGATTTTTCGAAAATTGAAGCTGGAAAACTCGAACTTTTTATTGATTTATACGATATTAAAAAAATCTTAGGACAAGTTTTTGATTTAATTGTTTACGAGTCTAACAGAAAAAATCTGGAACTTGAACTGAATATTGATCCCGATGTTCCAAACTATATTTGGACAGATATGGTTCGAATCAAACAGATTTTGATAAACCTGCTTTCAAATGCGGTGAAATTTACAACCGAGGGTTCTATAAAATTAAATGTCACTCTTTTAGAAAAAAAACAAAATAACAATTGTCTTATTCGTTTTGCCGTAGTCGACACTGGAATTGGTATTCTTGAAAAAAATCAGAAGAAAATATTCAAAGCTTTTCTGCAGGAAGACAGCTCTACAACAAGAAAATTTGGAGGAACTGGCTTAGGCTTAACCATATCCAATCAGTTGCTTGCTTTGATGGAAAGCCGTTTACAGCTAGAAAGCAAAATTGACGAAGGAAGTACTTTTTTCTTTGATTTAAACTTAAAAACAAGCAACCAAAGCATTAATGATAAATACAATGCCGAACTCAAAAGTTTAAATATCAATGTCGATTCTAATGAAATTGAAACGAGCGACAGTAACATCACTTTTTTAATTGTTGAAGATAATAAGGTGAACATGCTCCTTCTTAAAACCATTATAAAAAATCTCTACAATAATGCTTTTATTTTCGAATGCGAAAACGGATACGAAGCCATTCAGCAATTTGAAAAAATCAATCCGACAATTATTTTTATGGATATCCAAATGCCGATTATGAATGGGTATGAAACTGCAAAAGCCATTAGAAACACCAAAAAAGGGCGAGACATTCCGATAATCGCAGTTACCGCAGGTGCTGAAAAAGAAGAGCGAAACAAATGTATTTCTGCCGGAATGGATGATTATATTTCTAAACCTATTATGAAAGGAACTGTTGAAGAAGCTTTAGTAAAATGGCTAGGATAATTGGTTTCTGCCGTACAAATAGCCTCAAACTCAAAACTCTAAGAACGGCTGAAAACTAAATGTCCTGTTTGTGAAATTTATCATAAAAAATCTCTAAATTCGTACAAGGTTTTAATAACAAGTTAAAAAACAATTCAATATGAAATGGCAAGGCAGAAGACAAAGTGACAATGTAGAAGACAGAAGATCAATTTCTGGCGGTGGCAAAGCACTAGTCGGCGGTGGCGTTATTGGGATTATTATTTTACTGCTGAATGTTTTTGGTGGTGAAACGGGTCAGCAAATAGCCCCAATTTTAGAACAAATGCAAGGCGGACAGCAACAAACCGAAGCTGCAGCTCCTTTAAGCAAGGAAGATGAAGAAATGGGTAATTTTGTTAGAGTTGTTCTAGCGGACAACGAAGACATTTGGAGCAAAATTTTTGCTGAACATGGTATGACCTACGAAAAACCAAAATTAGTTCTTTTCAAAGGTTCTGTACAAACAGCCTGTGGCGGCGCATCATCTGCTTCTGGGCCTTTTTATTGCCCTGGCGATCGTAAAGTGTATATGGACTTAGCTTTTTTTGAAGAATTAAAAAGTAGATTTGGTGCAAAAGGGGGCGATTTTGCCATTGCTTACGTTATTGCACATGAAATTGGACATCACATTCAGACTTTAATGGGGACGTCTTCTAAAATGCGTCAAATGCAGCAAGGAAAAAGTGAGGCAGAAGCCAATAAATTATCTGTAGCATTAGAATTACAAGCCGATTTTTATGCTGGAGTTTGGACACACTATAATCAAGCAAATCTAGACACTGGAGATATCGAAGAAGCTTTAAGCGCAGCAAATGCCGTTGGTGATGATGCTATTCAAAGCAAAATGCAAGGACATGTCGTTCCTGATTCTTTTACCCACGGAACATCAGAACAAAGAATGTATTGGTTTAATAAAGGTTTTAAAAGCGGAGATATCACGCAAGGCACTACATTTGAAGAAATTCGATAATACATAAACCAAATATAATAACCACCAGAAAAGCATGACTTAATCGTCGTGCTTTTTTTTATAAACCATATAAGTTATATAAGTTTTTTTTCGAAGCCATATTGTTGTTTTCCTAAACGGGAGAAAGAACATATTAGAAGCTGAACATATGAATTGTTACAAACATTTCTCTTAAAGATTCTTCTTTAAAAAAAACAAAACTCAAATCACTTAAATGAACTTATATGGTTCCCAAAACATAAAAGCACAAAAAAAGCCTTGAATTTCTTCAAGGCTTTAAATCTGGGTGGCTGACCGGGTTCGAACCGGCGACCCGCGGCACCACAAACCGCTACTCTAACCAGCTGAGCTACAACCACCATTTTTCTGCTTAGCGAGTGCAAATATAGAACAAAGGTTCAGTTCTACAAAGAAAAAAATGAAAAATTTTTATAAAAATTAAATCAAATTTTCTAAGCTATTGACTGCCAAACACCTTTCAACTGTAAAACCTTCTGCAAAATCTTTTCCAACCAGTCTTCCTAAGTCCTGCGCACGATAATTTAGGCTTTCAAAAAAGTTTTTACTTGTAATTGGCGTTGCAGGTTCTTTTGAATTCGGGTCGTAAAATTGGGTTTTATAGGCAGAAATTGCTTCTACTTTCTTTTTTTCAAATCCGGTAATGTCTACCACAAAATCTGGAGTAAGATTTTTCCATTGAATATAATGGTAAACTACTTTTGGACGCCAAGCTTCCTGTTTTTCTCCATCAAGAGTAGTTTCTATTTTCATTAAACCAGATAAAAAACAAGAATCAGAAACCAATTTGCTTCCTTTTCCGTGGTCGATATGACGGTCATCAATTGCATTACACAATACAATTTCTGGTTTATATTTACGAATCATTTTTATGACTTCCAATTGATGCTTTTCATCGTTAACAAAAAATCCGTCACGCATGCGCAAATTTTCGCGTACAACAACGCCTAAAATTTCCGCAGCATCTTTTGCTTCCTGATCTCTAGTTTCTGCTGTTCCGCGTGTTCCTAATTCACCGCGCGTCAAATCAACAATACCTACTTTTTTCCCTAGAGAAACTTCTTTTAAAATAGTTCCAGCACAACCTAATTCTACATCGTCTGGGTGTGCCCCAAAGGCTAATATATCTAATTTCATGTTTTTTTGTTTGTTTTTGTTTCAGGTTTCATGTTTCAAGTTGCCAATTGGAAACTAAATCCTGAAATGATATAAACTAACGCAAAGTGCGCTAAGTTTTTTTTATTTATTATTATGTTTAAAAAAGTTCGCAAAGCTTTATCAATGCAGAGCTTTACGAACTTTGCTTTTTTATATTTACATCAAACGAACATTGCGTTCTTGCGGTTAATTTTGTTTCAACTTCTATGCATTGTCAGGCTGAGCGGAGTCGAAGACCTTTGTGCCCTTCTCCCGAAGCCTCGGGATCGCTCAGGGAGACAATCATTCATAATTCATAACTTATAACTTCAAAACTCTCTTCATCGTCATCGATTTATTGACACTTTCTTCCCACTCTTTTTCTGGAATACTTTCTTTTGTAATACCGCAGCCCATATACAAAATCGCTTTTTCTTCCTGAATCTGCATGCAGCGTAAATTTACAAATAAATCAGAACTTGAATTATTTCCTGCGAAAGTGCTATTTAGTTCCCCTAAAAAACCGGTGTAAAAAGTTCTATCATAGTTTTCATTTTCTAAAATAAATGCTTTTGATTTCTTTTTCGGAAGTCCGCAAACCGCTGGTGTTGGATGCAAAGTATCAATCACTTCTTCCAAAGTTGAATTGTCTTTTAAAACCCCAGAAATATCGGTTTTTATGTGCCAGATCGATCCCGCTTTTAAGCTGTAAGGTTCAGAAACCACAACTGAAGCTGTAAATTCGCGAAGGCGTTTTACAATAAAATCAGTCACAAATTGCTGTTCGTCTTTTTCTTTTTGCTGCCAAACGATTTCTGTTTCCTGATTGTCTTTCTGCGTTCCCGCCAAAGCCATAGTTTCAAAAACATTTCCGTTTGCTTTTAGCAGTTTTTCTGGAGTTGCCCCCATCCAAAGTCCAATTTTAGGATGAAAGAAACAATAACAAAAAGTAGCAGGATAGAGCTGAACCAAGTGCTGAAAAATTTCAATAAAATCAAATTCAGCTAAAGGCACTTCTTCACTTCGCGATAAAACTACTTTTTTAAATTCTTCGTTTTTAATCGCCTGAATTCCTTGCGCCACTAAATATTCATATTGAAATTTCGCTTCAGGATCAAAATTCAAATCGTCAATTTCGATTGGTTCAAAAGAAGTCGTTTCTTTTTCTGCAGTAATAATTTCCGATTCGTTCTCAGGAATTAAAATCAGCTGTTTTTCGTCAAAAGAAGCAAAAACAAAACCTTTTTCACTATAATCCGAAACGGTATTTAAAATGGCATTCTGCTGTAAAATCCCAATGTAGTTTGCTGTATTGAGTTTTGAATAAAGAACAAAAGGTAAATTTTGTTCTTTATGATTTTTAATTTTTAAGAAAAATGAATTCATGATTTATTCGCTTTTCTTTCTATCCAAAACCATATTCGTCAGTTTACAAAGCGAAACCAAGTTTCCTTCTTCATCGGTAATTCTAATTTCCCAAAGATGAAGACTTCTTCCTTTGTGAATAATTCTGGCTGTACCAAAAACATAACCTTCACGAATACTTTTCAGGTGATTTGCCGAAATTTCGATACCTCTTACCTCCTGCTCTTTCGGATTGATAAAAAAGAAAGAAGCTGCACTTCCAACGCTTTCTGCCAAAGCTACAGAAGCGCCTCCGTGCAATAATCCCATTGGCTGGTGAACACTTGGATTTACAGGCATTTTTGCAGTTAAAAAATCTTCTCCAGCGTCGATATATTCAATTTTTAGCGTCTCCATCAATGTGTTTTTTGAAAACTCATTGCAGCGCGCCAAAATCTGTTCTTTTGTATAATTCATTAAAATAAACTTTAAAATCGTAAAATTAAAGAAAGATAAGACATAAATCTAAAATCGGATTCTAAAATTTAAAATTCAACTTCAAACTTGTCAGTTTTTTGCTATTTTTACAAAAACAATTAAAATCAATCTTTGGCTTTTTGCCACAGATTACACAGATTTTCACAGATTATTTTTTTTATGCACCAAGCAAAAAATCATTTTAATCCTTTTAATCTGTGGCAAAAAAACTATCTAAATGCGTCAATACTTTTTACTTTTTATTTTCGGAATAATTCTGGCTTTCAGCTCTTGCCGAACTGATTTTGATACTGTTGCCAGCACAGGAGATTTAAAGTTTTCGAAAGACACCGTTTATTTAGATACTGTTTTCAAAAATATTGGTTCTAGCACTTACCAGCTAAAAGTTTACAATCAGAGTAAAAATGATATCTCGATTCCGGTTGTGCAATTCAAAAAAGGTTTAAGTTCTAAATATAGAATGACCGTTGACGGAATGACAGGAAACAACGGAAAGATTTTTAATAATGTCACGCTTTTGGCGAAAGACAGTTTGTACATTTTTATAGAAACCACAGCAGATATTACAGACGCCAATCCAGACGATTTTTTATATACCGATGAAATCCAATTTGACAGCGGCACCAATCTTCAAGAAGTCGCTTTGGTAACTTTAATTCAGGACGCTGTCTTTTTATATCCAAACCAAAATCCTGACGGTTCTAAAGAAAAAATTAAAATCGACGGCAAAGATGTTGACGGATTTTATTTGAGTGAAAATGATCCAACAAACGGAAATGAACTTCTTTTTACAAATGAAAAACCGTATGTTATTTATGGATACGCAGGAGTTCCAGAGAATAAAACCATAATTTTTGAAGCTGGTTCAAGGGTACATTTTCATGCTAGTTCTGGTTTGTATGTTGGCAAAAATGCTTCGCTGCAAATTAACGGAAAGGCTTCTGCAACTGACAAACTTGAAAATGAAATTATTTTTGAAGGCTATCGTTTAGAATCTATGTATTCTGATATTCCTGGACAGTGGAAATCGGTTATTTTTGAAAAAGGTAGCGCCAATCATTTTATAAATCATCTAACTTTAAAAAATGCCGTTATAGGTTTAGATTTTAGAAGTGCGCTGAATCCGATTCAAATTAAAAACACTCAAATTTACAATTGTGCCGAATACGGAATTTTAGCTCAAAATGAACGGATTACGGGAGAAAACATTGTTATAAATCATGCTGGACTAGCGAGTTTATCTTGTGTTTACGGCGGAAATTACAGCTTTACGCATTGCACATTTAACAACAATTGGTCTGGCGGCGTTCAATTTGCAGTGAATTTAAGCAATGCTTTGGCAGGCGCAACTCCAGAAACCAATCCACTGACAAATGCTACTTTTAATAACTGCATTATTTATGGCTCTGCGACAAACGAACTCAATTTAGATAAAAATACAGCTGCAGCCTTTGTTTATCAACTGAATAATTGTTTATTGAAATTCAGCAGTTCTACAACAAATCCGTTGTATCAATTCAAAACGGATACAGAGCATTATAACAATATTATTTTGAATGAAAATCCGAAGTTTTATAATGCTGCTGAAAATAAATTCAATATTGATAAAACTTCTGCCGCTTTCGCGAAAGGGAATCAGGCATACATCATTCCAACTGATATTTTAGGAGTTACGAGAACTTCTCCACCAGATTTGGGCGCTTACCAAAGCGCTGAATTCCCAAAATAAGTTTTTTCTAACCATATAAGTGATATAAGAAAATTAAGTTTTTTTTTAAACTCCAATTTTTTAAATAAACTTACATGACTTATATGGTTTAAATAATTACCGTAAGAAAACATCTCTAAAATTAAACATCACTTAACATTTCGAATTCATTAAAATAGTAAATTTGATTGAACGATATTTTAACTTTTTAAAATTCAACCATTTAAAAAGATTAAAATTTCAATTCTCAACCAAATCTTTAAAACTATTATTATGAAAAAAAACTACTATTTATTGTTATTGCTGTTTACTGCAATTGGTTTTGCTCAGATTCCATCTGGATATTACAATACCGCAACAGGAACGGGTTATACTTTGAAAACACAATTGTATAACATTATTAAAGACCATACTAACAATGGTTACGCCGGACTTTACACCACTTACCTAACTTCTGATGTCGATAGTTTTTACGAAAACGACGGAACAATTTTAGACATGTATTCTGAAAATCCTTCGGGATCAGATCCATATACCTATACTACGGGAACGACTCAGCGATGTGGCAGTTATTCGGTTGAAGGAGATTGCTACAATAGGGAGCATATTATTCCGCAATCTGTTTTTAATGAGCAATCGCCAATGGTTGCCGACGCCCATTTTATTACACCAACTGATGGAAAAGTAAACGGAATACGTTCCAATTATCCACACGGAAATGTAAGTTCAGCAACCTACACTTCTCAAAATGGAAGCAAATTAGGCTCAAGTGCCGTTTCTGGATATTCAGGAACCGTTTTCGAACCTATCAATGCTTTTAAAGGCGATATTGCCAGAATGTATTTTTATTTTGCAACGCGTTATGAAAATACCGTTACTGGTTATTCTTATCCGATGTTTAATGGTTCTAGCAATCAGGTTTTCACAACAGCTTTTCTAAATCTGCTATTGGCTTGGCACGCGCAAGATCCTGTAAGCGCAAGAGAAATTGCTAGAAACAATGCTATTTATGCACGTCAAAACAATCGAAATCCGTTTATTGATCATCCTGAATATGTAAATCAAATTTGGGGCGGAACACCTTCTGGAGATACTCAAGCACCGACTGCACCTGCAAGTTTAGCTTCAACAACCAAAACAGCCACCTCGATTTCTTTAAGCTGGACGGCATCTACAGACAATGTAGCCGTTACGGGTTATGATGTTTATGCAAATAGTGCTTTAAAAACCACTGTTTCAGGAACTACAGCAACTATAACAGGATTAACAGCTTCGACAAGTTATTCTATTTATGTAAAAGCGAAAGATGCAGCAGGAAATACTTCGGCCTCAAGCAACACTATTTCCGTTACAACAAACAGTAGCGGAACAGGAACGGCAACCGATCTTCTTTTCTCTGAATACATTGAAGGTTCTGGAAACAATAAAGCATTAGAAATTGCCAACAATACTGGAAGTTCTGTAAACTTATCGGCTTATACGATCAAAAAACAAACTAATGGCGCAGGTTCTTGGAGTACAGGTTTGGCATTGAGCGGTACTTTGACAACAGGAAGTAAATTTGTAATTGTAAACAGTTCTATGTCGTCGAGCTGTTTTTCTACCAGCGCCGCCAATATTTCTACCACTGCAACCGAATTAACTTTTAACGGAAATGATGCTGTCGGTTTATTTAAAAATGGTGTTTTAATTGATATAATCGGAACATTCAATGGCGGAACTTCCAATTTTGCCATCGATCTGACTCTAAGACGAAAATCGACTGTAACGTCTCCGAGCACTACATTCAATTTAAGTGCGCAATGGGATTCTTTCTCACAAGATACCTGCAACAACCTAGCAAGCAAAATGGTTGAAATTGCCGAAATTGAAGAAAAAGTTAGTACAGACGAAATCGCCATTTATCCAAATCCTTCTGATGGGAATTTCAATATTGGTTATGGAAGTTCAACATCATATTCTATAGAAATTATTTCGTTTACAGGACAAAAAGTATTCGAAAAACTAAACACTTCAGATTCGGAAATTTCAGTAAGAAATCTACCAAAAGGCATCTACGTAGTTCAAATTACTACAGCAGAAAAAACTGTGACTAAAAAAATAATCATCGAATAATTATAATTATAGGTTAACGAAAAAAGCGGCAATTTTTGTCGCTTTTTTTATTTTTTGAAATGCGCATATTTTTTTCTCGCAGATTTAGCAGATAAAGTAGATTATTAAACCGCACAAAGATTTACGCAGATTTTAAAATAAAAATCTATAAAATCTGCTCAAATCTTTATAAATCTGCGTGAAACTTTTTTAATCATTTCGT
>NZ_JBSKGP010000010.1:0-311713 GCF_054075165.1 Flavobacterium erigeronis | reverse complement strand
CCACGTAGATTTAGCAGATTTTAAAATAAAAATCTAGCAAAATCTGCTAAAATCTGAGCAAATCTGCGTGAAATAAAACTTTTTCAGCCCTTCCAAATGAAAAAAATCCGCAAAATCTGCAAAATCTGCGAGAGCCATGATTTAGCAGTATTAATTAAATTCCAGTTCATAAAAAAAAGGTAAAATCACGACAATCCATTAAAAATAAAAACCTTCACCTGTTTAGAATAAAAAAAACTTTGCGCCTTAGCGCCTTCGTGGCAGAAAAAAATAATTCTGCAAGAAAAAAGCAATTTCAACTTTTTTTTAAAGAACAGTTTCCAAATTTGCGCTTACTATTTATTTACATTAAATTTGCAGCTCAATACAACAAACTACACAAATGATCCATTTCTTTGAAAACCAAAGCAAAACTGTTTTTGCCGTACAAACGCAAAACGAAATTTCAGCTCAAGACATTTCAAAATTAAACTGGCTTTTTGCCGATGCAAACAAGATCGAAAAATCTGCACTGGCAGGCTTTTTTGTTGGTCCACGCGCCACTATGATCACACCTTGGAGTACAAATGCTGTAGAAATTACTCAAAACATGGGTATTGACGGTATCATCAGAATCGAAGAATTTCATCCTGCAACAGAAGATTTCACTGATTTTGATCCAATGTTATTCCAAAAATTCAATGAATTAGATCAAGAAATCTTCACTATCAACATTCAGCCAGAACCAATTCTGGAGATTGAAGATATTGCAACTTACAACAAAGTTGAAGGTTTAGCTTTAAGCGAAGAAGAAGTTGATTACTTAAACAATCTTTCAGCAAAACTTGGAAGAAAATTAACTGACTCTGAAATTTTTGCTTTTTCTCAGGCGAATTCAGAGCACTGCCGTCACAAAATTTTCAACGGAACATTTGTAATTGATGGCGAAGAAAAGGAAACTTCTCTTTTCAAATTAATCAAAAAAACATCTCAGGAAAACCCTAACGATATTGTGTCTGCTTACAAAGACAACGTTGCTTTTGTAAAAGGACCAAAAGTGCAGCAATTTGCACCAAAATCTGCTGACAAACCAGATTTTTATGAAGTAAAAGAATTTGATTCGGTTATCTCTTTAAAAGCCGAAACACACAATTTCCCAACAACAGTTGAGCCTTTCAACGGAGCTGCAACAGGATCTGGAGGAGAAATTCGTGACCGTTTAGCTGGTGGTCAAGGTTCATTGCCATTAGCTGGAACTGCGGTTTACATGACTTCTTACTCTCGTTTGAACGAAGACAGAAAATGGGAAAATGCAGTTGAAGAAAGAAAATGGTTGTACCAAACGCCAATGGATATTTTAATCAAAGCTTCAAACGGAGCTTCTGATTTTGGAAATAAATTTGGCCAGCCGCTTATTACAGGTTCTGTTTTAACTTTCGAACATGAAGAAGAAAACAGAAAAATTGGTTACGATAAAGTAATCATGCAAGCGGGTGGAATTGGTTACGGAAAAGTAGATCAATCAATTAAACACAAACCAAAAGAAGGCGATAAAATCGTTATTTTGGGTGGAGAAAATTATAGAATCGGAATGGGTGGTGCTGCAGTTTCTTCTGCAGATACTGGAGCTTTCGGTTCAGGAATTGAGTTAAACGCGATTCAGCGTTCTAATCCAGAAATGCAAAAACGTGCTGCAAACGCGATTCGTGGTTTAGTAGAAAGCGACAATAACCCAATTGTTTCGATTCACGATCACGGTGCGGGCGGACACCTAAACTGTCTTTCTGAATTGGTGGAAGAAACTGGAGGTCTAATCGATTTAGATAAATTACCAGTTGGAGACCCAACGCTTTCTGCAAAAGAAATTATTGGTAACGAATCTCAGGAAAGAATGGGATTGGTTATTGGTCAAAAAGATATCGATACATTACAAAGAATTGCTGATAGAGAGCGTTCGCCAATGTACGAAGTTGGAGATGTTACGGGCGATCACCGTTTTACATTCCAATCACAATCTAACGGTTCAAAACCAATGGATTATGCTTTGGAAGATTTCTTCGGAAGTTCTCCAAAAACGATCATGACAGACAAAACTGTTGATAGAAAATATGCTGACGTTGCTTACAATGCAGCAGATTTCGAATCGTATTTAAAAGACGTTTTACGTTTAGAAGCGGTTGCATCTAAAGACTGGTTAACTAACAAAGTGGACCGTTGCGTTGGAGGAAAAGTAGCAAAACAGCAAACTGCAGGTCCGTTACAATTGCCTTTGAACAACGTTGGTGTAATGGCATTGGACTATTTAGGAAAAGAAGGAATTGCAACTTCTATCGGGCATGCTCCTATCGCTGCTTTGATTGATCCTGCTGCTGGTTCTAGAAATGCTATTGCAGAATCGTTATCTAACTTAGTTTGGGCTCCAATTATCAACGGAATAAAAGGGGTTTCTCTTTCTGCAAACTGGATGTGGGCTTGTAAAAACGAAGGTGAAGATGCTCGTTTATACGCTGCTGTTGAAGCTTGTTCTGAATTTGCAATCGAATTGGGAATCAATATTCCAACTGGAAAAGATTCACTTTCGATGAAACAAAAATATCCAAATGACGAAGTAATTGCACCGGGAACGGTAATTATTTCTGCTGCTGGAAACTGTACAGATATTAAAAAAGTAGTAGAGCCTGTTTTACAAAAAGACGGAGATTCAATCTATTATATTAATTTGTCTCAAGATGATTTCAAACTTGGAGGTTCATCTTTTGCACAAATTAGAAATGCAATTGGAAACGAAACTTCTACTATTAAAGATTCGACTTTCTTCAAAAATGCATTTAATACGATTCAGGAATTAATCGTTGAAAATCAAATTTTAGCTGGACACGATATCGGAAGCGGTGGTTTAATCACCACTTTATTAGAAATGTGTTTTGCTGATGTGAATTTGGGAGCAAAAATTGATTTCAGCGCTTTCGCGGAAAAAGACTTATTGAAAATCCTTTTCGCAGAAAACATCGGAATCGTATTCCAAGCCAACTCAAACGAAGCAGTTGAAGCGAGATTAAAAGCTAATGATATTGAATTTTTCAAAATTGGAGAAGTTCAAAACACAGCAGTTTTGGAATTTGGAATTTATAAATTGGATATTCCTACATACAGAGACATTTGGTTCGAAACTTCTTATTTATTAGATCAAAAACAATCTAAAAACGGAACTGCTAAAGCACGTTTTGAAAACTATAAAAATCAAGCTTTAAATTACACTTTCCCAAGTCATTTTACAGGTAAAGCGCCAGTAATTGATGCTTCTAAACCTCGTCCAAAAGCAGCTATTATTCGCGAAAAAGGAAGTAATTCTGAGCGCGAAATGGCAAACGCTATGTACTTGGCTGGATTTGATGTAAAAGACGTTCACATGACCGATTTAATTTCAGGTCGCGAAACGTTAGAAGATATTCAGTTTATTGGTGCTGTTGGAGGTTTCTCTAACTCAGATGTTTTAGGTTCTGCTAAAGGTTGGGCTGGAGCTTTCTTATACAACGAAAAAGCAAAAACAGCTTTAGACAATTTCTTCAAAAGAGAAGATACATTATCTGTCGGAATCTGTAATGGATGCCAATTGTTTATGGAATTGGAAGTAATTAATCCAGAGCATGAAGTTCATGGAAAAATGCTGCATAACGACAGTAACAAACACGAAAGTATTTTTACTTCTGTAAAAATTCAGGAAAACAACTCTGTAATGTTATCAACACTGGCAGGAAGCACTTTAGGAGTTTGGGTTTCTCACGGAGAAGGTAAATTTAATTTGCCAATGGGTGAAGAAAACTACAACATTGTTTCTAAATATGCTTACGAAGGATATCCAGCAAACCCGAACGGTTCTCATTATGATGTAGCTATGATGTGCGACAAAACAGGAAGACATTTGGTTACAATGCCTCATATTGAGCGTTCTACTTTCCAATGGAACTGGGCACATTATCCAAAAGACAGAAATGACGAATACACTCCTTGGCATGAAGCTTTTATCAATGCTAGAAAATGGATTGAAAAAAACTAAAATATTTATAACTAAAACGCTCGAATTTTATCGAGCGTTTTTTTTATAGCCACGAATTCACGAATTTCATTAATTCAATTTTTGCAAATAAAATTCGTAAATTCGTGGCTATAAAATATTAACAAATTCTCGGCAATTGCTCACCAACCAAAGGATTCACAACTCTTTTTCCTCCAAAACTGCTTTCAATAACTATTTTTGACGGATGATCTGCAGTAATAAAACCTATCTCTGAAGCATTTTGATTTTCTTTTTGCAAAATCTCTAAAACTTCTGTCTTAATTTCAGGCGAAGCAATACAGACAAAAATTCCTTCATTGGCAACATATAAAGGATCTAAACCTAATAATTCACAAGCACTTCTCACCTGATTCTCAACTTTAATTTTTTCTTCAAAAATAGCAATGCCAAAATCATTTTCAGTTGTTATTTCGTGTAAAACCGAAGCAAGTCCTCCTCGTGTAGCATCTCTTAAAAAGTGAATCTTATCGCCAAACCTTTCGATTAAATCTACCACAACATGATTTAAATTGGTAGTATCACTCAAAATATCACTTTCAAATTCCAGACCTTCGCGTTCAGACATAATAGCCATTCCATGTGAAGCAATTGGTCCGTTTATAAGAATTGCATCATTTTCTCGAATATTTTGAATTTTTATAGCTGCCCTTTCATGAATTACGCCAATTCCAGAAGTATTGATATAAATTTGATCTCCTTTTCCTTTCTCTACAACTTTAGTATCACCAGTAACGATTTGCACATTAGACTTATCAGCCGCAATCTTTATAGATTTAATAATTTTAGTAAGTTTTTCCATACAAAACCCTTCTTCAATAATTAATGCCAGAGATAAAAATTTAGGAATCGCACCGCACATCGAGAGATCATTTACAGTACCATTTACGGCAAGTTCTCCAATATTTCCACCTTTAAAAAATATAGGAGACACAACATAACTATCGGTAGAAAATGCCAAATTTCCTTGAATATTTAAAAATGCGCCGTCATGACGCACTTCTAAAATATCATTTTTCAAAATTTTAAAAATTACTTCATTCAATAATTTTGTCATGTGTTCACCGCCACTACCGTGATGTAAATGAATGACTTCTTTATTTTTATTCATTTCACTAAAAATTAAATTTCTTCGCCCAGTTCTTTCAGGACTTCCATCGTTCTTTTAGCTTCTATTTCATCAATGATCCCAATAGCCGCACCAACATGCACTAAAAGATAATCACCCACTTTTGCTTCTGGAACGAGCGCCAGATTAACTTCTTTAATAATACCTTCAAAAGAAACATTTCCAATTCTGAAAGTTTCATCAAGTTCTACTACTACTTTTTCTAATAAACCAGGAACTGCTAAACACATATTTATCGTTTTATAGATTGCACTAACAACTCATACCACGCAGATAAGCCTTCTCCTGAAGTTGTAGAAACCTCAAAAAAGGTCAAATGCGGATTGACTTTTTTAGCATATTCTTTTAATTTTTCTAAGTCAAATTTTAAATAGGGCAGCAAATCTATTTTATTGATAATACAGATTTGTGAACCTAAAAACATATCCGGATATTTAAGCGGTTTGTCCTCACCTTCTGTAACCGAGATAATTACAACCCGTTTCAATTCGCCCAAATCAAACATCGCAGGGCAAACCAGATTACCAACGTTTTCAATCATTAAAACCGAATCTTGAGCAGGTTTTAACTCCTTAACTGCTTTCGCAATCATCTCACTATCTAAATGACAGCCTTTTCCAGTATTGATTTGTATAACAGGAACATTCAGTTTATGAATTCTGTCGGCATCGTTGGTAGTCTGCTGATCACCTTCTATAACCGAAAATGCCATTTTACTTTTTAAATCTGAAATCGTTCGCTCCAACAAAGAAGTTTTTCCCGAGCCTGGAGAACTGACAAGATTAATTGAAAAAATGTTCAATGCTTCAAAAAAGCCTCTATTTCGCTCTGCTGTCAATTGATTTTTATATAAAATATCTTTTTCAAGCTGCACAATATTAATTTCATGCGAGTGATGATGATCATGAATATGGTCGTGGTCATGGTTGTGACTATCATTATCGTGGTCGTGATCGAAATGATGTTCATGATGATGGTCTTCGTGATGGTGATGGTGATAATGTCCGGAATGATAATGAGAATAGGAGTTTTTATCGCCTATCTTGGTGAATCGTATTTCATTTTCATCAGAACTGCAGCCGCAAGTCGTACACATATATAAATTTATTTAATAATTATCTTTTTTATTTTTAATTCCTTTCCTGACAGTATCTCTTTAAATGGACTATTGCATTTTGGACAGCTGTCAAAACTTTTTTCTATCGGAAACTCCATTTCGCATTCGGCACATTTGGCTCTTCCAATTGGTTCTTCAACATATAATAAGGAGTCATGCAAAACGCTTCCGCTAATACATTGCGGCCAGACGAAATGAAAAGAACTCATTTCTACTCCTGATAGTTTGCCAATTTCTAAATAAAGTTCCAGTACTTTTTTACCTTTTATTTTATGTACTTCTTGTTCGGCAATTTTTACAATTGAGGTAACTACAGAAAGCTCATGCATGATTCTTTTTATTTCAAATATTTTTTTCAACCGCGCAAGGTAAAAACAAAAAAGAAAGTAAAAACTGACAATTATCAGTTTTGCGAAATAAATGTTTAGATAATTTTAGCCCCGCAAAAAATGTAAAACCAAAGTTTCTAAAACTGCATTTTTATAAAACATTATTAGTATGGAGGAAAAGGAAAAAGAAAAAGGCAATGAGACCTATTATGATAGTATAGAAAGACAAGGCTACAGCAGAAGGGATTTTTTAAAGTTTGCTGCCTATATAGGAGCTTACATGGGCGTTCAAAGTTCTGCAATTGGCCAAATTACTAAAGCTTTAGAAACTACTCCTCGACTACCCGTTATTTGGGAACACTTTCAAGAATGCACTTGCTGCAGCGAATCATTCATTCGATCGGACCATCCTATCGTTGCTGATATTATTCTGGACAAAATTTCTTTAGACTACACTCTTACGCTCATGGCGGCTTCTGGACATCAGGCCGAAGCAGCTAAAAAAGCAACAATGGATAAATATAAAGGAGAATATATCCTTTGTGTAGAAGGTTCTATTCCGATGGGAGCTGATGGAAATTATTGCTGTATTGGCGGGAGAAGCGCTGTAGAGATTTTAAAAGAAGCAGCAGCCGGAGCAAAAGCCATTATTGCTTGGGGAAGCTGCGCAACGTCTGGCTGTGTACAGGCTGCAAAACCAAATCCAACGGGTGCAGTTCCTATTCACAAAATCATTACAGATAAACCTATTATTAATGTTCCTGGCTGTCCTCCTATTGGAGAAGTTATGGCTGGAATCATTGTGCATGTGGTTGCATTTGGAAAACTTCCAGAATTAGACAGTTCTGGTCGTCCGAAAGCTTTTTATTCAAAAAGAGTTCATGACAGCTGTTATCGCAGACCTTATTTTGACGCAGGACTTTTTGCAGAGAGCTTTGATGATGAAAATGCCAAAAAAGGATACTGCTTATATAAAGTCGGCTGTAAAGGACCAAGCACTTACAATGCTTGTGGCAATATGAAATGGAACGGTGGTGTAAGTTATCCTATTCAATCTGGACATGGATGCATTGGCTGTAGCGCCAATGATTTCTGGGATGCAGGAAGTTTCTATTCTAGAGATGCAGCAGTGAATCCGGGCAATATTGAAGCAAATGCTGACACTTTAGGCAAAATAGCTCTTGGAGGAGTTGCGGCTGGAATTGGTGCACATGCCATTATTTCTAATATATCTAAAAGAAAAGAACTTACTCATAGAATTAATCAGGGAACTGAAAACGAAAAACATTTAGAGGATTTATAATCTATAAAAAATAAACATGGCAGAGAGAATCGTAGTAGACCCTATTACACGTATTGAAGGACATTTGAGAGCCGAAGTTGAAATCTCAGACGGCACGATAAAAGAAGCTTTTTTATCTTCTACAATGGTGAGAGGGTTAGAAAATATTGTAAAAGATAGAAATCCAAAAGATGTTTGGGCATTTGTGCAAAGAACTTGCGGTGTTTGTACTGCGACACATGCAACAGCATCTGTTAGAGCTGTAGAAGATGCATTGGGAATTGTTGTCCCGCCAAATGCAGAAATTGTAAGAAACATTATGCTTGGTGCTTTGTACCTACACGATCACGTAGTGCATTTTTATCATTTGCATGCTTTTGACTGGGTCGATGTTTTAAGCGGACTAAATGCAGATCCTGTGAAAACATCTCAATTAGCACAGTCCATTTCTAACTGGCCTAAAAGTTCTCCTGGCTATTTCTCAGATTTACAAAAACGACTTAAAAAATTTGTTGCCAGTGGACAATTAGGCATTTTTGCCAATGGTTATTGGGGACATCCTCAAATGAAGCTGCCTCCTGAAGCCAATTTGATGGCTACAGCTCATTATCTCGAAGCTTTAGAATGGCAAAAAGAAATTGTAAAAGTGCACGCTATTTTTGGAGGTAAAAATCCGCATCCTAATTTCTTAGTGGGCGGAATGGCCTGCTCGATAAATCTAGATGATGCCAGTGGATTAAATGCAGAAAGATTGGCATTTGTCAGACAGCTGTTAGAAGATGGAAAACGATTTGTAGAACAAGTTTATGTGCCAGATGTTTTAGCAATTGCAGGTTTTTATAAAGATTGGGGAGCTATTGGAGGCTTTCATAATTTTATGTCTTTTGGAGATTTTCCGACTCAGGGATATAATAATACCAACATGAATACTTTCAAATTCCCTTCTGGAGTTATTTTAAACAAAGACCTTACAAAAGTTCACGACTTAGACTTAAGAGATTTAAAAACAGTTGAAGAATACGTAAATAATTCATGGTACGATTATGAAGGTGAAGGAAATACAGGAAGACAGCCTTGGAGCGGCGAAACGAAGATTAATTACACTGGTCCAAAACCTCCGTATACTCATCTAAATGTAGATCAGAAATACAGCTTCATCAAAACTCCAAGATGGAAAGGCCATGCCATGGAAGCTGGTCCGCTTGCGCGAATGCTAGTTGGTTACGCATCAGGAAGGGAAGAATTTAAAGATATTATAGATTCTACTTTATCGAAATTGCAAATTCCTGCAGCAGCTTTGTTTTCAACTTTAGGAAGAACTGCTGCCAGAGCTTTAGAATCAAAATTAGTAGCCGAATGGAATCTGGAATTCTTTGATGCTTTAATTCAGAATATCAAAAACGGTGATACAAAAATGGCTAATATGGAGAAATGGGAAACCTCAACTTGGCCAAAAGAATCTCAAGGTGTTGGACTTGTAGAAGCTCCTAGAGGTGCATTAAGTCACTGGATTGTCATTAAAAATGGAAAAGTTGCCAACTATCAGCAAGTGGTTCCATCTACATGGAATGCTTCACCTAGAGATCCAAAAGGACAGCGTTCTCCGTATGAGAGCAGTTTATTGAATACGCCAGTTGCAAATCCAGATTTGCCATTAGAAATCATTAGAACTATTCACTCTTTTGATCCTTGTATTGCTTGTGCAGTTCATTTATACGATGAAAACGGCAACATTATTAAAGAAGTAAACGATATTTCAATTTGCACTATTTAATATAAAATTTACAGCATGCCAACAAAAACTAACGATTATAAAAGAGCTTATATCTGGCAGTTACCGATACGTATTTTTCATTGGGTAAATGCTTGGGCAATTACGGGATTAGTTGCAACAGGTTTTATCATAGGTAATCCGCCAGGTATAATCTCCAAACAAGAAGCAACCAATCAATTTTGGCTTGGTTACATTCGAGAAATCCATTTTGCATGTGCCTATTTATTAGTTGCGGTCATGATCTTAAGGGTATATTTTGCTTTTAAAGGAAATAAATACGCAAATTGGCGTGTCTTTTTTCCATTTAAAAAAGAAGGTTTTAAAAGAATGTGGCATGTTGTAAAATATGACATTTTTTTACAAAATGAAGAAACAAACGGAGCCCCGAGCGGTGCTGTAGGTCACAATAGTGTGGCTGCAGCATCCTATCTGGTGATGTTTATCATGGCTTTGGTTATGGTTTTCACTGGTTTTGCTATGTATGCGCCAACTTCGACATGGTTTTTTCCAAAAATGTTTGGTTGGGTTACTGATTTAGCAGGCGGTGATCTTAATGTTAGAACAATACATCATTTTACCACTTGGACATTTATCCTCTTTGCCATAGTCCATATCTATTTGGTATTCTTCCACGATTGGCTGGAAGGCTTGGGTGAAACATCTGCAATGGTAAGCGGTTACAAATTTGTACGTACTGAAAGAGTAAAAACAGAGGAGAACATCAATAATACAGATGAAAATATTGAGCAGGATTTACCATGGTAACTGCTTTCTAATTTTGATACCAAAGAAATATGCAAGAAGATGTTATTGAAAAAAAGATAGATCATTTCCATACTGATGGAAATGAAATTCTAGTACTAGGAATCGGCAATTATCTTATGGGAGATGAAGGCGTTGGAGTGCATTTTATAAATAGAATTGACAAAACAAAATTCTCAGAGAATATTTCATTTATAGATGGCGGAACTGGTGGTTTTACTTTAATTCCTTACATAGAAAATCATAGAAAAGTGATTATTGTAGATGCTACAATGGACGATAAAGAAGAAGGAACAATAACACTTTTAAAACCGCGCTTTTCTGAAGATTTTCCAGTTTCCTTGAGCGGACACAATTTCGGGCTTAAAGATATGGTTGACATTTTATCGATGCTCGATACCATGCCCGAAATTTATTTATATACGATCACGATACTTAAAATGGAACCGATGTCTATGATACTCTCTCCTAAAGTAGATAATGCCATCCAAAAAGTTACTGAAAAGATTTTACAGCAAATAGCAAATTTTAAAAACTAATAATTCCCTTTTTTTGATTCCCTCCTTTCAAATAGTAATTTCTGGCATTGTACAAGGCGTTGGTTTCCGACCTTTTATATACAATTTGGCTACAAAACATGATCTGAAAGGTTATGTATCTAATAATCAATTTGGAGTTCTTATAGTTGCGCAAGAAAAAGAAGCGGCTATAATAAGGTTTTATAATGAATTAAAAAGAAGATATCCTAAAAATTCGACAGTTCAACATATTGCAATTTCAGAAATTTTAGTTGCAGAAAAATTCGATACCTTTTCGATCAAACCGACAGCAGAAAACATAGCGGTGAATTCTCTGCTTACACCAGATTTTGCAATTTGTGAAAACTGCAAGAAAGAAATTTTAGATTCCAAAAACCGTCGATTTTATTATCCTTTTATAAGCTGTACGGAATGCGGACCAAGATATGCTATTGCAACTAAATTTCCTTTTGAAAGAGAAAACACTAGTTTACAGTCTTTTAAAATGTGTAAAAAATGTCTAGAGGAATATCACAGTCCAAAAGATATTCGTTTTCATTCACAAACCAATTCATGCCCTGACTGTGGTATACAAATTTCACTGACAGATAATGCTGGAAATGTAATTTCTGGCAATAACCGAGAAATTTTTGAAACGATTTTTCAAAAGTTGCATGAAGGAAAAATAATAGCTGTAAAAAATAACAGTGGATATCTGCTTCTTTGCGATGCCACAAACCCTGATGCTGTTCAAGAACTTCGCAATCGTAAAAAAAGGCAAACTAAACCCTTTGCCGTTTTATTCACAGATATCCCTCAAATTGAAAATTATTTACACTATGACAAAACAGAAAAGAATATGCTTCTTTCTGTCCAAACTCCAATTGTCATTTTGTCCATAAAAGAAAAATTAGATTTGGCTCTACAACAAATAACACCAAATGTCAATACCGTTGGGGCTATGCTGCCAAACTCTGGAACGTTGTTTTTAATTTCTAAATTGTTTCACAAACCTCTAATTGCTACAAGTGGCAATTTTAATGGCTCCCCTATTTGTTCTACCACTATTGAGGCTACAGAATCATTACATACAGTCGCTGATTATTTTTTACATCATAATTTAGAAATTCAACATTCTCAGGATGATTCTGTAATTAAGTTTTCGAATAAGCACAAACAAAAAATAATCTTACGCCGATCTAGAGGTTTTGCTCCTAACCTTGATGTTCCTTTATCAAAAAGCACAGATAAAAAAGTGCTCGCTTTAGGAGCCGATCTAAAAAACACGCTCACTCTTGCGCAAAACCATCAAGTTTATACTACTGAATATATTGGTGATTTAGCACATTATGAAACTTATAAGAGATTTGAAAACAAAGTACGCAGTTATGCAAATTTCTTCAATTTTTCCCCAGATAGTATTCTTCACGACAAGCATCCTAATTATGAAAACAATAAAATAATTAGAGATCTCAAAGGTAAAAATGAGGCTACAGAAAATTTTAAAATTCAGCATCACGAGGCTCACTTTTCAGCAATTCTGGCTGAAAAAAAATTGTGGAATAGATCTAAAATATTAGGCGTAATCTGGGATGGAACTGGGTACGGAAGCGAGACAGAAATTTTTGGAGGAGAATTTTTTGAATATCTCCGTCAAAAACCAATAAAAAGAATTGCTCATTTGGGGTATTTTTCTTGGATAGCGGGAGATAAAATGGCTAAAAATCCAAAGATTGCAGCTCTATCTATAAGCAATTGCAACAACCATTTTTGGAAATATTTTAATTCAAACGAAATAAAAATTTATTCAAATCTCATTAAAAATAAAACGATTAAATCTTCATCAATGGGAAGATTAATTGATGCCGTTGCATTTGTTTTAGGTTTTCACAATCCAATCTTGTTTGAAGGTGAAGCCGCAATGTATCTGGAAAAATTAGCGCAAGAAGCTTACAACAAACCGCACGTTAAATTAAAAGATTATCTACGGGATGAAAACATCAGCAATACAATCCCAACAAAAAAATTGCTGACACAACTTATTAAAGCTTCGAAGAGTGAGACAAATTGGGAAACTGCCGCTCTAAATTTTCACTACACCTTAGTGAAGTGCATTGAAAAAATCGCTCTTTTTTCAAAATCAAAAGAAATTGCTTTTAGTGGCGGTGTATTTCAAAATAGTGTTTTCGTCGATTTGATTATTGATCATTTAAAACCAAACTTCAAACTACATTTTCATGAATTGCTATCTCCAAATGATGAAAACATATCCTTTGGACAGCTTAATCATTATTTACATTTAAAAAATTAAAATATGGATATTTTAGAATTATTAGGACATATTGGCAAGACCGAAGAGAAGGATAAAATTTCGTACTCTGCTGGAGTTGTTATGGCACTAAGCTTAAAAGATATTGGTTTTGAAGAAATCATGTATGAGGATTTTGCAGACGGAATGAAATCTGTTTTTGAAAAGTCTACAGAAAAAATTTCACCCAAACGTTCTATTGAAATTTTTAATAATTATGTGGCACTTCTACAAGAAGAATTAAAAGTGAAAAATGCCGAAATCGGAAGTGCTTTTCTAGCAAAAAATGCTTTAAAGGAAAATATCATCACACTCCCGAGCGGTCTTCAATATGAGATTTTAGAAAAAGGAACTGGCGAAATTCCGAAGCACTCAGATACCGTAAGTGTTATTTATGAAGGTTATTTATTAAACAAAAATGTTTTTGATTCTACTAAAGATTCTGGCCCACAAAAAATGCAGATTTCGCAAACCATCAAAGGCTGGCAGGAAGCTTTGCAATTAATGCCAGAAGGATCGAGTTGGAAAATTTATATTCCGCATGATCTGGCATACGCAGAAATTGGTGCTCCGCCAATGATTCAACCCAATTCTACTTTGGTTTTTACCATTAAGCTTTTAAATATTATCTAAAATGAAATATCTTTCTGAATACCGAAATCCAGAGTTGGTAAAACATTATATAAGCGAAATTCATAAAATAACGACAAAGCCTTGGAATATAATGGAGATTTGTGGCGGACAGACACATTCGCTAGTAAAAAATGGCTTACTCGATTTATTGCCAAAAAATATCCGAATGATTCACGGACCGGGTTGTCCTGTCTGTGTTACACCAATTTCATTAATTGACAAAGCCATCGAATTAATGAATCAAGGGGCAATTATGTGTTCTTTTGGAGATATGATTCGCGTTCCTGGTTCTATTAAGAGCTTGCTTCAGGCAAAAGCAGAAGGTGGTGAATTGCGTATTTTATATTCGCCACTCGAAGCTGTAAATATTGCTTCTAAAAATCCAGATAAAGAAGTCGTTTTTTTTGCTGTAGGTTTTGAGACTACTGCTCCCAGCAATGCTTTAGCGGTACAATATGCCCAAAAACTGGGTTTGACCAATTTTAGTTTATTAGTTTCTCATGTCTTGGTGCCGCCTGCCATGGAAGCTATTTTGTCTGATGAGTTTTGCACTATTAATGCTTTTTTAGGAGCCGGCCATGTGTGTACAATAGTTGGCCTTGAAGAATATTATCCAATTTCTGAAAAATATAAAATTCCGATTGTTGTTTCTGGATTCGAGCCTGCCGATATGGTTCAGGCCATTTATCATACTATCCTGCAACTTGAAAAAGGCGAATACAAAGTAGAAAACCAATATACAAGATTGGTAAAAGAAGAAGGAAACACTCGGGCAAAAGAAGTTGTAGATACCGTTTTTACAATTGGAACTCAAGAATGGCGAGGCATTGGCGCTATCGAAAACAGTGGACTTGTAATTCGAGAAGAATACAAAACATATGATGCGAATCAAAAGTTTTCTATTCGAACTAACAATAAAAAAGCAAATCAATCGTGTATTGCCGGACAAATTCTAACTGGAAATAAAAGGCCTCATGAATGTCCCGAGTTTGGAAAGAAATGCAAGCCATCCAATCCGCTGGGAGCTCCGATGGTTTCTTCTGAAGGAGCTTGCGCTGCCTACTTTAACTATTTATAATTTGTAATGATTGGATTTCTAATTACTATTTACGCAGGTTTGGAGCATGCTTTTGAAGCAGATCATTTATTGGCTGTAAATAATTTGGTCACCAATAGAAGTAAAATAAAAGATGCCTTAAAAGATGGAATGTATTGGGGAGTTGGCCATACCTCAACTATTTTTATTGTAGGTATTATTATGATTGGGTTTAAAATTTCGATCAGCGAAAATATCTTCAGTTATCTAGAAGCTGTAGTTGGCTTAATGCTCATTATACTTGGACTTTATCGTTTGTCTAAAGTTTTTTATAAAAAAGAACATTCGCATACTTATTATCACAGTCATGAGCATACGCACAGCAATGGAGTTACGCATACCCACATGCATGCTCACACTTATACTCATTCGCATCCTATAGCTGCTTTTCCGCACGATCATTCGGGCAACAAAAATTACAAAACAGCTTTTGGAGTGGGTTTAATTCACGGATTAGCAGGAAGTGGTTCGTTGGTTATTTTAGTGATTTCACAGATGAAAACACCTTTAGAAGGATTATTGTATATATTAATTTTTGGTTTAGGATCGATTTTAGGAATGTTCATTGCAGCGGGACTTTTCAGCATACCTTTTACCAAAACCATCTTGAAATCTGAGAAACTGCAATATTATCTCATTATCATTTCTTCTGTAATATGTATCATTTTCGGTCTTAAAATTATCTATAGCAACTTATTTTAAAAATAAAAAAAATGCCTCGACGCTATCCCTAAGTCGAGGCTTTTTTTTTAACGTTTAAACGCTGTTGCCACTCCTGTTGCCACACTTGCGGCACCAAAGGCAAATAGACCTGATGCTACTGCATTTTGTCCAGAGAAAAATTGGCTGTCACGAATCGCATCACTAAAAAATGTTCCGCCGGCAAGACCTGCAATTAATCCCAAACCGATTGTTCCGATTATCCACCAAGGTTCTGGGTCTGGCGGCAGTGGCGGATTTTTAAAAAAGCGTTTCCACCATCCCGGATATTTAGTTCCGCACCATCCCATTGCTAAAAAGAAAGCTGTTTCCATTTTATTTATGTTTTAAATAATGCCTACTCATCTGCTTTTCGGCTTCCGCATTTTTTAATAGGATAAAATTAGCAGACGCAACTCACAAAGAATCAATATAAATTCCTGTTTTTAAACGGGGAAAAACACCTTTTTTTACTCCTTTCAATTTCCTTTTCTTAAGTTAATTAATCTTCCTAAGTTTAATTTAATACTATCTTAAGGTGCTTTATTATTCCTTTTTTTATCGGATAAATAACTTTGTCTCATGAAAAAATGGAAACAAAATTTAGTCGTTGCAATTATCTTATTCACTTTAAGCCAATACTCTTTTAGCCAAAAAACAAATTCGATTAACGGAATTGTCTCTGACGGAAAAAATCCGATCGAGTTTGTCGATGTGGTTTTAAAACCTGTTACTGATACAACCAAAACTTTGGCTTACACTACAACCGATTCTTCTGGAAAATTCATTCTTGAAAATATAAATCCAGCAGAATATATTTTAAAATTTCGTCTGATTGGCTTTAAATCTTATAATCAGAAAATAAAATTTACAGGCACACCTATTTCACTCCATAATATTGTCTTAGAGGAAGATGCTGATCTTTTGAATACCGTTGTTGTGAATTCGCAGAAAAAACAAATACAAAAAACATCTGAAGGTTTTGTTTTTAATGCCGTTTCGAATATTTCGCAGTCGGGAGGAACTGCAATTGATATGCTAAAAAATATCCCTACAGTTTCAGTTGATGCCGATGATGCCATTTCGCTTCGCGGTAAAACTCCTTTGATTTTGATTAATGGAAAAAATTCTGCTATTACCAATATGAATCAGATTCCAGCAAGTAGTATAGAAAGCATTGAAATCATTACAAGTCCAACTGCAAAATACGATGCCAATGCCGAAAGCGGGATTATCAATATTAAACTAAAAAAGAATAATTTAAACGGAATAAATGGAGCCGCGGTTCTAGGCGCCGGTTTTGGAGCTAAAGGAAGATTAAGCAGTTCTGCACTTCTAAATTACAAAAATGACAAATGGAACGTTAGTCTTTCTTACGACAATCGTTTTGCAGGAAGAACTAAAAGTATAAAAGGCGATAGAACCAATTACTTCATTGCTGATGAACATTATATTAGTCAAATAAGGCATGACGAACGAACAGAAGGTTTACAGAATTTAAAATTCAATCTTGATTTTTCTCCAAATGAAAGAAACTTATTTTCGTTTGAAGCTTTAGTAAATCTTGAAAGTAAAGACAATGACGAAACTTTAAATACAGCTATTTTCAATAATTCTAATCAATTTTTCTCTGCCAACCAGCGTCATTCTTTAGAGATACAAAAGGCGAAAGCTGCAGAAATGGCGTTCAATTATGATCGAAAATTTTCTGATGACCGAAAAAACTTAAATGCTAATATTACAACTTCATTCAATTTTGGCAGAGAAAACACAGATATTGACACCAATAATTATGACGAAAGCGGTGCACAAGTTGGCGATACTTTTTGGCAGAAGACACATAATTACGGAAAAGAAAATATATCAAATGCTATTCTGAATTATACTTTTCCTATTTCACAAAAATCAACAGTTGAAACAGGCTACAAAGGAACTTTTAGATTCTTTAATTCTGATTTTCAAAGTGCTGATTTAGTTAATGGAAATTATGTCATAAATCCGCTAACGAGCAATATTTTTGATTTCAACGAACAAATAAATGCTTTTTACGGAGTTTTGAATTCTTATTCTGGCACTAAGGAAAATCAGAAATGGAAATATTATTTAGGACTGCGTGCCGAACAAGTTTCAAATAGCGGAAAAACAGAAAATGGCAGTGATCAATTTTCAAATAACTACGTGAAATTTTTCCCTTCGGCATCTGTTCAATTAAATCTGCAATCTGATGAATTTTTAAAATTTGGCTATAGCAAACGTATAAATCGCCCAGATTTAGACGATCTGAATCCGTTTGTTGATATAACAGATGCTTTAAATCCGCATGGAGGAAATCCGTATTTAAAACCTGAAATTATTCATATTATCGAATTAAACTATAATAAAGACTGGGACAACTATTCACTTTCTGGAAATGCTTTTTATAGAAATGCCAATAATACCATTAGACAATATTCCATACTTCAAGAGAATGGTGCGGTTTCGCTTCAACCTCAAAATATTGGAAGCATGGTTACTTACGGACTCGAAGGCCTTTTTAGCTTGAAACCATTTTCTTTTTATGATGCTAATGTTAGTTTAACGGCCTTTCAGCAAAACATTAGCGGAGGCAATCTGCCACAATCAGAAGATATTGTAAACAGTGCCTTTAGCTGGTATGGAAAAATAATCAACAATTTTGTTCCGTGGAAAGGAGGAAAACTTCAATTAATAGGAAATTATAATTCTGCCGTTGCAACTCCACAAGGAAAAAGAATTCCGGTTTATAATGTCGATATGGGATTTCAGCAAAAGTTAGGAAAAGGAAATGCCCGACTTGGAGTAGTCGTAACCGATATTTTTAATACTCTGAAAAGCGGTTATAACAATAATACCTTATTATTTAAAAACAACAGAATTTCTAAGTCTGATACTAGAGCTTTGATGGTTACATTTGCCTATACATTTAGATCTGATTTTAAAGAAAAGTTACTAGAAAACCAGTTTTCAACGGAGTAAAAAACTTACTTCAAATCAGAAAAAAAGAAAAATTCCATTCTTGTATTTTTAAGCTCAATTCTATTAAAAAATTGAATTATATTCGCCGAAAGAAATCGGTTCTATCGATTTCTTTTCAGCCCCAAAAACACTTAATCCTACATAGAATGAAATTTTTACATTTATTAGTGATAACATTATTTTTCACTGCCTTTCAATCCCATTCCCAAGTTCAGGTTGATCAGATCAAACACAATTCAAAAGATCGATTTATAACCACTACAATTGGTTATCCAGTACCTGGAACTTACGCTCCATTAAACCAAAAAGAGCCTATTACAGTTTTAAATCCAGATGGAACAGGCTTTATTCAGGCCGAGGATTTAAGCAAACAAAAGATTAATTGGGGCATAGAATGCACAGAAGAAGGTGTTCCCGTTTTTAAAGAAGGATTCAATAGTGCTTCTTACACTTTTTGGTACAGACCAACTGACGGCGAAGAATGGTATTACTCTCAATTTTCTATTCATTTTGCCAAGAAAAAAATGTTTTTGATGGGTGAAAGAGTAAAAGTATATGAAGATTATAACGTACAATAGCCTCTTAAAAGCATTTTCAAATTAAATTTTTCTTGATTTCTTAGAAATTTTACCGCAAAAAAGAAAACGTTTTCGTTGATTTTTAATAGTGTATATAAATTTTCCCATAAAATTTTATAAAACTGAAAATCATACCTAAATTTTATTTAATTTGCAATAAAATTCAATATATTAAACATGGTTTCAATCACACGCCTTTTTGATTTTCCCTATTATCAACAAGAAACTTACAACCTTCCAGTTGCTCTTGCGACCAAAAAAAATGGAGCCTGGGAAAAAACATCTAGCCAGGAATATATTGCAAAAGCAAATGCTGTTTCGAGAGCATTATTGCGCATGGGCGTTCAGAAAGATGACAAAATTGCTTTAATTACTTCGAACAACAGAACGGAGTGGAATATAATGGATATTGGTATTTTGCAGACAGGTGCTCAAAATGTTCCGATTTATCCAACAATTGCCGAAGAAGATTACGAATATATTTTAAATCATAGTGGCAGTATTTACTGTTTTGTTTCTGATGAAGAAGTTTTACAGAAAGTAAATGCTATTAAAGCGAATGTGCCAACTTTAAAAGAGGTTTATTCTTTTAACGAAATTCCAGGTTGCAAGCACTGGTCAGATCTTCTTTTGGCTGGTGAAGACGAAAGCAATCAAAGCGAAGTAGAAGCTAGAAAAGATAGCATCAAAACGGATGATTTGGCTACTATTATTTATACTTCTGGGACTACAGGAAAACCAAAAGGTGTAATGCTTTCGCATAAAAATATAGTTTCTAACGTATTGGACAGCGCGCCAAGAATTCCCTTTGATCCAGGAAAAAGTACAGCATTGAGCTTCTTGCCAATCTGCCACATTTTTGAAAGAATGATTTTGTATATCTATCAATATTATGGTGTTTCGGTATATTTTGGAGAATCAATTGACAAAATCAGCGATAACTTAAAAGAAGTCCGTCCAACAGTTATTACTGCTGTACCAAGACTTTTAGAAAAAGTTTACGATAAAATTTATGCTAAAGGAGCTGAATTAACCGGCATTAAGAAAAAACTATTTTTCTGGGCTATTGATTTAGGTTTAAGATACGAACCATACGGAGCCAACGGTGCTTGGTATGAATTCCAATTAAAGATTGCCCGCAAACTAATTTTCAGCAAATGGAAAGAAGGTTTGGGCGGAAATTTAGATTTAATGGTTTCTGGAAGTGCTGCTTTACAGCCACGTTTGACGAGAGTTTTTGCTGCAGCAGAAATTCCAGTTATGGAAGGTTACGGATTATCAGAAACTTCTCCTGTAATTGCGGTAAACGACCAGAGAAACAGAGGTTTTAAAATTGGAACTGTCGGAAAACCAATTCGTAATATCGAAGTTAAAATTGCCGAGGACGGTGAAATCTTATGCAAAGGTCCGAACGTAATGTTAGGCTATTACAAAGATCCCGAAAAAACAGCCGAGGCTTTAATTGACGGTTATTTCCATACGGGAGACATTGGAGAAATTGACAGCGAAGGTTTCTTAAAAATTACCGATCGTAAAAAAGAAATGTTCAAAACTTCTGGAGGAAAATATATTGCTCCGCAAATGATTGAAAATGCGATGAAACAATCTCGTTTTATTGAGCAGATTATGGTTATTGGTGAAGGCGAAAAAATGCCTGGAGCTTTTATTCAGCCTAATTTTGAATTTGTAAAAGAATGGGCAAAAATTCATAAAATAACTTTAGGTTCAACTGATAAGGAAATAAGCGAAAATGCAGATGTTATTAAACGTATTGATAACGAAGTGGAAGAAATCAATAAAAAATTCGGACACTGGGAGCAAATCAAACGTTTTGAATTAACTCCAGATGTTTGGTCTATCGATGGCGGACAGCTTACTCCTACTCTAAAATTAAAACGTAAAATCATTAAGGAAATCTACAAAGATCTTTACGGAAAAATCTACGGGAATAATTAAATCAAAATAATATAACCAAAAAGTTGAAAACGGCTGTCTGAAAAGACGGCCGTTTTTGTTTTAAACAAAACCTGCGTTGCATTTCAATTTTGGTTAATTATAATTAATGTTAAAAGATTTTAAAAAAATCTGATGCTAATCTACCCTATTCTAATATAAATAAAACTTTTAGTGTCTACCAATCAGTATCGGTTTGTTCTACTTTTATTAAAGTAAGAAATTACTTAATCAACCTAAACTAACCAATTTAAAACTAAAAGCATGTCAAAATTTTCAGAGCAAGTTCATGTAACTATCAGCTCATTCGAAAAAAATGTTATTTATTACGATTTGAAGCTCACGCAGAAAATGGCAGACCACCATTATTTTTCTTTTTCGTGGCAGTATACCGGAAAGGCAGTCATTGATCCAGAAGATCAGGAAAAGGCAATTAGCAAACACAACGGCAGCGAAGTAATCTTCACTTTTAAGGTCAACGGAATCCGAGTAATGTCTAAGGGAATCATTAAGGGGCTGACGTCTGTAGATCTTAATGGTAGTCCTGCAGGTCTTCATGTACAAGGAATAAGCCATTCGGTTCTTCTGGACGACCTTATCAAGTCAAGGATTTTTTTAAGCAAAAACCTGCAGCAGATTGCTCTAGAACTTTTTGCAGAAGCAAGCTCAGGAGAATTTTACCACAGAGAAGCAATTGTGCCTACAAACACCAGCGTCTTTAAAAGCAGAATGCAGTATAATGAAACGAGTTTTAATTTCTTAAAACGGCTTTCGTCACGGTATGGACAATGGTTTTATTTTGATGGCATGCGAATGCAGTTTGGACAGACCAAAACGAGTAACGTAAAACTCATCAGCGGCTCGTCGCTTCATCAATTTACAATCCAAACCAATCTGGTTTCACATAAAGCCTCATTTGGCGGTTACGATTATACGAATGCTTCAAACATTCGCAATGCTGCAGAAAAAACGAGTACAGGAAGCAGAGACCGTTTTGCGATTTCCAACGCCTATAACCAAATAGGTATAACACGAAATGATCTCGCAGTGGGCGCCTACACAAACAATGCCCAGAATAAGGAGGAAATAGATGCCATGATTAAACTTGAAACGGCGGCCAAAGATGCCAACGGCGTTTTTTACAGCGGAATTTCATATTTCCCAATCGGAGTCGGACAGGTCTTTACGATCCAGAATAAAACCGTAGAACATGAACTTTTGGCTATAGAAGTTATTCATCATTCTCAAGTAAACGGAAATTACAGTTGCGAATTTACAGCCATTCCTGCAGATGTAGCTGTACCGCATTACACAGACCCAAAACTATTTACCATTGCCGATAGCCAGCCGGCAAAAGTGTCTGACAATAATGATCCTGAAAAAATGGGCCGCGTAAAAGTGCAGTATTACTGGAATGGCTGGGGAAATGAAAGCGATTGGATGCGTGTGCTGCAAAATTATTCTGGGCAAGGCGGCAGAGGTATCTATTGGCGCCCAGAAATTGGTGACGAAGTCATAGTAGCTTTTGAAGGTGGAAATGCAGATTGTCCGTATGTATCTGGCTCCCATTTTAATGGTCTTGCCATGCCTGAATTCTTTGAACCCAATAATATGATCAAGGCGATTAAAATGCGCTTTGGACAGCTGCTAAAATTTATAGAGAAAGTTGGAATCTGGCTTTCTGACCCAAGCGGAAATACAATTCATCTGGATGAGGAAAATAAAAACATTAATATAACCTCTCCAGAAACGATAACCATAAAAGCCAAAAACATAGTTTTAGAAGCAACAGAAAGTATTACGGCCACCGCAGGAGTGAATATTACTGAAAGTGCTGGTAAGAATCATATCAGTATAGCAGGTGCAAATATGGTACAGAATGCAATAGGTAATTATAATTTACAAGCAGCAAATATCTATGAAGATGCCATTGGAGAAAGAAAATCTAAAGCAAAAGACATTCATGAGTTAGGGCGCTCCAAAACATCGACAACCGAAAAAGAAACAAAATTTAATGCCCAATCAGACATCAAAACTAATTCTGGAGAGAAAACAAACTTTCATTAATTATGGGAAAAGGAATTATATTTAGAAGAGCTGGTGAAGGTTTTTTTTCTGAAAGTGAAACTTATTTAGAAAATTTTGATAACATAACTCATCACTCAGGAACACAGGTAATCTATAATGCTAAAGAAAACTACTTTGTAGACAATTGGGAAGAAATTCCATCTGGCAAATATTTTATAAAAGGCTGGTGGACTGATAATAAAAATATACCAATAAAAAATTCCTATGTAGGCGATATAGTAAGATTTCATGTGCAAACAAAAGATATACCAAATGGAGAAGAAATTTTATTCACTGTTTATGATTGGGATGGATTAAAAATCTTAAACGATAAATTGAAACTTTCAGATGTAAATACCTCTCAGGAAATAAATAAAATTAAGATTCAGGGAAATACTGGTTTTGTAGAATGGAAAACTGGTATAGGAACATTAAGTTTGTTAGAAGAATTTGGTGAAGGAGATGAAATTGAGTTATTTGTAGAATGCACCTATAAAGATGAAACTATTCAATTACCTGAAAGAACTGATGATTATTTGATTGTTTTTGAAAAAGAGATATTAATTTCTGTCATTATAGAATTGCCACACTCGAGAGAGACAGGATGGGGGGCAAAAGGATTAGCTGGACATTCTGCTATGGCCATTGGTGAAAGGTATTTTGATTATGGACCTAATAATACATCAGGGACATATTCAGAAAGTCAATATGATGTAGATTTTAATAAAGACGGAGATAAAGATGATGATGTATATTTGGATAATCCAACTTTTAAAAATTCTCCTGGACAGCCTTGGTGGGGAACTCATATTGCTCAAAGAAAAGGAATAAAACCAGAAGAAGTAACACTAACAATGGTCTATGAACATATTAAATTATCTTGGAAAAACATTGAAGATTCAAGTGGAAATATTATACAATATGGAACTTTTATTTATGGGAAAGTACATAAAATAGAATTTTATGTAAAAGAAAGTGAAGCTAATAAAATGATTAAATGGTGGCAAGAAAGATATAGACATTTGAAAATTTATAGTGTTTATCCTTGGACTGGTGAGCAATGCACCACAACAGTTAAAACTGCAATTCATCAAGCTTTTCCAAGCAATATGTTTGAAAGAAATTATATTCCTAATAGCACGCAAAAACCTTCGGGACTTTTAGAAGATTTACAATCTTTCGTGAGTACCTCAAAAGAACATGCAGGACAATTATCTAATATAACAGTAATAAAAGCAGAAGCTTTAGATTGGACAGAATGAAAAAATTAAAAAAAATAATTATAATGATAGGAATATTTTCAATGTTTGGTTGTAATGATAAAAAACATTATCTAAGGGATCCAAGTTTTAAAAATTTGGAATCAACATTTTCGATAAATAGCGAAAGAGCTAATGAACTTTATGATGACTATTTTGAAAAAAATATTAAAACCAAAAGAGATGATATTTTTTTATCTAACTATACTAAAGTTATTTATATTCAAAACAAATTTTATTATATCGGTTATGCTACCGCTTTTGATAAAAGAGGTAATGAAAATCCTCATTTAGAATATTTAGCAAAAATAAATCCAAAAACTGGAAAAGTTATTATGCCAAAAATAAAACGTTAGAAGATTTAAGAATTGAAAACCAAAATAATATCACTTCTTCTAAAATTGATATGAATGAGGCAATTATTTCGCAATAATTGTTTACAAAGTTCGATAGCGCGGATTTGCAATCCGTGCCTACATCAATAAGAAATATTCATCGTAAAAAGAAGAATCAATCTTTGCGGGCAAGGATTGCAAATCCGCACTATCGGGCTATCGGGCGGTAGGAATGGGACCAAGATTTAAGAAAAACAAATTGACAAGAAAAATACACCCTGCCTAAACAAGCAAAAAATGATAACGAAAATAATTGCACTATTAAATATAATACTGATTTCTCAACTCGTATCATGCCAAAAAATGGAACAAATGGACAATTATAAAACAGAAAAATTTGAATGGGACGGAGATGCAACTGCTCCAGAAGGTTATCCTATGTGGATTATTTATCCTCATGCTTTTATTTCAAGCAACGGCTACGAAGCTGTAATTCCTAATGGTACTATTATGCAAGATGGCTGGGGAGGATCATTAAGGAGTTGGTCTGTGGGAGAATCAAATAAACCCATGCCAGACAGTTTAAAAATTGCTTGGTATTCGTATACAGAAAACAAATTCTACAAAGGAAATTTTAAAATGCCTCAGGAAAAGTTATACAATCTTTTTAAAGAAGGGTATTTAATTTATGGAATTAATTGGGAGAAAGCAAATAAAAATGATGACTACACTAAAGAACTGCACAAAGAAACCTACAGTGCAATTACAGTTGGTTTAGCTCCAAAAGGTATGGTTGTGGTATGGGCAACCGGGCAAAATAAAATAGAAATTGGCCGTTTTCAGGGAGAAGCAGTTCCGGAAGGTCCCGAAGCCGATAGGATGTGGCAGGACATTACAGATTTAAATCTACGATCGCTCGTTGTAAAAAAAAGATTGGAAGGTTATACGCCAGAAGTGAGAGAGGAAGTAATGCAGGGCAGGATAAGTTCTAAAAGATGGGATGATTACAGGATACGCTACAAATGGAAAGTTGCCTTTAATCAGAATTTAGAAATTTACGATTATTATGTGCGCTTTTTTAACAGCGAAAAAATTGGTTTACCCCCAACTACAGATCAGGCCTTGTACAATAAAAATGTTCTCGAAAGCAGACCAAAAGCTGTGCCTAATGAATTAGGAATTTTTGTTAAAGGTCAAGATGTAATAAAACACTGGCTTAGAATTGATTCTTTTGATGAGCAGGAAGTAATTAAAGCGTTTATGGATTTGGCTAAAATAAATCCAGATGGCGAAATTACTATGCTGATTAATGTTGATGAGGCATTTACCAAAATGAAGGTCGTACTGAAAAATGATTTTAAAGAGATTGAATTGGAAAAATGTAAAACGAAACTTTTCCTGATAGATAAAAGAGCCGAAGAGATATTGAAGGAGTATTGAAAAAATGAGTCTTAAGCTGGCGATCCGATATCGTGAATTTACAATCCGTGCCTACATCAATAAGAAATATTCAGCGCAAGAACAAGAATCAATCTTTGTGGGCACGGATTACAAATCCGCGATAATTAGACATTCATTTTCAGCATAAAAAACAGGTATTTCTACTTTAACCGCCAAACCATAAATCCTGTATTTTTAAGTTTTATTTTCAACTAAACCAAAAACTTATGCCTTGGACAGTTCTAGAACAATTATGGAAACGTACTGTAAATCCTGAACATACAAATTCAGACGATTCGAATTGGGATAACGAAGTTAAAGCGTTGTATAAGCTTGGCATTGGTATGGAAGATACTTTGTTATTTTTATATGCTGAAAAACCTGATTTTGAAAATTTCAAAAATTGGATAAACGGCAGAAAACGAGATACCATTTACGAAACCGAAGATTTAACCGAAAATGTATTGTCTGAACAAGATCTTGAATTTTGGAATAAAAACGGTTATATCGTAGTGAAAAACGCTATTTCTAAAGAAGACTGCGAAGCCACACAAAAAGCGATTTGGGAATATTTAAAAATGGATCCGAATAAAAAAGAAAGCTGGTACAAGCGTCATGAAAACCAAAAGGGACTAATGCTTAATTTTTCGGATCATGAAACGTTAAATCGCAACCGCTTTTCGCCAAGAGTAAAAAAGGCTTATGAACAGCTTTATAAAACTGATAAGATTTACAAAACAATTGATAAAGTAAGTTTTAATCCGCCTGAGACATCTGATTTCAATTTTCTCGGAAGTCCGTTGCATTGGGATATGAGTTTAAAAAAACCGCTGACTTTCGCTCTTCAAGGCATGCTTTATTTAACGGACTGCGGGCCAGAAGATGGCGCTTTTCACTGTGTTCCAGGTTTTCATAATCAAATTAATCAATGGTTGGACGAAGTTGAACCTCATGAAAATCCCAGAAACAAAGCCTTGCAAACACTGCAATCGAAACCAATTATTGGCAATGCAGGCGATTTTATCATTTGGCACAACGCGCTCCCGCACTGTGCAACACCCAACATAGGAGAAAAACCCAGAATGGTGCAATATCTCACTTATCTTCCCGATGATTACAACGCCGCAGGAGAATGGGTTTAAAACACAAAAACTGCAAACATAAAATGATTGCAGTTTTCTTCAGTTACCAATTATGCTTTGATAACTGGAAAACAAATTAAATTCTAATTTTTAAGACACCAATTCAAAATCTTAGCGATGTTTTTGGCATCGTCAATGCCTCTGTGGTGTGTTCCTTCTAAAGGAATATTCAATAGCGCTAAAGCTCCATTCATTCCCGTTGGTTTTACTAAACCAAACTTTTCTGCAAACCAAGTTTTGACATTGATATGTTCCTCTCCCATTGGGTAAGCAACTCCAAACGATTTGCATTGTTTTTTAAGCATATTCAAATCATACTGCCCGTAACTTGCCCACGTATACAAATCGGGATGATAATCATCAACAAGTTGATCGATCGCTTCTTCAAAACTCACTCCATTTTCATCCAGTAAATCTTGCGTAATTGTCGTGAGTTCGGTACAAAACGGACTGACTGTTGATCGTGACGGTTTGATTAATATTCCTTTGTTTTTCGAAATTTCTCCTGTTTGGGTATCCAAAACCGCGAGACCAATTTCAATAATTTCATTTTCTTGCCCTTTCGGGACTTCTCCATGCCAACATGTAGCTTCTAAATCGAGAATAATAATTTTATCTGTAGTTTTCATTTTTTTAATTTTTAAACTAAAAACCATCAGCGTTTCCGTTGATGGTTTTCTTTATTTCACGAAGATTTCCTTCAATTGACCAATTACGTTTCCGCCTCCAGAAATTGTGATTTCCCCAATTTTATCCGCAATTTTTTCTACGTACTCCATCTCTTTCAATTTCCACAACATTTCGTTTTCTTCCATCAGCTTTGCTGTGTTAAGCAAACTTCTTGTTGCAGCGGTTTCTTCTCTTCTCATAATACTGTTTGCCTGCGCTTTTTTCTCGGCAACCAAAACCTGATTCATGATCTCTTTCATATCACCTGGCAAGATTACATCTCTAATTCCGGCATCAGAAATTGTTAAACCTAAGTCCTCAATTTTGCTTGTTACTTCTGCCAAAATTGCTTCGGCAAGAGTATCTTTTTTAGCCAATAATTCATCTAAAGTCAATCCGCCTGCAAAAGCTCTTAAAGCCAATTGCATCGCAACATACAATTGTTTTTCAAAGTCTTTGTTTTCGATCAGAGCTTTCATAATATCAACCACTTGGTATCTCACAAAAAAGTTAATCCTTAATCCCGCTTTATCTTTGGTCAACAATTCCTGTCCAGAAATCTCAACTTGCTGCTGTCTTGTATCGATTGTCTTAACTTCGATTGTAATCGCATTATTCCAAAAATAATGAGTTCCAGATTTTAATTCTTTAGAAAAACTTCCGTTAACAAACAATAAAGCTTTGTCATTGCTTGCCACAATAAACTTTCTGACAAAGTACTTCAATTGGTTATTTTCCAATAAGTTTACTGAGATATCTTCTGTAATTTCAATTTTTGAAAGATCTGCTTTTTTGAATTCGTTTTTTACAATTCCTTTCCAAAAAGTATGTCTGCCTGGAGTTAACGTACCTTTAAAGTTTCCGTTAACGAAATGAAGAGCAATTTCATTATCAGCAACTTCAACAACTTCAAGCATTGACGCTAAAACTTCATTTTGCAATAAGATATTCAATTCAAAAGGCGCTTGAAAAATTGCATTCATATCATAAATCATTACATTTTTCTCACCAAAAATCCAGTGCAAACCTTCTTCAGCTACTTTAACTAATTTTCTGTTTTCGAAAACCAAACCTACTTGGTAACCTTCAATTTTAATTCTTTTAATCATGGTTATATTTTTTAACTTTTTGTTTATTTGTTTACTTCGTCCGTTCGGCTTTCAGCCTCGGGTCAAGTTTAAAGTTTCAAGTTCTGAAATCTGTAAGCTTCCCTCTATTCTATTCTCTTTATTCTATTCTCTTTTATAAATAAAAAACCTCATTGCCTTTCTCCTCCAAAAAAAACGGATGAAGAGTTTGTAATTTGTTTACCCGAGTTGTTTTCGACTGTATTTTGCAAAGATGATCCCAAAATCATTTAAGCAATCAAATCGAGAAGAAAACAGGCATTTCAAAAAACATTGCTTTTCGCACTGGCTTTATCATGAGTGTGAAACTTCAGATTTGCAACCTGAATTTCACTGACAAAGACAAATCAGCTTTTTTCTAATGGTCATCTTTTTAAGAGTGATGGTCTCTGGAAATACAGATTTTGAGTCTGTTGACTTACCACTTCGTCCAATCAACCTAAGTTGATGCAGGATTCGAACCTGCAAATTTCTATTGTTCTAACCAGACTGAACTATCACATTGCTGTGAGTGGGATTCGAACCCACGACCGATAGGTGACAGTTTTTTGGAAAACCATCAAAACCTCCAAATCAAGTTGCATAGAAAAACATAATTCGCTTTCACGGAAAGTTCCCTACAATGGTGCTATACAGAAACACGCAACTGGACTTGTTTGATATTTTTAATCAAAGCCAAACTTTGATGCTTTTCATTTTCTAAAAGAACTTATTTATTTCTTGAGCAAATATTCAAATTATACTGCGCAATCATTTTGCGTAGTATAAAATTTTATAATTAAACTCTTTTTGAATAGTTGAAAAGAATACTGCCAGCGTAATACTGGCAGTTTCTATTTCACGAAGATTTACTTTAATTTGACCAACTCGCGCTAGCCGCTTGACAAAGACATTATGCTTCTAGAAAACATATTTCTAAAACTTGCGAAAAGATTTTCGTGTTTAGCTTTTTTGCCTGATTTTTTCTTTTTTTCAGGGCTGTTTTTTTCCAAACTTTCTTTCTTCGCTTTGTCCGCTTTTTTAGCTTTAACTACTTCGATGCTTTCGAACTGCTTCATTTCTTCACTTCTAAATTTCTTAAAAGGACGCGGTTGAAAATCAACCAAAATCGCAGCCATGTTTATAGCATCTATGTTTGTCAAATCTGTTTCTCCCTTAAAGAAGGTTTCAATAGGTCTGAATTTATCTTTCTTCTCTTTGAACTTATTCTTCTTCGTTGGCTCAAAATCCATAGAAAAGAAGTTTCTAAAAACATTCAAGTCATCTGGAGTCGGATTCTCTTCGAAAATCATCCAACAGAAATC
This sequence comes from Flavobacterium erigeronis, assembly GCF_054075165.1. Lineage (NCBI taxonomy): Bacteria > Pseudomonadati > Bacteroidota > Flavobacteriia > Flavobacteriales > Flavobacteriaceae > Flavobacterium > Flavobacterium erigeronis. The sequence goes on along the minus strand of NZ_JBSKGP010000010.1, from coordinate 281,144 downwards.
ACGTAGTTTTCCACGAGACGGTTTGTATAAGTAATCGAAGTGTTGTCCTTCTTTAGCTATTTCGTATTTCTTTTTAATCTCTTTTTTGTACTGTTTTAATGTGTTGTTGTGCATGGTTATATATTTTATTTGGTTATTGGAATCTCAGGAAAACTAGTATTTCAGGGAATCCAATAACTTCAAAGGTTTGCATGCACCTCTACAGTATCAGAGCAATTTCACGTAAGTGACATTACTTTTCCCAAAAATTCACCAGTATTCCATAGTTTCATAAGTTTCGACTCAATTTCCCCGGCAGGAGAAAAAGAACTTTCCCTAAATCGACCTATTTTTTGATCAAAATGATGATCTGTCTTAATGGCTATTTTTTGATTCATTATTTATTTTTTACTTTTTAAAAATCTTAGTCTCTTAGTCGCAAACGAGCATAAAAAAAGCACCCAATTAAAGGTGCTCATCAAAGTTATAAGATACATACGTATCCTACTGCTTATAATGATGCACTTGCATTGTAATACTTCCAAAGGCCGACCCAGGCAGTACTAATTCTCTTTTATATTCAAAACTTAAATCCATTTTATTACTTGTTATATTTTTTTAAATCATTCTTTTTTAAAATCATTGTTGTGATTTTGTTCAGCAAAGATAATATCGAAAAAATCAATTCTCCAAATTTATTTTTAACATAATTTTCTGATTACCAATTAATTAACCCCTAAATTTAAGCAAAGAAATTCCTGTCCGCTTATTCGTGCAGATTTCTATTTTATATTAATTAATTGTCATTCATCCAATTACTCTCCAAGACTAGTTTTCGCTATTTGGGTTAATTAATACATATTTTTTCATTCACTTTTTTTTTAAATTTTACAATTTATACGTTAATTCTTATAATTTACTTTTGTTATTTAGGCAATATCAAAATGCTTTTAAACAAAAAAAGCGTCCCAAATAAAAGGACGCTTTTTCTATATCTTCATTTCGAATTTGATATTGCTACTTGCTTTTCTCTTCGAAAAAATACATACTGCATCCATAATTTTGCGTCGAGGCAAATCCTGCCAGACGATCATTATATTCTGCTTTTATTAAACTAGTACGCATTTCTTTCGCTTTTATTTGAAGTACAAATGTAGTAATTTGTTTCTTAATTTAACATTTTATGTTAAAAAAGTTAAAAATAACACAATTTCAAAACTTCATTTTAAGCATAAGTTTTATCAATCTGACTCAAAATAGTTGGGTCTTGAATTTCATCATCTTTGGCAAATAATAAAACTTTAGACATCACCTCAGCCGATTTCGGATCATCATCTGCAAAAGGCAAGAATAATCGTCCTCGATGCTGTGAATGAATCGGAAGAACCGATAAATACCTGCCTGGAACTTGATGCACAATCGCGCTTCCTAAATGAACACTATACTCGGCCATATTCCCCTTAATAATCGCATGATTTCCTGTAATCTCCACATTTTTGATTTTAAACAATCTTAGCGTTTCTCTCAATAAAACAGCTCTCATTTCGATAGAAGAATGACTTGCTTCTGGATCGACACCTCCCACATGAGCCACACTTACAACCAAATCAATGTCACGCATTACTTCTGAGAAAATCCTCGGATTTACATCTTCAAAAGCAATGTTTTTATAATCTTTTAACGAATGGAATTCAATGGTTTCTAAAGTCGGACTTTCTACATCTGCTGGCGAAAACCAATCGGCCATCGCATACATTTTTACTTGATAGCCTTCTTTATGGAAAACTTTCTGCAATCCTTCTTCGTAATCTACCTTCCAACCTCTTGTTTTCAATAAAGCCAAAGTTTGCGTTGGCTGCACTTGATGCCCCGCATAACGTCTAGAAACTGATTTCTCTTTCAACTCATCTGGCGTTGGAACATACAGTTCTCTGAAAATCTGTTTAAACGGTTGCTGCACTTTATTGTCAAAACAATACGATTGAAAATCGGTCCAAACTCCATTTTTATGCAGATCGTAGCAATGTGCGATTCTAAAAGTCTGATTTTCGTTTAACGAAATCATTTCTCCTAAAGCCGAAATCAAGTTTCCGTCCACATAAAAACCAATCTGATTGTCATTAGAAATAAAAACCAGTTTTTCTAAATGTTTCGAAATAATCGGATGCTCAAAAAGATTCTGCATTTCTGAAAATAAAAATTCATCTCCGCGAATCATACTTTCTTCCAAACCTTTTCTCGAACGTGTCCATTGCTCACGCATGGTTTTTCTGTAAGCGGTTAATTCCAAAATGCCTTTGTCTTTTTTGTATTTTGCTGGAATTGCTTTTATTTCTTTATCTGATTTAAAAGTAACCAAATCGGCTTTTCCTTCTTTATTAATAACCAGACTTACCGTTACATCGTCTAATTTTACTTCTGTTTCTTTAGATAAAATATTCTGAATCTGTTTCGTTTCCATTGCCCAAGTCAAACGAACTGGATCTGGATAACCGGCATTTCTCGCCAAATTCTCTAAAGCCACACGAATTGCCAAAGCCTCACTAGCCTGCTTCATCGAACCGAATTCTTTACTTTCTTTTTTAAACTGCTGTAAATATTCGTAACGCGCCAAAATATCTTTTTCTGGACTTGTTTTGCTTAACGGAACCAAACCGTAAACTCTTAAATAATCCTGATCGCGTTTGTCTTTTACTTTTGCGGTTACTTCTCTAATTTTCAAATCGCCTGTAATCGTATCAGCATACAATCGCGCGCGTCTGTGACCGTTTCCGTCTGTTACATATTTGGCAGATTCGTATAAAAGTTCCCATTTTGCTTTTCCTAATTTTTTGTAAGCCGATGTAAACCAGTCTTTATCGACAGCACCATCTTTAAAATCCTGTAAATCTATAGACGAGAATTTTGCCATTTCGCTTTCTAGTTCTGAATTTACAGCGCTGTAAGCTGCCGTTTTGGTATGCGCGTGAAACCACCAGATTCCCTCGTCCAATCCGTTCCAGTCTAAATACGTACTAATTAACTTTTGCCATTGCGGCGCATAAATCGCAGTCTGAATCAATTTGGCTTCAGAGATTTTGGCTTTTTTTACTAAAGCATTAAAAACTTCCTGCGTATCGGTTTCGAGCGGATAACATCTTTTTAATAAGAAACTAAATAATTTCTGTTTTGTTAAATCGGTGTAACTCCACGAATAGATATAACCTTTGTACAAACTTGCTTTTCCGAGTGCTGTAATCAATTCGACCAAACGGTTTGCGCCAAAAATCTTCTGGAAATTCTGAACCAAATGTGTTACTGTAGTATTAGAATCTCCCCTTTTAACTTCGATATCCAAAAATGTTTCTCGGATTTTATCTACCATAGAAACTAGAAATGGAACTCTCTCCAATAAATATTCGCTTCCTTGATTTCTGTAATTTCTGTTTCCACCCGTTAAAAATGAAATTCTTTCTGGAACCAAAATACCTTCGTAAAATTCGCCTTCGGTAATTAACTTTTGCTCAAATGCAGCAATATATAATTGAACAAAAGGTTTGCAGTACGAAATATTTCTTTCCAGTCCATTCAACTGTCGCCATCTATACAGATTCCAAATCTTAATTTCTTGTTCTGTAGTTACATTTCCTAAGTCGATTCTGTTTAGATAGACATCAAAAAAGTGCTGATTTTGCCAGCCGTTTCCGCTGTTGTTGTTATAATAATATTCATTTTTACCAGGCAGGTATTCAAACTCTTTTACAGATTCTGGAAGATTTGCATACAAATTACTACAAGCGTCGATTAAGAAATCTACTTTTTCTCCAAAAGCATATTTTAATTGCAGCGCATTCAAAATATTCAGAATCGCATTGTCCCAATCATTACCTCTTTTGTTTGGATGAGGCAATAATTCCTTATAATAAAAAACATGTTCTTCGAGGAAATCACGCCAAATTTTACGATCACAATTGCTTACAAATGTCAGCAAAAACAAATCTCGTCCTATTAAACCCGAATTTTCAAACCATTCTGCCCAAACTTCATACAACGGATAATTGGTTGCCACTACTTCTGAATCCTTTTCGTCTTTCAGATTTTTTAATGGTCTAAAAGAATTCCCCAATAAAACAGTCGATTTGCTGTTATCGTAGTTTTCAATTTCGTATTCGTAATTTCTGTTTTCTTCAAACAATTGATAAAGCTTCGCAATTTCATCTTTAATATGCGACATCGATTTGGAAAAACCGTATGGATGTTCTTTTACTGCTTTTGCATATAACGAATCTGCTTCTGGTTTTGGAAGTTCGTAAGCAGAAACTGTATTGGGAGTATAAAAACCATAACCGTTTTCTTCACTCAATATATTTTTATTTTGTGAAGGTTCTAACTGCTCAATAAACTTGGTTTCTTTTTCGGTAATTTTTGGTCTTTTCAGATAATCCTGAACCCAGTCGTTTACTTTATCCGTCAGTTTATTGTTTTTCTGAAGTTGAAGCATAACATCCAACATCGACATACGCTGTTCTAAATCGCCTTTTTCTATCGTCTGATCCACAAAATTTACTACTTTTTGATCTTCTTGTTTGATCAAAATCGACGTTAGGTTTTTCTTTAAATTGGAATTTTTACGTTTAAATAATTCCTGAAAAATCGCCAATTCCTCTTCCGTCAAACTCAAATCTTTTAAAACATTAACCGCCGAAACCACAAGAGATTCTCCTCTGTCTTTTAAAATACGTAAGGCAAAATTTCTTTGGAATTCGGTTGGCTCTTTTTGGGTCTGATTGTTTTGATTGCTATAGTAAGAATAACTATAAAAACTTCCCAGCAAATTTCTGGTCAGTTTCTCTCTTAAATTGATGGAGAAACCTTCAAAATGCTGTAAAACCGCTTCTAATCTTTCGTTGTTATCGCCAACTAAATTAATAGCCGAAGCGTAAAGTGTATCACGTTCAAACTTTATATTCAGCCATGAAAATACTTTTCCTTCAAAAGTTTTTTCTTTTTCGGTAATGCTTTGCGCGAGATTGTAAACTTTATCAAAGAAGTTCGGATAATCAGTATTTTCGATATAGAATTTCGATTTTGTATTCGCTTCCAGCAAAGCATTCATTCTCGGAACGGCAAATGCCAAAACCTGTAGATTTTCGTCGTCTAAAGCTTTAAAATACAACGGCATTTCGATGTACGGATCGTTGGTTTCTCCTGCAAATTTCAGCGCCAACGATTTCTTTTCAGCCGAACCTTTTTCTAGTAATTCATGCAGATACGGAACCGTTTTTTCGACATCCAAAACACCCTGAACCCAAAGCGCCATATACACTTCGTTGTTATTTTTGCTTTTAACGCCAGTCGGAATCGTTTCTGGTTTTGAAAAATATCCCGAAGCCAACTCGATAATATTACGAACTGTAGTTTCTTTTTCAGAATCCCAGCCTAAACCTGTCCATGTGTCGATCGCTCTTACAACCGATGAAAAACGCGTCAGTTTATTATCGATAATTACTCGAATCATGTATTGCAAAGCGCCGATACTGGTTTCGTCCAGCGCTTCTAAAACCGTTTGGCGTAAACCTTCCTGACGCTGAGCTGCCAAAAGCAATTTTTCGACCAGTTCCCAGCTTTCTTGTTTTTCGCTGTTTAAAAGTGCTTTGATGATATTTCGCGACACTTTTCCGTGCGAATCTTTATTGAAAATAATATCTTCAAACAATTGAAAAAGACCTTCCTTACCCAAATCAATTGCCGACGACCAAACCATAAACTGATTGACCGGATTGGAAATCTCAGTATCATAACGAATCTGGTCTTCGATGCTTAAATCATAATAAAAAGTCGTGCTGTCTTGATAATTGTATTTGTGCGGTCCGTTGAGTAGCGAACGCAGAAAATTGATCTGATTAACGAGCAAATAATTTTTATGATTCGGCGCTCTAAAAGATCGTCTCGCATAACCGTGCTGATACATTTTTTGAGGCAATCTGTTCCAAGCCTCTTTTACGTACGCCGTGTTTTCTTCGCCAAAGAAATAAACCAGCAAATCGTAATAGTTTTTATCGTCCCACATATTTTCTTTGACCAAAGTGGCAAAGGTTTCTGCTTGTGTAGAACCCAGCGAAATATAATTGCTGTAATAATTGTCTTCCAACTTCAAAAGTGCCAAACCAAACTCGGCCACTTCTTTTTTGAGTTTTGTACCAGAAAATAATTTCGAAAGCAGATTGCTGTTTACAATTTCTTCCAGTTCTTTTTTAAATCTCTTAATCGGATTTTCGATTACTTTACTTTTTAAAAGATCTTCTATCGTCATTTTTTATATTTTAGATTGTTGATTTTAGATTTTAGATTATTTTGATGGCGCTCAATTTTTTGATTTGATATTGCAATTGGAATTTGATATTGATATTGATATTGATATTGCAATTGGAATTTGGAATTTAAAAATTGGAATTTAATCACCAATAGCTTCCCGCCAAAAAAGTCAGCCTGATAAACATGATGTTTTTATTTTGAGATAAATCAATTTCCTCTGAAAGCGTTTCCAGCTGATCGTCTCCGTAGAAAACGGCATATAGACCATCTTCAAACGCTACGATGGCGTTTTCCTGCGCTTTCGCTAAATCGACTTGGTTGTGATTGTAAATCGCGCCGAAACCAACTTTTCCGGTATCGGTAAGAATGGGAAGGTAATTTTCTTTGGGAAGATGGATTTTGTCTTCGTCTTCAAACTCAAACGAAGAAGAACGGAACAATTGTACCTGATGATCTACTATCGATTCGATGAGTTTTTGTGTAGTAATGACAGGATTTTCTATATCTAAAGCGATACTTTTTTCCTGAAGCAGCGGATGCTTTTTTCCTAATTGTTTAACTGAGATGCTTATATTCATCTTTACGGCTTTTATTTTGAAGCTGTAAAATAAGAATTTTACATCAATTTTCGCTTAAACGAATGTGTATTAAATGTTAAAAAATGGTACGAAATAAAAGTACAATTTGAAGACAAAAAAATACCCCGCAAATTGGTAGTTGCGGGGTTTGGGTTTTTATTGGTTGAGTTTTGCAACCGCTATAGTGTTGCACGCATTTACAATTTCTGAATTTGAAAACGGCGACAAAGTCTTGGCCAGATTTCTGCTTGTTCTGAGACAGCTTAACATTTTGAGCCTTAAATCGAGATTATTACCGCTTTCTGTTTCGAGTAGCAGCTCGAAGATTTCCTGCAGATACAAAGGCTGATTTTGAAATTCTCCCTCAAACCAAACGTCTGAAAGGAATCTTGCCACGGAAGGCATTACTTCTTGTTGTGTTTTTTGATTTTCTTTTTGCATAATAGAAAATTTTAGATACGCGAATACCCCGCTTTAGGTGTGCAAAACATTCAAAGGAATGATTTAGGACAGTTTCCTGTTCCTTCACCGTGACGAGGTATTCGTTTATGTTTACTTTAAAAAAGTTTAGGATTTCTCCTTTGATTGTTTTGCGATGTAAAGATATATTTTTTTTAAAGAAAAAACTTACTTTTATTTAATTTTCAAAATTATATAGAACAAAAATTAATTATGCATCAACCGTCTTTTGAGTGATAAAATTATAAATTTCAATTGTTAGATTTTTAATTTCTTTACTTTTAGATAAAATTTCCCAAGAAAAATTTTCATCCAAAACTTTTTCGCTTAAAAACCTTTTATTTACTATTGTTCCAAAAGCACCATCTTTTCGATTCTCATACAATGATTTATTGAGAATAAATGTTCCATCAATTTCACCAATTTCTTGTCTTAAAACATTTAAAAATTCACCAATATATTTTTGCTTATAATCAGTGTATTTATACGTTAATAATGCACTTCTAATCTTCAATTGAATATCAGATTTATTCTTATCGTTTACCAAATTTTCATTACAAAAATTAATTAAAACTCCTTTCCAAATATCATTTGTAAGTAAGTTTTCTATTTCTCGAAAATTCCAAATTATTTTAGGCAGAAAATTTTCACTTCGAGCATTTTCTAAATTCTGTAATCTAATTTTTTTTGATGACGATTTTTTACCATTAATTTCATTATCTGAATCTGCTAAAAGAAAAATCCGATTACTTAAAGCTAAAGCATTTATATCTTCAATAATTTTTTTTTCATTTTTGTCTTCAACTTCATTTTCAAAAATATAATGATCAATATTTGAGCCTGCATATTCAAAAAATGCAAAATCTATATCTTCTTTTATATTGACATACTTTTTTCTGTCATTTTTTAAAAGATATTCAGAATATGATTTTAAAAATGCTTTTATATAGTTACGATCAGAAATTCCTTCGACCCAAATACTACAATTTGCCATGAAAACCGAAGAATTATTTACGCCTAATTCTCTTAACAATGAATTATCTCCTGCATTTACATTTTTTATAGTAAATTGTTTATCATTTAATTCATTATTCTTTGGTGAAAATGAATAAATAGAAACATCATCTTTTTCAATTGTTAAATCTAAAAAATGATTCGAATGAGTAGTAATTATATAAGTTAGATTTTTATTCCTTAAATCTTCATTTTTAGTAATTTGTTCTAAAAATAATCTTTGCATTCCAGGATGAAGATTTAACTCGGGCTCATCGATAAACATGAACGAATTATCTTCTGCCATAAAAATTTTATACATTAAAACTATTAACGCCTGAATTCCGTCACCTAATTCATATAATGAGCGCGTTTCTTTTTCTCCTTCTATATGAACACTAATAATTTCTAAATTATTATTTCCCATAAGGCTTTCATCCTTATCGAATTCAGCAACAATGTCAATTTTTTTTCCATCAAAAAAATTAAAACGAATAAAGTCTTCAAATTGATCAAACTTATTTCTTATTTCTCTTCTAGAATTTCTTGTATTTAAAATTTCCTTATAAAGATGAATTCCCGTAAAAACTTCAATTTTTTTTTCTCTTAAATCGTAATAATAATCAAGAGTATCTAAATAAATATCTTCTTCTATTTTAGAATATTTATCTGTTTTAAAATTAAATAAAGAATGCGCTGTTCTCAAAGTAGGAATATAATAGCATTTCACTTTAAAAACTTTTAAAAATGAATCATCAATATCTTTAAAAAAACGTAAGTACAAATTTGATATACTTGAAAAATGAACATTCTGAAGCCTTATTTTATTGTCATCTATTATCATCAAAAAATCATCTAATAGATTTTCATCAAGTAAGCTTAATATATTTTCACGAAGTCTCTGTGCTTTTTCTCGTGCTACAGACCTTTCATCAACATCCATTGTGGAATTCGCTCTTTGTTCAAACGAAATAATTTTAGAATTAATTATTTCGTTTACGTCATTAACATTTTCATTGTAACGATTTATAATTCCTTTAAGAACATGTAAATCTGGAACAGCATGAAATTTTCTATAGCACATTAAATTTCGAATAAATCTACTTTTCCCACTATTATTAGCCCCTACAATAATATTTATGAAATTAAACTGAGGAAGAAAAACAATCGGTTCGTCTTCTTCATTTAGAAAATAATCATTGAATTTATCACTTTGAGGAAAAATTAAATCGTAACCTTTTTTCATAAATAATTGATTTCATTGAATACTTTCATTTTTCATAAAATTATTCTTAGATTTGTTTCAAATGTAATAAAAAACAAAAAGGCTTCAAACCAAGTACAAACCCCTGATTTAAAAGCCAACATTTTTTTGCCATAAAAGCATTAATTATTTAAAAATTATTCTTCCAGGAAATCTTCTAAAAATCCGATGAACTTTTCTCTGGATTGTGTTTAATTTTCTTATTCACAACATATTACTATTTCTTTTACACTCATTTGCGATAGTATATATTTCATTAAATTGAAATTAGCAGAAGCATAATCCAAAATCCAAGCATCTGAAGTTATCGCTATGTAATTACTTTCAGCTATTACTTTATCTGGATTGTTTACTAATTGCACTTCCCAATTCAAATTATGGTTTAAAGCAATTTCTTCAATCATTTGTTTTAATTTTCCGCTGTTTGAAACGGGTTTATCAAATAACCAAAGTGCTTTTTTAATTTTCTCTTTTCTAAAAAAATCAGCAATCATTTCAATCGCCTGAGAAGTTTGCTTAACCTTTTTATAGGTTCCGTAAACACTCGACAAATCACGAATAAAACCATCCTGACCTTGAAAGACATAGGCATTAGACAATATACTTTCGAGCAAAATGAGAACATTAAATCCATCAATACAAATCTCTTTCCCTTCCAGATTCTGACTCTCAATTTCTTTTGCTTTTCGGTCTTCAATCTGTTGTTGAGAAGCGCTCATTCCGCGAACGGCTTGTTGCTGACGTGCATTGAGCCTGTAACGGTTTCCAACCAAAACCAAAGTTGCTTTTTCGCCATAACCTCTGCTCAGAAAATAGTGCATATCGGTTACGGCCTCTTTTAGTTTGAACTGGATTTTTGCTGTTCCAAACAAAGCATCGTCGCTAGCTTCATTTCCTCTGTTTTTGAGATTTGTCATCGATACGATTTTCTATTTCAATTGAGTCATAAATATTTTAACTTATTGGATTGTTTTTTAACCACCATTTAGCCTTTTCTATAACTTTTTGCTCAATATTGCTAATGTTAACTCCTTTATACCAATAATCAGCATCATCTTTCATGTCGAGCCAAATTTCACTAAGAACACCAAAATCAAGTTCCTCGTCTGGATGTGTTTTTCGACCATCTCCATCACAGAATATTGCAGCATAGAATGAATTTATTTCCACATCTTCTCCTTTTATAACTCTATTAAAATGATATCGTGCATAACATGTTTCTGCTTCATCTCCCTCCTTTTCTTTTAAATCCAATTCTAAAAAAGTACGCTTTAAATAAGGCATAATTTCATCAGGATTAATAGGCTTATAAAAAGTAGCTAAGGTACAAACAGCTTCATTCTCACATCCTAAATTGATTAATTGTATTGCCCAATCTTCAATTGAATCAAAATCAACAAAGTCAATAAAATCAAATCGTTGCATAAATTTAATTGACAATATATAATCTGTGAGTATCTTGAAATCTTCATTTTCCTGTTCCATTGCTGTTTTTTCTGTAAATCTATACAAACTTTTAGAATTTTAAATCCCAAAAAACCTTTTAGAGTTCCTCGTCGTTTCCTCCGCAACCTTATCCAAAGCAATTTCTTTAAACTGTGCAATGGTTCCCGCAACGTAAGGCAGAAAAGCAGGTTCGCAACGGCGTTCGTGGTATTTCTTCAAAAGGCTGTTGGGTACATTTTTCGGAAGCATAAACGGCGCATCGGTTTCGATCATCATTTTGTCGAGCGGTACGTACTGAATGACCTCTTTTAAATGTGCGAAACGTTTGCTGTCTGAAATCGCTCCCGTAAAACCGAGATAAAATCCGTTATCGAGATAGGTTTTAGCTTCTTGCAAAGTTCCCGTAAAACAGTGCACAACGGCTTTGGGCAGTTTCGGCAGATAGTCTTTTGTGATATTCATAAACGAACTGAAAGCGGCTCTTTCGTGCAAAAACAATGGTTTCTGAACTTCAATCGCCAATTCGAGCTGGGCTCTGTAACATTCTTCCTGTTTGTTTCGAGGCGAAAAATCACGGTCAAAATCGAGTCCGCACTCGCCTACCGAAACCACATGTTTGAGTTCTAATAACTTCCGAAGCCTCGAAATACTCTGATTATCGAAACTCTTCGCATCATGCGGATGTATTCCTGCGGTCGCATATAAAACGCCTGGATATTGCCTCGCAATTTTAGCAGATTCTTCGCTGTTTCTAACACTTGTACCCGTGAGGATCATTTGGGTAACGTCGGCATCTACCGCGTCTTGTACGACATCGTCTATGTCGTTTTGGAATTGTTTGTTTGTCAAATTAATTCCGATATCTATATATGTCATTTTTTTTTAAGGTTCTAAGGTTCTGAGAGGCTAAGGTGCTAAGCTTTTTTTTCCTCTTGGAACGGTTATTTTTTATTTGCCATCCCGATAACTATCGGGACTAAGACACAAAGTTTTTATTTTTACTTTGTGTTGAATTAATCTCGCAAAGGCGCAGAGACGCAAAGTTTTTCTCATTTTTTGTCATCCTGACGAAGGAAGGATCTCCGCAAGAAACTCCGCAACGTATGTCAATCTTTGTCGAGCTACTCGTGGAGATCCTTCCTTCGTCAGGATGACATACAATACGATGTAATCTTACTTAAAATAAAACTCTGTGCTGAATTCATCTTGCAATCCCGATAGCTATCGTGAGAGCAGAGTCGCAAAGTTTTCTCCCGCAGATCGAGCAGATTATGCAGATTTTAAAAAATCATTTTAATCCTTTAATCTGTGGCAAAAAATTAGCGAAATTTGTGCAATTTGTGGCAAAAAAACTTTGCGCCTCTGCTCCCGATAGCTATCGGGATTGCGAGATTTTTTATTTTATTCATTTTGCGTGAAACATACTTTGCGTGAGACCCACTGCAGTGCGCCTCTACACTGAACACTAAAAAACTGACCACTGACCACTAATCTTCTTTACTTCCATCATCCGCCATTCTCACTAATTTTGGTGTAAACTTGGCGACAACGTCAACCAAATCTTGTTGTGCTTCCATGACCATGTTGATATCTTTATACGCCATTGGTGCTTCGTCCAGACCTGCACCGATTAGCGTAACGCCATGATCTCTCAGTATCGATTTCATTTCGGTTTGAGTAATGTTTTTGATGGCTTGAGTTCTGCTCATTTGTCTTCCTGCTCCATGCGAAGCGGAGTTTATAGCGTTCTCCTCGCCTTTTCCTCTCACCAAAAATCCCGGTGCTGTCATACTTCCTGGAATGATTCCCATAACGCCTTTTCCCGCTGGGGTTGCTCCTTTTCTATGAACGATCACTTCTTCGCCGTTCCAGATTTCTTTCCAGGCGAAATTATGGTGGTTTTCGACTTTCGCTAAAATCGTCGCGCCCAACGCACGTTCCATTTTGTTATGGGTAATCTCGTGACAAGCCGAAGCGTAATCGCCCGCCAGATTCATCGCCATCCAATATTCCTGACCTAATTGTGAGTTCATATCCAAATAAGCCAAATTTCTCGCCACTTCTGGAAGTTTACATTCATCTTTGGCGATTTTAGTGTAATGTCCGGCAATCGTTGCGCCCATTCCGCGAGAACCAGAATGCGTTAACAAAGCGACATATTTTCCTTTTGGGATATTCAGAACCGTATCGTCTTGAGCAAATTCCATGATTCCGAATTCAACGAAATGGTTTCCACCACCCGAAGATCCTAATTGCGACCAGGCTTTATCTTTCAAGTTCTTCACAAACGGATTCATATTGAAAGTCTCGTTCTCCAAAACCGCATGATCTGATTTGTACTGACCGTGAAATCCGTGACCCGCTCCAAAAATAGAATTCGCAATTAATTCTTTTTTGAATTTAGCTTCGTTTTCAAAGTAAAAATCTTCTGGAATATCGTAAACCGACAAAGCCATTCTACACCCAATATCAACCCCAACACCATACGGAATAATGGCATTTTTAGTGGCTAAAACTCCGCCAATCGGTAATCCGTAACCTTGGTGCGCATCGGGCATTAAAGCGCCTGCAACCGTAACAGGAAGTTTCATCGCGACTTCCATTTGTTTTCTGGCACCGTCTTCGATATGATCCAATCCGTAAGCAGAATACGCATTCGGATTTTGGTTTAAAGCAATAAAATCTTCTGGTTTTTCATTCGATTTTTCGATTAAAGCCACAGCCAGTTTGCTGAACACTTTATCGTCTATATAATTTTCCGGAGCTTCTAAAACGTTTTTATATTTTTCGATCATTTCTTCTCGAGTAAATCCGTTTCTTTTGCTGTTCATTTTTAAGGCAATCCCAATTATTTTTCCTTCAGGGAATCCTAATTCTAATATATCTGTACCGTTTATTTGTGTTTTCATTGTTTCTTTTTTAGTGACAAAGGGTCAAAATTTCATAGTGCCAAAGGTCTTTTACTGCTGCGCAGTTATTTTGCGCAGTTATTAGTTTCACGCAGATTTTGCTGATTTGAGCAGATCTAAAAGGATTTTTTTTAATAAATCTTTTGATATTTTTTTCGATTCCACAGATTTATCAAATAATCTGCGAAATCTGCTTAAATCAGCAAAATCTGCGTGAAATATTTTACTGCACATTAAAGAGACGCACAGCTGTCCGCCTCTACAAAACCTTTGGCACTTTGCTCCTTTGAACCTCTGTCACTTTTTCTAATCAATTAATAACTGTGTAACAAGAGCAGCATTCATAGCCCACTGCGCGTTGTACACCTCATCAGCATTTTCGTCATCGGTAATCGTTAAACCTTGGGCTTCCGCTTTTAGTTCTAATAAATTACCAATATTCAATTTACTGCTCAATTTTGCCAATAAAGCCTGAACTCCTTTGAAATCCAAACCTCCTACGACCTGACCTCCGAAAGTCATCTCTAACCAAACGATTTCTCTTTTGGCTACATCCAACACTCCAAAAACCAAACCTTTGGCAACATTCTGCGTCACACGAACCTGATGATCTACACACGACGGATCGTACGCAACACCTGTTTTCTCCGAAATTTTCATCGGATATTTGCTGTTCATCCAACCTACGACCAAATTTGGCGTGATACTTCCGTTGCTGTACGCATTACAAGTAAAAGTTACAAATTTTGCTTTAGCTTTCGCTAATTCGTCGATGTTGATATTGATGTATTCAGCCGTTCCAATTTTATTCGGAATACTTCTGATATCACCACTATGCTGACAACCCGTAGTCGTCAATCGGCTGAAAGAACACATATCTGAACGGTCTTCGTATGCGATATGACAGCTCAAGTCCATATCTAAATGTTGCGCTGGCAAATCTTTACCCCATTGCATAAACAATCGCACTTCGTTTCCTTCAACTGGAAAACGTGTTCCCATTAAAGCAACTGGCAAATCCTGAACAGTCTCACTTCTATCACCAATCGAAACTGGCATATTGTACAATTGCGGATCGATATAAATCGTTTTATTTGAATTTGAAACCGATGCAAATCGTTTTTTCATAGCCAAAATAGTCAATTCTTCGATTTGATTTTTCATTGTTTCCAACTGAGCATCATCGTACAACTTCAACAATTGGTTTGATCCAACACGTTTGTTTGTTCCGCCCAAAGGTTTCACACTTCTCTGCATGTTTACATCAAAGTAGTTTTGTGCATACATATTTAAAGTAAACACCAATCTCGCTGGAACTTTATCGATCACTTGTTCGAAATGAGCAATTGTTTCATCGGCTCCAAACCAAAGCATATTCGAGAATAACGAACGGGCAAATAATCCTGGACGCTGTTTCAATAAAGCAAATGTTTTATCGGCATCAAATTTTAATCGTGACGAATTCACTTTGCTTTGCCAAACATCATACACTTGGTTGTAGAATACATCCATTAAAAAATTCAATTTCTCAAATCCTTTTCTTTTGCTGTATTCTGCCAAACGCAACGCACGGATAAAACGAACCCACATTCCGCGTTTCGGATGCATGATTTCGCACATTGTTTCCACATCCATTTGCATGTTGTTTAACCAATTTGCCACCATCAAACATTCTTTTCGAGAATATTTAAGTTTTAAATCTTTTTGAGATGCAATTTTTGCCTGCGCACTTGTATCTAATGCATAATGAAAATGCTGATTGTTTTTAGACGCTCTTTTGATAATTGTTTTTGGCTCAATAATCTGCAATAAACCTGTGTTTTTATACCACAAATAACGCAAGATATCTGTTGGTGTTTTCAAAAATTGAGAAGCCAGATCTTCATTATCGTTTTCAATCAAAAGATCGATTACCAACATTAAAGTTTCTTTCATAGCAACGTCTGTTTTCGGCAAAGCCAAATATTGCATCGCAATTTTTAAACTATCAATCTGAGTTGCGTCTAAAGCGGTTTTGGATTGTAATAATGAAATATAGAAATCATTTAAATCTTTATCATTCCATAATTCCAACACTTTTAATTTACTTCCTTGACCGATATTCTCCAATTTACCAAATTCAAACGGAGTTCCGCAGAACGGACAGCCGTTGTATCTTTCTAATGGAAAAGTATTATCTGGAATTATATGTCCACATTGTAAAGTTGTTCCGTTTTTAGTTTGGAAAATATTTGAAAAATACGTGATGATATGATCTACAACAGATTCTCCTGTTGGCACATTCCATTCTTTTACCAATGGCGTCCAGTTTTTATCCGTTCCTAAGACTTCTTTCAGAACTTCTAAAACTTCAATTTTATATTTTGGATTTACATTGTTTAGCGCCTGCAATAACGATTCTGAAAACGTATATCCCAATTTTGAAACATTGGCCACTAAAACCGATGTTGTTCCTGATAAATTTTTAGCCTCATTCGAAATCATTTCTGACGGAATGAAAATTGCATTTTGACGTAAACTGATTTTTAATAGTTCTTTTGTTTTCATTTTTTAATTTTTAAAATTTAGATAATGGTGTTTCTGAGTTCTACCTAAAAGAGTTTTGAAGTAAGAAACACTTGACCTGAAATTGGAGTGTAATTGACCAACTAATAATATCTGGTGGGTTTCCCCGAAGAAGTAAGTTAATCTTGACCCTCGTTTTAGTGAAGCAGATGGGATTCGAACCCACGACATGGACATTAGAAGTGTAAGAAGTAAGTTTGGATTGACCTTTGAAGGATAATTTCAAAACTACCTGCTCTACCGCTGAGCTACTGCTTCAATTTAAATAAAGAGATAATCGCATAAGTATAAATCGTGGAAAGGTTTCTAGAAGTAACTTAAACTTGACCTGCTTTATCTATATTTTTATTTCTATGAACGTTTGTTTTTATTTCTGAACAAAGATTTCTAAACTAGTGCGCAATTATTCTGCGTAGTAAAATTTAAATCTTACAATATAATTTTTCTAAAATAGTTTTCCTGTGTTTTTTCTTTAATGATTACTTTATTTAAATTGAATTCTATATAATGACTCAACCAACAATCTGAAATCTCTGAAGCAACTTCATTACCACATACACATACTTTATTTAAACTATTGAAATTTGAACTTCCACAACATCCAAGAAATCTTGATTTATCGGAATGGTCTTTTAAATTATAATTATCAATAGAAACCATAATAGATTTGTTTTTAGATTGACCATTAATAACAATACTAAAATTGTTTTTCGGCATTATATCCTTATTCTCATCCCAACATAAATCCTTTTCAGGAATTTCCAATAATTCTTGAGTTAACTCAACTTCACATTCTATACAGTAAATTTTTATAGTTCTCATAATTGTTTCATTTTGATAGAACAAAGATTTCAAAACCACTACGCAATTATTTTGCGCAGTAAAAAAAGAATTTTAAATTTGAGTAAAACAATTGATATCAAAAGCGAATAAGTCCCAGAGGGACGGCATATTTGTAGTTATTGCGAATTCTATTTCAAGAACCCCAGCGGGGTGACCTATTTATTGATAAGCATAAAAACGGAAATGTCGCTCCGCTGGAGCTTTTGATTCTATCATGAAAAATTGGCTATAAATATTTCGCTCTTCCAGAGCTTCTCATTCGACTTAAACAAAAAACACAATATGAATCTCAATAAAATCTACACCGATTTACTTCTTATTATTGGCTTTTCAGAAAATGAAATTCAGCAGAATTGGTTGGATTTAGAAAAGGCATATTGCAAAAAATCAAGGCATTATCATAATCTGACGCATTTACAGGAAATGATTACCAGTTTTGAAGAGTATCGAGATCAACTTCAAAATCCGAACGAAATATTATTTGCTATTTTTTATCATGATTTTGTGTATTCGGCTTCGAAAAAAGATAATGAACTCAAAAGCGCTGAATATGCTTTGTCTGTTTTGGGTGAAAAAAGTAGTCTAAACAAAAAATTAGTTTTTGATGCCATTTGCGCGACACAGCATCACGCGTATAATGCAAATGAAGACATTAATTGGCTAATTGATTTTGATTTGAAAATTCTCGCCAAAGATTGGGAAGACTATAAAATCTATTTTGAACAAATTAGAAAAGAATATCGCATTTATCCTGATTTTCTATACAAACCTGGACGCGCAAAAGCTTTGAAACATTTTTTGGAATACGAATTTATTTTTCAAACGGATCAATTCCGAAGTTTATATGAAGATCAAGCTAGAGCAAATATTGAAAAAGAGATTTCTTTATTAACAACGTAAACGCGTGAGGGATGGGAACGGCATCCTTTTGTGGTGGGGTTCACCACAAAAGATATAGTGGACAGCCCGACCCGGAGGGACACGCCCATAATATACTAGGACAAATTAATCTCGCAAAGACGCTAAGGCGCAAAGTTTTTTAATTCAAAGAGTATTAAGATTTGTTTCACGCAGATTTTACAGATTTGAGCAGATCTAAAAAGATTTTTTTATTAATTCTGCTAAATCTGCATAAATCTTTTTTAATCTGCGTGAAACAAAAAATCTTTGCGCCTTCGCGACTTTGCGAGCAAAAACAACACAACGTATGTCACAAAACAAAAACGCCCTAATCCGCTACAAAACCATTGACAAATGTCTGCAGAATAAATACAGGCAATGGACATTGGAAGATTTAATCGAGTGCTGTTCTCAGGCTTTAGAAGAATATGAAGGACGCAAAATTCCGATTAGCAAACGAACGATTCAGATGGATATTCAGATGATGCGCAGTGAAAAATTGGGTTATAATGCGCCAATTGTCGTTTACGATAAAAAGTATTATAAATACGAAGACGAAGATTTTTCGATAACCGATATTCCGCTGACGGAAACGGATATGAATGTTTTAACCGAAACGGTTTCGATGCTGAAACAGTTTAAAGATTTCTCATTATTCAGCGATGTATCGGATATTTTACAGCGTTTAGAAGATAAAATCTATTCGGAGAAATCGCATACCAAACCTGTTATTTATTTGGATAAAAATGAAAATTTAAAAGGGCTTCACTATTTGGACGAAATTTATCAGGCGATTATCAAAAAAATGGTTCTAATTATTACTTATAAATCATTCAAATCGAGAGAAGAAACCAAATTTCATTTTCATCCTTTTATTTTAAAGGAATTCAACAATCGCTGGTTCTTAATTGGAAAGAAAAAACAATCGCAACCCATTACGAATTTGGCTTTGGACAGAATCGTTTCTATAGACTACGATTTTAACCTTCCTTATATAGAAGAAGATTTTGATGCCGAATCCTATTATAAAGATATTATAGGTGTAACAGTAAATTCTGGTTTGCAGCCGAGACGCATCGAACTTTGGATTGATGCCTCTAATGCACCTTATGTAATTACCAAGCCACTGCATCATTCGCAGAAATTAATTAAAGAAAATGAGGATCACAGTATTATTGTACAGCTTTTTATTTCTCCTAATTATGAAATGGAAAGATTGTTACTGGGTTTTGGCGATTCGATTGAAATTTTACGTCCTGAATATTTACGAAATCGTATGAGAAAGATTCTTCAAAACTCAATTTCGAGATACGAGCCAAAAGACAATACTGAATTAAATGCATGATTTTTTGAATTATCCAGAATTAAAACCAATATAAATACTGCAAAGATATTTTTAAGCTGTTTAAATTGTTAAAATTTCAAAAAAGAATAGTATATTTCAAAATAAATAAACCACAAACCCCTATAAATCAAAGGGATTTTTTAACTAACCAAAAATTTATGAAAAAATAATATGCATGCATAGTATTTTTTGATTATATTTGAAATCGATATAGTTACCTATGAAAGACAAAACGATAGATTATATTTTGAGAGCAACATGGCAGGCTGTTTCTAGGATGTATAATGAAGAGGCTGCAAAATACGATGCGACAATGGCAACCGGATTTGCTCTGTTAAGTATTGACAAGGAAGAAGGAACTCCGTCAACGGCTTTGGGACCAAGAATGGGAATGGAAGCTACAAGCCTTACCAGAACATTAAAATCTATGGAAGACAAAGGTTTGATTGTTCGCAAAAAAAATCCAAGCGACGGAAGAGGCGTTTTGATCTATCTGACTGAATTTGGAAAAGAAAAAAGAGAGCTTTCTAAAAACACGGTTTTGAAGTTTAATGAGACCGTTAGAAAACACGTATCAGACGAAAAGTTAAATCATTTTATTGAGGTTTCTGAAATCATTAATGAATTGATTCACGATAAAAATATTTTTAATCAAACAGAAAACGTAGAAAAGGAATAGTCTTTAAAAGCTGTTCACTTTCTACCACAAACAAACAAGTAACAAATATGAAACGCACAATTAAAAAAGTTGCTGTAATTGGATCCGGAATCATGGGTTCAGGTATAGCTTGTCATTTTGCCAATATTGGTGTTGAAGTTTTACTGCTTGACATCGTACCTCGCGAGTTGACAGAAGCTGAAGCTAAAAAAGGATTAACGCTTGAAAGCAAAGCCGTTCGCAACCGTTTGGTAAATGACCATTTGGCGAACTCATTAAAATCGAAACCCTCTCCTATTTACAGTCAGAAATTTGCTAGCCGAATCACGACTGGAAATACAACAGACGATATGGCAAAAATTGCTAATGTGGACTGGATTATTGAGGTTGTAGTAGAACGTTTGGATGTTAAGAAATTAGTTTTCGAACAAATCGACAAATTCCGTAAACCGGGAACTTTGGTTACTTCTAATACTTCTGGTATTCCGATTCACTTTATGAGCGAAGGAAGAAGCGAAGATTTCCAACAGCACTTCTGCGGAACGCACTTTTTTAACCCTGCGCGTTACTTAAAATTATTTGAAATTATTCCGGGACCAAAAACTTCAAAAGAAGTTCTTGATTTCTTAACCGATTACGGATCTAAATTCTTAGGAAAAACTTCGGTTGTTGCCAAAGATACTCCGGCGTTTATTGGAAACAGAATTGGTATTTACGGAATTCAAAGTTTATTCCACCTTGTAAAAGAAATGGGATTAACGATTGAAGAAGTGGATAAATTGACTGGTCCAGTAATTGGCCGTCCAAAATCGGCTACTTTCCGTACCGTTGACGTTGTTGGATTAGATACTTTGGTACACGTTGCCAATGGTATTTACGAAAACTGCCCAACTGACGAACAACACGAATTGTTCAAACTTCCGGATTTCATCAACAAAATGATGGAAAACAACTGGCTTGGTTCTAAAACTGGTCAGGGTTTTTATAAAAAAGTAGATAAAGATATTCTTTCTTTAGACTTAGATACATTAGAATACCGCGCTGCGAAAAAAGCAAATTTTGCAACACTTGAATTGACTAAAACTATCGATAAACCAATTAATCGTTTTAAAGTTTTAGTAAAAGGGACAGACAAAGCGGGAGAATTCTACAGAAAAAGTTTCGCTGGAATGTTTGCTTATGTTTCAAACAGAATTCCTGAAATATCAGACGAATTATACAAAATTGACGATGCCATGAAAGCTGGTTTTGGATGGGAAAATGGTCCATTCGAAATCTGGGATGCTATCGGCGTTGCCAAAGGAATTGAAATCATGAAAGCTGAAGGTTTAGAGCCTGCTGCATGGGTAAATGAAATGCTGGCTTCTGGAAGCGACAGTTTCTATACGGTTAAAGAAGGTGCTACGTATTTCTACAATATTCCGACAAAATCTCAAACTAAAGTTCCTGGACAAGATTCATTTATTATTCTGAATAACATTCGCGAAAGCAAAAAAGTTTGGAGTAACAGTGGCGCAATTATCCAAGATTTAGGAGACGGAATCTTAAACTTAGAATTCCAATCTAAAATGAATACAATTGGTGGCGATGTACTTTCTGCGATCAATAAAGCAATTGAATTAGCTGAAAAAGAACACCAAGGTTTAGTTATAGGAAACCAAGCGGCTAATTTCTCAGTTGGAGCGAATATCGGAATGATTTTCATGATGGCTGTTGAGCAGGAATATGATGAATTAAACATGGCAATCAAATTGTTCCAAGACACTATGATGCGCGTTCGTTACTCTTCTATTCCAGTTATAGTTGCACCTCACGGAATGACTTTTGGTGGTGGATGCGAAATGAGCTTACACGCTGATAAAGTTGTTGCTGCGGCTGAAACCTATATGGGATTAGTTGAATTTGGAGTTGGTGTAATTCCTGGTGGTGGTGGTTCTAAAGAATTGACTTTAAGAGCTTCAGACTTATTCCGTAAAAACGATGTGGAGCTGAATGTTCTTCAAGAGTATTTCTTAACAATTGCAATGGCTAAAGTTTCAACTTCTGGTTATGAGGCTTTTGACACAGGATTATTACAACACGGAAAAGATATTATCGTAGTTAACAAAGATCGTCAGATTGCAGAAGCTAAAAAACATGCGTTGTTAATGGCGGAAGCTGGATATACACAGCCAATTAGAAGAACAGATATTAAAGTTCTTGGAAAACAAGCTTTAGGAATGTTCTTAGTTGGAACCGATCAAATGGAAGCTGGAAAATACATCTCTGAGCATGACAAGAAAATCGCAAACAAACTGGCTTACGTAATGGCTGGTGGTGATTTATCTGAAGCGACTTTAGTTTCTGAACAATATTTATTAGATATCGAGCGTGAAGCTTTCTTGTCTCTTTGTACAGAAAGAAAAACATTGGAGAGAATTCAATATATGTTAACTAAAGGAAAACCGCTTCGTAATTAGAAAAAATAGATGCAAGAAGCAAGACTTCAAAACAATGTTTTGTCTTTCCTCTAGCTTCTTGCCTCTACTAAATCTTAAAAAACAAAAAAAATGAAAACAGCATATATAGTTAAAGCTTACCGTACAGCGGTAGGAAAAGCACCAAAAGGAGTTTTTAGATTCAAACGTCCTGATGAATTAGCTGCAGAAACCATTCAGTTTATGATGAATGAACTGCCTGATTTTGACAAAAAACGTATTGACGACGTTATGGTTGGAAATGCAATGCCAGAAGCAGAACAAGGACTTAACGTTGGTCGTTTGATCTCACTTATGGGATTAAAAGTAGAAGACGTTCCCGGAGTTACCGTAAACCGTTACTGTGCTTCTGGATTGGAAACAATCGGAATGGCGACTGCTAAAATCCAGTCTGGAATGGCAGATTGTATCATCGCTGGTGGTGCAGAAAGTATGAGTTATATTCCGATGGGAGGTTACAAACCAACTCCGGATTATAAAGTTGCGGCTGCAGGTCACGAAGATTACTATTGGGGAATGGGTTTAACTGCCGAAGCGGTAGCGAAACAATACAACGTTTCGAGAGCAGATCAGGATGAGTTTGCATACAATTCTCACATGAAAGCCTTGAAAGCGCAGGCAGAAGGAAAATTTGACAAACAAATTGTTCCAATTACGGTTGAGCAGACTTTCATTAACGAAAATGGTAAAAAAGAAACAAAATCATACGTTGTAAATAAAGATGAAGGACCAAGAGCTGGAACTTCTGTTGAAGCTTTAGCAGGTTTAAGACCAGTTTTTGCTGCTAACGGAAGTGTAACTGCTGGTAACTCTTCTCAAATGAGTGATGGTGCTGCTTTCGTTTTAATCATGAGCGAAGACATGGTAAAAGAGTTAAACCTTGAGCCAATCGCAAGATTAGTAAACTTTGCTTCTTCTGGAGTTGAGCCAAGAATTATGGGTATCGGTCCGGTAAAAGCAATTCCGAAAGCATTGAAACAAGCTGGATTAACTTTGAATGATATTGAATTAATTGAGTTGAACGAAGCATTTGCTTCTCAGGCTTTAGCCGTTACTCGTGAGTTAGGTTTAAACCCAGATATCGTAAACGTAAACGGTGGCGCAATTTCATTAGGTCACCCTCTAGGATGTACGGGTGCGAAACTTTCTGTTCAGTTATTTGATGAAATGAAACGTCGTGGAAACAAATACGGAATTGTTTCTATGTGTGTGGGAACTGGGCAAGGAAGCGCAGGGATTTACGAAGTGTTGTAAAGAAAAGTATTCGTTCTGTTTGTCATCCCGAGGAACGAGGGATCTCCACGACAATTATCCGCCTAGCTGATAATCTTTGTAGAGTTACTTGCGAAGATTTCTCCTTCGTCGAAATGACAAGATTGAGGACAAAAAACATAATGTGTAGGTCGAAGGTTCGAATCCTTCTGGGATCACAAAAAAAATAAAAAGATACTAAAACAAAAAAAAACATAAGTCATGAGCGACAAAACAAGAGGAGGTCAATTCCTAGTAAAAGAAACAAAATGCGAAGACATCTTCACACCAGAAGATTTCTCGGAAGAGCAGTTAATGATGCGTGACTCTGTAAAAGAGTTCGTAGACAAAGAATTATGGGCGCATAAAGATCGTTTTGAGAAAAAAGATTACGCTTATACAGAATCATCTATGCGTAAAGCGGGTGAATTAGGACTTCTTGGAGTTGCAGTTCCAGAAGAATACGGCGGATTAGGAATGGGATTCGTATCAACCATGTTGGTTTGTGATTACATTTCTGGTGCAACTGGATCTTTCTCTACAGCATTTGGTGCTCATACAGGAATTGGTACAATGCCAATTACACTTTACGGAACTGAAGAACAAAAGAAAAAATACGTTCCGAAATTGGCTTCTGGAGAATGGTTTGGAGCTTACTGTTTAACGGAACCAGGCGCAGGATCTGATGCTAATTCAGGAAAGACTAAAGCAGTTTTATCTGATGACGGAAAATACTACTCTATTACAGGTCAAAAAATGTGGATTTCGAATGCAGGTTTCTGCAGTGTTTTCATCGTTTTTGCTCGTATTGGAGATGATAAAAATATTACAGGTTTCATCGTAGAAAACGATCCTTCAAACGGAATTTCTATGAATGAAGAAGAGCATAAATTAGGAATCCGTGCTTCTTCTACTCGTCAGGTTTTCTTCAACGAAACAAAAGTTCCAGTTGAAAACATGTTATCTGAAAGAGGAAACGGTTTCAAAATCGCTATGAATGCTTTGAATGTTGGTCGTATTAAATTGGCTGCTGCTTGTTTAGATGCTCAAAGAAGAGTTACTTCTGGCGCTGTAAAATATGCTAACGAAAGAATTCAGTTCAACACTTCTATTTCATCTTTTGGAGCTATCCGTTCAAAATTGGCTGAAATGGCTACTAATGCATACGCAGGTGAAAGTGCTTCTTACCGCGCTGCAAAAGATATTGAAGACAGAATCGCTGCCCGCGAAGCAGAAGGAACTTCTCATCAGGAAGCAGAATTAAAAGGTGTTGAAGAATACGCTATCGAATGTTCTATCTTGAAAGTTGCTGTTTCTGAGGACGTTCAAAACTGTTCTGACGAAGGTATTCAGGTTTTCGGTGGAATGGGATTCTCTGAAGATACTCCAATGGAAAGCGCTTGGAGAGATGCTCGTATCGCTCGTATTTACGAAGGTACAAACGAAATTAACAGAATGCTTTCTGTAGGTATGTTGATCAAAAAAGCAATGAAAGGACACGTTGATTTACTTGGACCAGCAATGAAAGTTCAAGAAGAATTAATGGGAATTCCATCTTTTGATACTCCAGATTTCTCTGAATTATTCTCAGAAGAAAAAGTAATCGTGGCTAACTTGAAAAAAGTTTTCTTAATGGTTGCTGGAAGCGCTGTTCAAAAATACGGTCCAGATTTAGATTCTCACCAACAGTTATTAATGGCTGCTGCTGATATCTTAATCGAAATCTATATGGCTGAAAGTACAATCTTGAGAACGGAAAAATTAGCTAAATCGCAAGGTGAAGATAAAGTTCAGGAGCAAATTGCTATGGCAAAATTATACTTGTACAAAGCGGTTGATATCGTAAACTTAAGAGGAAAAGAAGGAATTGCTTCTTTCTCTGAAGGAGACGAACAGCGTATGATGTTAATGGGACTTAAACGTTTCACAAAATACACTAACCTGCCAAATGTGGTAGCGTTAAGAGAAAAAATCGCAGAAAAATTAGTTGCAGAAAATTCATACTGCTTCTAATGTAAAAATAGTTTTTAGCTTTTAATTTGTTTAAGCCCGCGCAAGTCCGAAACTGCGCGGGCTTATTTTTTTTCTTTCTTTTTTAAACCATATAAGTGATGTAAGTTAATATTTAAGTTTTTGTGTCGATTAAATAGCTGTTATTTTAACCGCAAAGAGCGCAAAGATTTTTACACATAGATTGGGCTCGTTTGTTCTACCGCAAACAAATGAAAAATATTTATTATGAAATTTGGCACGGAATACTGAACCTGACATACTTTGCGTAGACGCACTGCGGTGCGTCTCTACAATACAATCTTTGCGAACTTTATGCGCCTACATAAAATCTATAAGTAAAATACTTTGCGCTCTTTGCCGTAAAAAAATAAACTTATATCACTTATATGGTTTAAAATTCAGGTCGCAATATTTTTGCATCGATTTGCAAAAAATTCGTTAAAATTATGTTTTAAGGTTATCTGTAATAGCGAATATCAAAATTATACTTTACTTTTAGCATTCTAAAAAACTAAAAACAACATAATATGAAAAAAATTAACCTAATTGCTCTTTTCTTTTTGTGTCTGGCAAGCTGCAATATTTTTGCACAGAAAAACAAAAAAATGGACATTATTGCTTATTACACAGGTGATGCTGATTTAATTGACAAATATGAAGTCAATAAATTAAATCAGATCATATTTAGCTTTTGCCACCTAAAAGACGGAAAACTAACGGTAGATTCTCCTAAAGATTCTATTACGATTAAAAAATTAGTTTCGCTTAAAGCGAAAAATCCACAATTAAAAATTATCGTTTCTCTTGGTGGCTGGGGCGGTTGCGAACCTTGCTCAGAAGCTTTTTCTACCGCTGAAGGAAGATTGAAATTTGCAAAATCTGTAAAAGCGTTAAGCGATTCTTATAAAGTTGACGGTTTGGATTTAGATTGGGAATATCCATCTATTGAAGGACTTCCTGGGCATTTATACCAACCTGCTGACAAACCTAACTTTACTGAATTGATCAAAATATTACGTTCTACTTTAGGCATAAAATATGAATTGAGTTTTGCTGCAGGAGGTTTCCAAAAATGTTTAGACGAATCTATCGACTGGAAAGCGGTTGCTCCTTTTGTAAATCGTATTAATATTATGAGTTACGATTTAGTAAACGGATATTCTAAAGTTACAGGACATCATACTCCATTATACAGCACAAATCCAAAAGAAGAATCTACAAACAGAGCAGTTGAATTTTTATTAAAAGCAGGCGTTCCAGCTGAAAAATTAGTTATTGGAGGTGCATTTTATACTAGACAATGGAAAAATGTAGAAAATATCAACAATGGATTGTATCAAGCTGGCGAACACTTTCAAGGTGTTGATTTTAAAAACTATGCTACAACCTATACAGAAGCAAACGGTTGGAAATATTTTTATGACGAAAAAGCACAAGCTCCATATTGGTACAATGCAAGTACAAAAACTTTTGCAACATCAGATGATTTAAGATCGATTAAAGCTAAAGCAGAATATGTTAAAGCTAAAAAACTAGGCGGAATCATGTTCTGGGAACTTACTTTAGACAGTTTCCACGACGGAATGGTAAATGAGATTTACAAAGTAAAAACAGAGAAATAATAAAAAAACGGGAATCAAATGATTCCCGTTTTCTTTTATAGATAGTACTTGATTATTGTACCTTACTCTTATCCATTTCTCCAATAAACGGAATAGCTTCTAAAATTTCGCTTCTAATGATCGTCTGAAGATACACTTCAAGCTGGATAAACTTAGCCGCATTTATAGAGCCAATCGCTTTTTTTGCCTGATTATACGTTTTAGAATAAAGCTTCTCATAATCAATATGATTTTTTAGAGTAGCTTTAGCCAATTCGTCCGCTTTTGCATCGGTTAGCGTTTCGTAATTTGCTGCATAATCATTTATCAGTTGAAACTTCGTCTGGCCTAAAGCTTTACGAGAGGTTTCGTAATTATCATAAACTTTAGTAAAAGCTGTGGCTTGTGCGTCAGATAAATTCATGTACTGTTTTACCAGTTCGCTTTTAGATTTTCCATACACACTTTGTACCACTTCTAAATCTTCTTTATAAGAAGACTGCGCATAAGATGAAAACGAGGCTGCCGCCATGATAAGAATAAGACTTAATTTTTTCATAGTTTTAATTTTAAATTTGTTTTTAAAAAATATATGCATACTCAAATATACTGATTTTAAACACATTAACCCACTAGCAAATTTTAAAAAAATGAATATTGGTAAACGGCAGACAAGGCATAATAATTTAATCCGTTGTTGGTATAGGCGCCAATATGATACTGCAATCTAACTGACTGGCCTTTTGCAATTGGAGTAGAAAAAGTTCCTCCTACACGCCAGTTATCAATCTGACTGTCATCTGAAACACCGTCAGTAATTGTTTTTCCTCCAAAAAACCAAGTAGTATTAAATCCAATCCACATGTGATTTTTAAAATAATAACTTGCATGGCCTTGCAAACTATAGGTAGATTTCTGCTCTAACTTTTTTCCCATGAAGTCGTTATTATCGGTATAAAACCAAACTCCAGCATAAGCTTCGGCATATACATGCGTAAATCGTTTAGAAACTCCAATTTCTGGTTTAAATCCCCAACGGTTTGTACCTATATTAACCTGCTTGTCATCGTAATATTTCCCTGTGGGAATAGAAGTCACAAGACTGACTCCTAAAATAGTCTTTTGTTCAAAACTTCTAAATTCAGTTTTATCAAGTGCTGGAGAACCCAGTAAATTTATTCCGAAACGAATTTTCATATCTGCAAAACCCGTTCTCGATCCTGTTAGAACATCTCCATTTGTTCTGGTCTGCGAGCCATCCATAAAAGAATAAGGAAGTACAATCTGCACACGCGCCAGTTTATTGGCTAAACCAAATGTTCGAATATAATTGACTGCAAAATTATGGCTGTGAAGTGTAAAATCTGTAATTGGAAGCGAAGGGTCTGTTAACACATTGCCATTCATAAAAACATATCCCGTTGCGACAACATTCAAATCTTTTGCCACATTTGCATACACTCTCGGTTCTAAATCCTGACCGTAATTTAAAAAAATCCCTAAAAAGAAAACTAAAACAAATTGTAACTTACTATAATTTAACCTAGAAATCTTTTTTTGCATATGAAGGGAAATAATTAGACATCAAACAAATACACAGTTCTACATTTTATTCTTTAGTTTTTGGGGCATAAATTATTCCATCGTAATTAATTGGCGCCCTATTATTGCTATTGACAGAAAGGGTACCGCTTCCGTTATAAAAAATAGA
The DNA here is from genome assembly GCF_054075165.1 of Flavobacterium erigeronis. NCBI lineage: Bacteria > Pseudomonadati > Bacteroidota > Flavobacteriia > Flavobacteriales > Flavobacteriaceae > Flavobacterium > Flavobacterium erigeronis. The sequence continues at coordinate 251,858 of NZ_JBSKGP010000010.1, read as the reverse complement.
AAACATTAAATCGTAAACATCCGTTTTTCCTCTTACGGTTGCTTTCAGCATTGTACTATTCTTTTTATTTTCAACCTTAATGTTTTGTGGTTTGCCTTCAAATTTTATTCCGCCATCGGTGCTATATCCAATATTATAACCTCGTCCGAAAAATGGCAGATCGCACGTTACAGTATCAGCTTTAAACTTTAAAAAATAAGTATTATAATCTAGCTGAATTAGCCTTCCGCCTTGTGGAGTTGTTTTTTGAGCTTCAAAAACAAAATTCTGAGCATCTAGAAGTGCTTTAATTTCATTTTGCTTTTTTAGTTCTCTTTCTTGCTTGAGTTCTTTTTTTGTTTTTTCCTGTGCCGTAACTGAAAAATTAAAGACACTTACTAAAAATACCAAAAGAGATGCTGCCGTTTTCATAATGTCACTTTTTAGTAAAACGCATCATTGCAATGTCTCCAGAAATAAAATTGAGCGTTTTTCCATCATCAGTAATATCGTATGAGGTAATTTTCTGCAGTGTACTCATATAAGTCTGTTCGCCCTGACCATCAAGACACATCATTTTAGTTACTGCCATAGGCTGTGTAAAGTCGATTTTGTTTCCAGTCACATTCAGTTTTCCTATGTATGAGTTACAGCTGTTGTTGCCAGAAACCCTATTTTCTTTTGTATCAAAAGTTATGTTAGGTTTTTTATTCGGATACAATCCATCAAAAGCAATTCGAGGACCCGAAATATAATTCAGCTCCCAAGTTCCATCCAGTTTCGAAACTGAATCTACTTTTTTACACTTACAGGAAATTAAAAACAAACTAAAAAAAACGAGGGTAAGAATCTTTTTCATCATAACATTAAGGATTAAATGTGAGCGAATTAGATAAATGGTTTTCAGAAATTATTCGTTAAAAACCTTTACGAATTTAAACAATATTTTCGGTTTTTAACTCAATCGGTATCAAATTATAACGTATAGTTTGACTTTTTTTTAACTTTTTGAGTCAATCAATTCGGTTATTTTATGTTAAATTTACTTAATCTTTAACTAAAATGCCCGTAGACATGAAAAAACTAATTGTTTCTTTCGCTATAATCTCAGCCTTAGTAATTGGCTGTAAGACCAATACAAAATCAAACGATGCAAAAACATTAACTGTTGCATTAGAACCAAAAAGCAATAGTAAAGTTGCCGGAACCGCTACTTTTGTTGAGAAAAACGGTAAAGTAACTTTTACAGCAAAAATAACAGGATTAGAACCTGGAGTTCATGCCATCCACATTCACGAAAAAGCAGATTGTACCGCTGCCGATGGAAGTTCTGCTGGAGGTCACTGGAATCCAACTTTCAAAAAACACGGAAAATGGGGAGTTGCAGAATATCATAAAGGTGATATCGGAAACTTTACCGCTGATGCAAAAGGTAACGGAACGATAACTTTAACAACAGACGAATGGTGCGTAGGTTGTGGAGATTCTAACAAAGACGTTCTTGGCAAAGGTTTAATTGTACATTCAGGTGCAGATGATTTTACCACTCAGCCAACTGGAAATGCCGGCGGAAGAGTTGCTTGCGCAGGAATCATTAAATAAGAAAAACGGAGATAACCACTATTTTTAACAAAATCTAGTGGTTATTTCATTTTAAAATGAATTCTAAAACAAGAAAAAGGCATAGCTTTGCATCAGCAAAATTAAGTCCATGATTAACCCATCAGCACCAGGCTGGATCGATAAGTTTTTTAGTGAACAGAAGTTTTCAGAAGCTATTCCTTTTGAAACTGTAGATTCGTTTTACTATAAAGTAAGAGAAACGGGATTTATCTACGGGCATATTATTGCTATAGATTCTCAAATTCCGATTTCGATAAACGGCTGGTTTAAAACCGAAATTTCTAAAGTAGCCTTACTTAACACACTTTATCATGTTTTTTGTTTAGAGAAAAGAAATTCGGAACCCAAAAATTTTATTTCAGAAGTTTTAAAGTTTTACAAACAGATGAATCCAGAAGGATTTAATTTGTTCAAGATTTTATTGCCAAAAGACACTCCTTCTCTATCGCTGGAAAATATTATTGACCAGAGGGTTCAAACCAATGACAGCATCATCAGTAAGAACTTTTCGCATTTAGTAACCAATGCTTTATTGTTTATTGATGTTTTGGCTTTCAGACAATATTTGGAACATGGAGAAATTCCTGAAAAATATTTAAAGAGAATTGAAGAAACTGTTCTGGGAATTGTCGGTCTGGCTTTAAAAACCAAAACATCTAAATCTCAGCACGACGATCTTTTAATCAAACTTTTTGAAGCTTCTATACGTTATTCAAAATTTTCAAAAGTTACCGTTGAAACTTTAGAAACCCTAAATCTAGGTTACTTTACCAATAAACTCGAACAATTTTATTTACTTGATATGGCCGGAATGGCTTTATGGAGCGATGGGGTTGTCGAAAATGAAGAATCATATTTCTTATATTCCTTAGGCTCGACTATGGGCGTTTCTGACGATTTTGTAACTAAGAGTATGGATACAACCAATACTTTTATTACAACACATAAAAAGAAGATTCCATACTTTAATTATTCGAATCCTGTCAAGCATTTCTATGATCAAATGACGCACAGCGTTGTAAAACTGATTATTAGAAACAAAAACAGATTGATTAAAGAAATTGTTCAAAGTAAAGAATTAATGGTTTTGCTGGCTTATTCTACAACGAGAGATTTGGATGCAAAAGAAAAGAAGAAAGTCAAAAAACAGCTTTTGGATATTTGTAAAACCATTCCGTCGTTAACGATATTTTTGCTTCCAGGCGGAAGTTTACTGCTGCCGATATTAATTAAGTTTATCCCAACAATGCTACCTTCCGCATTTAATGAGAATTTAGACGAAAACGAATAAAAAAAATCGCCCTTTATAGAGGGCGATTTTTTTATCTAAACCATTAAAGATCTAATTGGTAAACTTCATCAAGCTCATCATTAGAAGCAATATTCACATTTAAGTCGGTTACAAAACCTGAATTTAATCCGTAAACCCATCCGTGAAGCATTAAATCTTGGCCATTTTTCCAAGCATTCTGCACGATAGATGTTTTGGCTAAGTTGTAAACTTGTTCTTTGGTATTAATTTCAACAAAAGCATTAAAACGCTCTGTTTCATCTTCGATTGAATTTAAATATTTATCATGCAAACGATATTCATCTTTAATATGACGAAGCCAGTTGTCGATAATTCCAACAGACTGATGCCCCATTGCTGCTTTTACACCACCACATCCGTAGTGTCCGCATACAATAACATGTTTTACTTTTAAAACGTTTACAGCATAATCCAAAACGCTTAACATGTTCATATCAGAGTGCACCACCATGTTTGCGATATTACGGTGAACAAAAACTTCACCTGGCTTTGCACCAACAATTTCGTTTGCAGGAACACGGCTGTCAGAACATCCAATCCATAATAATGGTGGCTGCTGCCCTTTTGCCAAATCAGCAAAATAATTAGGATCTTTTGCTAATGAAGTTTCAACCCACTTTTTATTGTTTTCTAATAACTGCTCATAAAATTTTCTCATTTTTTTTATTTTTTGTTTGGTAATTCTCCTTCTTAAGAATGTCTCAAATAAAGAACTTGATGTAAAGTTACCTAAATTTTGACATTTCTAAGGCCTTAAAAACACCTAATTTTAATTATTCTTCTCTAACAACTTCTTTTTTAACCACTTCTCTTTTGGCAACATCATAATAATGTTCAATAGTAACATGATTGTGATTTTCGGGTGTATTTTCAAGTTCGTAAGCTTCTTTAAAGCCTTTAAGCTTTACTTTTATATTTTCATCAAGAGCACGTGTTTCTTTAAATTCGCGAATCAAATCCAAAACGTCATGTGAAATGTATTCTGTATCATGAGCATTAATAATCACTTTAGAATTTTCTGGAATTTCAGCCAAAGTTTGTTTGATTGCCGCTTTATTTAAAAACGAAACTTCTTGCGCTAAATCAATATGAATGATGTCGCCATCTTCATATTCTTCTTTCTTGAAAATATAAGCTCTTTTTAAGTTTCCTCTCAAAACGAAAATAATACTGATAACAATTCCCAGCGCAACACCTTTTAGCAAATCTGTCGCAACGACAAAGACCAAAGTTGCAATAAAAGGGACAAACTGGTATTTCCCCTTTTTCCAAAAATGCATAAAGGCTGCTGGTTTTGCTAATTTATATCCGACCAAAATCAAAACAGTCGCCAATGTTGCCAATGGAATTTTGTTCAGAATAACTGGAATCGACAATACACTTATTAATAAAAGAATACCGTGAATAATAGCAGACAATTTAGATTTTGCTCCTGCATTATTGTTGGCAGAAGATCTTACAACTACAGATGTCATTGGCAAACCTCCTAAAAGAGAGCTTATAATATTACCAACACCTTGTGCTCTAAGCTCTACATTGGTATTAGTGTAACGCTTTTGCACATCCATTCTATCAGTAGCTTCAATACATAAAAGCGTTTCAATAGAAGCGACAATGGCAATCGTAACACCCACTACCCAAACTTGCGGATTTGTAACAGCAGTGAAGTCTGGGGTAATTATAATCGATTTAAAATCATCAAAAGATTTTGGAACTGGCAAAGAAACCAAATGTTCTTTTGCAATTGCCAAAGTGCTTCCTGTAGATAGAAATATCTCATTTAAAATGACACCAGCAATAACAGCAACAAGTGCTCCCGGAACCAATTTTATTCTTTTTAAAAATGGAACTTTATCCCAAGCTAATAAAATCACCAACGAAACCGCAGATACTACTACAGCTCCTAAATGAATATGATTTAAAATATCAAACAGAAATGAAAAAGTATTACTTCCATCGTTTTGAACAAAAGCTTGATCTCCTTCAAAATCAGCATCATAACCAAAAGCGTGCGGTATTTGCTTTAAGATGATAATGATTCCGATACCAGCTAACATTCCCTCAATTACGTTTGTCGGAAAATAATTCGATATACTTCCAGCTTTTAAAAATCCTAATGCTAATTGAATTAATCCAGCAATAAAAACAGACATTAAAAATACATCGAAAGCTCCTAAATCGGTAATTGCGGTTAAAATAATAGCTGTTAACCCAGCAGCTGGACCTGATACACTAATATGTGACTGGCTTAAATATCCTACAACGATACCACCCACTATACCAGCAATAATTCCAGAAAATAATGGTGCTCCAGAAGCCATTGCAATACCTAAACACAACGGAAGAGCCACCAAGAAAACCACTAAACCTGAAGCAAAATCAGATTTAAGGTTGGCAAAAAGATTGATTTTTTTTGTCATAATATAATACTAAAAAAATTATTCATTAAAGATTTACCACATCTCGATAGAAATGCGGCTAAAGTTCGAAATAATCGGAAGTATTATGCTACGTTAGGTGGTGGAGCAAATATGCTCGGAGAGATGTTGTCTAGTTTGACAATGTTTTCAGAAATGATCGTTTTTTTCTCGATGTAAACCGGGATCAAAACTTCATGTTCTAAAATAGTGGGATGAACTACATTTTTAAGTTCTTTGTGCACTTCTTCTTCAGCAATGCTAAAAGATATAGCCGTACTATTCCCTTTCTTAATCGCCTGAACAATTGTCGGGGTCGATAAGAAGGCAATAAATATGAATAATAATATGCGGGCTACAAATTTCATCAAAGCAAAAATAGCGTTAAACAAATAAAATCAAAGAGATTTTTATAGAAATTTAACACAAACAAAAAAGCAGAATGGATTTTTTACCCCATTCTGCTTATAATTCATTAAAAAACAATAGTTTATAACGTTTCTTCTAACCAAGCATTCATCATCCAAATTGTTTTTTCTTGCTCAGAAATGAAGTCACTCATCATAGAATTCGTTCCTTCATCATTAATTTCATCTGATTTGTTCAATATTTCTCTTTCAATTTTTAATAAATCTGATAAAGAATGAACGATTAAATGAACCGCCTTTTCATCGTTAGAAATATTTTTTCCAACCGTTAATTTATTGTTTTGAATATAATCTTCAAAAGTATGCAGAGGAGTTCCGCCAATTGTTAGAACTCTTTCGGCTATCATATCTATTTTTAATTGTGCATCTGTATATAATTCTTCGAATTTTACGTGTAAGTCAAAGAAACGCTTTCCGCGAATGTTCCAGTGGATACCTCTTAAGTTTTGGTAATACACTTGAAAATTTGATAATAATACATTCAGTTCTTTTACTAACAATTCTGATTCTTTTACAGGCAATCCTAAAATATTTGTCTTCATAATCTATTTTTTTACACTAATTTACTACAAATTTAGAGTAACTTTACTAAAATAAACATAAATAAAAATTATATTTTCTTATTTTTGCATCACAAATTACTATCAACATGACTATAACTCAATTGCAATATGTATTAGCGGTTGCTGAGCATAAAAACTTCACACTTGCTGCTGAAAAATGCTTCGTAACACAGCCGACTTTAAGTATGCAAATACAAAAAATTGAAGAAGAACTTAATATTTTAATTTTCGACAGAAGCAAAAAACCGATTCAGCTTACTGATATTGGTCAAAAAATTGTAAGCCAAGCAAAAAATATCGTAAACGAAGCCGATCGTATTAAAGATATCGTAGAACAGCAGAAAGGTTTTATTGGCGGAGAATTTCGTTTAGGAATTATTCCGACTATTATGCCAACACTTTTGCCAATGTTCTTAAATAATTTCATTAAGAAATACCCAAAAGTAAAACTCTTAATTGAAGAGTTGAATACAGAAGAAATTATTCTGAAACTAAAAAACGGGCATTTGGATGCTGCCATCGCTGCAACACCGCTTGAAGACGAAAAAATCAAAGAGATTGTTTTGTATTTCGAACCTTTTGTAGCGTATATACCTGAAAATCATTCCAGTTTCCAAAAAGAAGAAATTGAAGTTGCTGATTTAAATTTGAATGAAATTCTGTTATTGCAGGACGGCCACTGTTTTAGAGACGGAATTCTAAATCTTTGCAAGACAGTTTCAGAATCTGACCAAACTAATTTTCAGATTGAGAGTGGAAGCTTTGAAACTCTTATAAAATTAGCCGACGAAGGTTTAGGCACAACGTTACTTCCGTACTTGCACACCTTAGATTTAAAAGAATCTGACAAACTGAAACTTCGTAATTTTAAGGAACCAAAACCCGCTCGAGAAGTAAGCTTGATTTACCCTAAAAGCGAATTAAAAATGCAAATCATTGATGCTCTAAGATCTACAATTGCTGGTGTCGTAAAAGGCGCAATTGTTTTTCAGAACGTTCAAATCATTAGTCCGTTGCAAAAGAAATAGCTCTTTGCGGTTAATATTTTTAACGCAAAGCACGCTAAGATTTTTATTAGTAGCCCAAGCAGGATCTATATATTAAGTTCGCAAAGCGTTGTCTGGACAAAGCTTTGCGAACTTTCATTTTAATGATAACTCAAAAAAACTTCGCGCTCTTTACGTAAAAACTTTGCGCCCTTTGCGATTAGTTTTTTAACGCAAAGTGCGCTAAGGTTCTTTTTATATACTTTGAGTCTATTTTAAGTTCGCAAAGCTGTGGGTTTATTTTTGGCCGCAGCGTACGCAGAGAATTTTGCAATGAGATTTTAATCTCGCAAAGTCGCGAAGGCTCAGAGGTTTGTTCACGCAGATCTTACAGATTTGTGCAGATCTAAAAGGATTTTATAAATAATCTATGCAAATCTGCTGAAATCTTTTCAAATCTGCGTGAAATTTATTTATATTCCTAAAAAAAACTTTGCGCCTTTGCGAGCAAATTTACAAACAGCCTTATTCTCAAAGCTTTGCGAACTTACATTTTAATGATAACTCAAAAAAACTTCGCGTCCTTTGCGAAAAAACTTTGCGCCCTTTGCGGTTAAATTTTTAACGCAAAGTGCGCTAAGGTTCTTTTTATATACTTTGAGTGTATTTTAAGTTCGCAAAGCTGTGGGTTTATTTTTGACCGCAGATTACGCGGAGAATTTTGCAGTGCGTTTTTAATCTCGCAAAGGCGCGAAGGCGCAAAGTTTTTTTTTCAGGAATACAAATAAATTTCACGCAGATTTAAAAAGATCTCAGCAGATTTGCGTACATATTTTATAAAATCCTTTTAGATCTGCGCAAATCTGCTGAGATCTGCGTGAAACAAACTCTGCGCCTTCGCGACTTTGCGAGCAAATTTCTAAACAGCTTTATTCCCATAGCTTTGCAAACTTTCATTTTAATGATAACTCAAAAAAAACTTCGCGACCTTTGCGGTTAAACTTTTACACAAAACAAAAAACAAAGCACAATAAAAAAGGAGCCAAATTGGCTCCTTTTTTTATACTTTAATTAGCTGTAGACTTTGTTTTAATTCTGGTTTTCCGACTACGAAATTCAGTAACCACTCTTGCAATTGTTCCATTTCGTATGGTAACAGTGTTTTGATAGCTTTTTCTAGCTCTTTGCAGAAAAGTATCGGATCGAAACTAACTCTTTCAAGTATTGATTTCGTGTAATCAAACATCATTTTTGACATAATAAAATAAGATTTTCGGGGGTTATCTATTTTTTAAACTCGAGCCAAATTTAAAAAAATAACTAACATAAATTCTATTTTTAACTTATTATTTTAAAAACTTTAGCAACGAATACGTTTTCTTAAAACATATAAATCAATCTAGAATCGTTCTAAACAGTTCATTTTAAACGTTTTTAAAAGCTCGAAACATTTCTCGTTTTCCAGGAGGCCCCGCTAACTTTTCCACAGTAAAACCGACTTCGATCATGCTTCTTTTAACAACTCCTCGAGCTGCGTATGTTACAAGAACTCCATTTGGCTTTAAACTATTGTACATTTTCTGAAAAATTTCGGTACTCCAAAGCTCCGGTTGCACTCTATATCCGAAGGCGTCAAAGTAAATCAAATCAAAAATTTCTAAATCGTTTATTTCGTGAAAAAATTGTTTCCTTTTCGTTAACGAGAAACGGCTGCTAATTTCTGCTTTTTCATCCCATGGCGTTTTATGCATTTTTTCAAAAATGTTATGATATTCCAATGCTTCTAGCTCTTCGGCATAATTCATTTCTAAAATTTCATTCGGATCAACAGGATACGCTTCAACCCCAACATAATCTATATTTTGCTCTTTTTTAACCGATTCTAAAAAGGTAATAAAAGCATTTAATCCAGTTCCAAAACCAATTTCTAATATGCTTATAGGATTCTCAAATAACGAAAGCCCGTTTTTAATAAAAACATGCTTTGCTTCTTGAATCGCACCGTGTTTAGAATGATAACATTCGTCCCATTCTGGCAAACGAATTGTTGTTGAACCATCTAGCGTTTTAATTATTTCTCTTTTCACCTTTTTAAGAATTTAACAACGGCTTTTTATTGATTTTCAAGCCATTTTAATATTCAAATTTAGTCAAAACAAATGCGTAAAGCCTTAAAAATTGATAGATTTTTCATAAAATATTTATAAAAATCAATTAAAAATTTGAGTTTATTATAGGATAAATAAATCTCAATCAAAACCATCAAATAATGAATTTTCGCTAAGTATTTTACATATTTTTACGTAATTTTGCATTCAATAAATTCCATTTTACACGATATCATCACTTTATATTTTATAAAAGTGAAAATATCTCACAAAAAACTTACATAACTATGAGTACAACTCAAACGAGCAAAATTGAAATCATTAAAGCTACTTCTACAAAAATCAACGAAGTAGATTTTGAGAACTTAAGTTTTGGTGCTGTATTTACAGACCATTTATTCGAATGCGATTTTAAAAACGGGCAATGGCAAAATCCTGTCATTAAGCCTTATGCTCCTATTTTGATGGATCCATCTTCAAAAGTCTTCCATTACGGACAAGCTATTTTTGAAGGAATGAAAGCTTATAAAGACGAAAGCAATGACATTTGGTTGTTTAGACCAGATGAAAACTACAAACGTTTTAATAGTTCTGCTGTTCGTATGGCAATGCCAGAAATTCCAGAAGCTATTTTTATGGATGGTTTAAATGAATTATTGAAAATTGACCAAGAATGGATTCAGAGAGGAAACGGAGCTAGTATGTACATCCGTCCTTTTATGATTGCGACAGGTCCTGGAGTTATCGCAAATCCTTCTGACGAATATAAATTTATGATTTTACTTTCTCCTGCAAAAGCATATTACGGAGGCGAAGTAAAAGTAATTATTGCTGAACATTACAGTAGAGCTGCAAATGGCGGAATCGGAGCGGCAAAAGCTGCCGGAAACTACGCTGCGCAGTTTTATCCAACTAACTTGGCAAACAAAGACGGTTTCCAACAAGTTATCTGGACAGATGATGCAACGCACACCAAACTAGAAGAAGCGGGAACAATGAACGTTTTCTTTAGAATTAACGACACTTTACTAACAGCTCCAACAAGCGAAAGAATTTTGGATGGTGTTACTAGAAAAAGTTTGATTGCAATGGCCGAAAAAGAAGGCTTAAAAGTAGAAGTTCGTCCAGTAATTGTTTCAGAATTGGTTGAAGCAGCTAAAAACGGATCTCTGAAAGAAATCTTCGGAGCTGGAACTGCAGCAGTTATCAGCGTTATCAAAGGATTCTCTTATAAAGATGAATATTTTGAAATGGCTCCAATTGAAAATTCGTATGCTTCTTTCTTAAAAGAAAAATTAACAAGTCTTCAAAACAAACTTTCTGAAGACACTTACGGATGGACAGTTAAAGTTCAATAATCCAAAACCGATAATAAAAGAGAAACCCGATAAATTTAGTTTTATCGGGTTTTGTTTTATTTTATATTAAATTTCACCTCAGAGAATACTGGGATTAAACTCAATCTTGTCATTTCGACGAAGGAGAAATCTTCGCTAGAAACTCCTCATAGCAAATCGACAATCTTTGTCGAGCTACTTGTGGAGATTTCTCCTTCGTCGAAATGACAAAAAATGACGCAAAGCTTTGCGACTATTTGTTTTTTTTTACAAAAACTACAAAAAAAAATCTTAGTTCTTTGCCCTTTAAGATTAATCCTTACAGCAGCTTAGAAAAATCAGGTTTAAAGTAATTCGGACCTTTCATTACTTTTCCATCTTCGCGATAAATTGGTTTTCCGTCTTCACCCAATTTGCTCATATTACTGCGCTGAATTTCATCAAAAACAGCTTCAATTTTATCTTGAAGACCGTGCTCGATAATTGTTCCGCACAAAATATACATCATATCTCCAAGCGCATCTGCAATTTCAACTAAATCATTATTTTGAACCGCTTCGTAATACTCTTCATTTTCTTCTTTCATTAAATTGTAGCGAAGTAATTTCTTCTCTGCTCCTACATCAGCCTTTGGCGTAGTGCTGTGGCCAATTTTAAAAGCAGTGTGAAATTCGGTTACGGCGTCAAGTTGTTTTTTCATATAGTAGTTTTCTTTTTTTTGCTAATTTAAGTCACTTTCGCATAAATATGAAAATTTATTAAACGAAATGAAAAGGCAATTTAGCAACAAATCGTTTACAAATCTTTAAATTTGCTGAAAATTTTTATAACTATGTTTAGTCAAGGACAAATACTATTTGGAGTGTGTTTTTTTATTGCATTTGTAATCATTATGATTTTTGCTTATCGAAAAGATCTGAAATTGCACAAAGTCTTCTACAAAGGAAATTACAAAGTACTCCTTGCTTTCCTGCTTTTTATTGTCCTTTTGTTTGTAATTAAAATATTTCTAAAAAGATAAATTATTCTGGTTGCAACAAAATAAAACCTAATAATTATGGGTTATTAGTAAGACTCATGATAAAATTTATAACTTTACCGAAACCAAACAATCTGCCATGAAAATTCTAAAGTATTTATTTCTTTTCGCCTTATTAAGTTTTGTCGCTCTTACTGTTTTTGTTGCCACACAGAAAGGAGATTTTTCTGTAGAAAGAAGTAAAGTTATCAATTCGCCACGCACAACGGTTTATAACTACTTGAATGACTTTAGAAATTATGAAGATTTTGAATCATGGTCTGTAGAAGATCCTTCAATCAAAATGACATACGCTAATAAAACGAGCGGAAATGGCGCTTCCTTTTATTGGGACGGTACTGATGGCAAAGGAAATGCTATTATTCTTAAAACAAAAGAAGGAGAAAGCATTGACCAAAAAATGCAATTTGATGGCACTGAAGCTGATGTAAATTGGACTTTAAAAGATACTCTTAACGGAAAAACAAAAGTTACTTGGAAAGGAAAAGGAACGATGAGTTTTCTATTTAAAATTTACACTGCTCTTCATGGAGGTTCTGACAGAGTTATCGGAACCATTTATGAAAAAAGTTTGGCTAATATTGACAAGAATTTAGATTACGAAACTAAAACTTATGCGGTTAAAGTAGATGGAGTAGTTAAAAAAACAGAAACTCCTTATATTAAACAGACTTTTACGAGCGAAATTGCCAAAGTAAATAAAAATGCTAGAATTGTAATTCCGAAGCTTATTCAGTTTAGCGAAACTAACGGATTGTCTGCAATGGGAAAACCGTTCATTATCTACCATACTTATGATACTAAAACTGGTTTAGCTAAAATTTCAATCTGTTTACCTATTAATAAAGAAATTTCAACCAGTTCTGGAAGCGATATTTTAGCAGGTAAACTAAATGGTTTCGACGCTGTTAAAACAACTCTTAACGGGGATTATTCTCATAGAAGTGAAGCAATTGCAAAAACAACAGCTTACATAAACAACGAGAAAATTATTCCAGATTTAAGCTGGTCGCATCTTGAAATCCTGACGTTAAGCAAATTGGATGTAAAAGCTTCTTCAAAATTGGTAACCGAAATTTATTTCCCGATAAAACCAAAAGTAGTTCCTGTTGCTGCCGAGCCTACTTATGCTCCTGTAAGCACTAGTACTAGTGAAACTCCAAGCGAGCCACATACCGAACAACCACGTACAGAGCCTGTAAAACGCAAACCTGCAGCACCAACGCCTGCTCCTGCGCAAACACCTGCTACACAAGAAGAAGATTCAGAATTTTAAATAATTTCAAAACGGCATTAAACCTTTTGCTTTAAATTCTGTCTAACTTCTATTAAAGAAAGTTTACAAAACAAAAAGTTTGATAGACGAGAAAGAATTTATAAAACAATTATTAACCCCTGAGACGCAAAATACTGCGTTTCAAAAACTCCTGTCTGATTATCAGAAACCTTTGTATTCTCATATTCGAAACATTGTTTTGAATCATGATGATGCCGACGATGTATTACAGAATACTTTTGTAAAAGTCTTTCAAAATCTTAAAAACTTTAAAGGAGAAAGTAAACTTTTTTCCTGGATGTACCGTATTGCTACGAATGAAGCTCTGACCTTTTTATCGCAAAAAGCTAAATTAAAAGGCATTACATCTGAAGACCTTCAAAATAAAACAATCGACAATTTAAAAGCCGATCTTTATTTTGACGGAGATGATATTCAGATCAAACTTCAAAAAGCAATCGTAACGCTTCCAGAAAAACAGCAATTGGTTTTCAAAATGAAATATTTTGAAGAATTAAAATACGAAGAAATTGCAGATATTTTAGGAACATCTGTTGGAGCCTTAAAAGCATCTTATCATCACGCCGTAAAAAAAATTGAATTATATGTTACAACAAATTAAACCTTTTGTAACTAAAACTATCTTATAAGTATTATGAAAACATTTAAATTAGAAAACGAACCAAAAATAAAATCTGGCTTTAAAGCTCCAGAAAATTATTTTGATACTTTTCAAGAAAAGGTTTTACAGCAATTAAACGAAAAAGAAGTTAAAGTAATTCCTTTTTACAAACGCAAAAAAATCATTTCTCTGGCGGCCGCTGCAGTAATTGGTTTTGCATTATTAATTCCGATTGTAAATAATTATAGAGCCAATTCTAACGAACTGGACGAAGCTACTTTAGAAACTTATTTATCTTATCATTCCAATATCAGCCAATACGATTTAATACAAAACTTAGATGACAATGATATTGAAAAATTAGGCAACGATGTAACTCTAGAAGAGGAAACATTGGAAGATATTTTAGCTTCGAGTCCAAATATTGAACACCTAATTTCAGAACAAAATTAAATCAACTTAACTCAACAACTCAATAACTTAGCTTAACAATGAAAATAAAAAACATTTTACCGCTATTGCTATTTCTGACAAGTTTTTCAATTTTTGCACAAAATGGAAAAATTGATGAAAAGCGAGAAAAAATTAAAGCTTTTAAAGTGTCATTTTTAACGACAGAATTAGAATTGACTTCAACAGAAGCTGAAAAATTCTGGCCCATTTACAATGCTTACGATGATAAACAATACGAATTAAAGTATTTAAAAATGAAAACGTATCTGAGAAAGCTAAAAGATGACAATCTTAAAAATCTTTCAGATAAAGACGCAGCAACATTATTATCCCAAATAGAAAGTACAGATAAAGAAATATACCAGCTTCGTGAGAAATACATGAACAATCTGAAAAAAGTACTTCCTGCGAAGAAAATATTACTGCTTAAAAAATCGGAAGACGATTTTAATCGAAAGCTTTTACAGCAATATCGCGACAAAGGCAATAAAGATTAAACTTAACGAAACAACAGCGATAAGAACCCTATATAATAATACTTACTTTATTATTTAGGGTTCTTATTTTTTTATTTAAAGTGAATGCGAACCAGCTTATTATGTCCAGCCGCAATTGCCGTATTTCTATTGATAAAACGAATAGTAAAAAGTTTGGTGTCTTTTGACAGCATCGTCCACGTTTCTCCTCCATTCTGCGAATACTGAAGTCCGCCCGATCCCACACAAACTAATTCTTTTGCGCCTCCGCCTGGCACGTATTGCACACAAGAAGCATATCCAAAACCTTGATTCTGACCAATCAGCTCCCAAGTTTTTCCACCGTCTTTGGTAAAAATTTTATTATCCTTTTTTTCCATCGGCGATTCATAATTTCCGCCTGCAGCAAAACCGTGTTTAGAATCGTAGAAATCTGCCGTAAAAATACCCGTCATTGCCTCTCCTTGTACGATTGGAGTTTCTACAGCTTTCCATGTTTTGCCTTTATCGCCAGAATAAAAAACGCGAGATCTTTTTCCTCCAGAAACTAGCCAAGTATCATTTCCTTTAATTACAATGTTTGAATTGCTTGCCGCAAAAGCCGCTTCGCCTTGTGCATTTGTTGGAAGTTTATGCGATAGTACTTTTGTCCAAGTTTCTCCTCCGTCTCTTGTAATAATAACCGAGAAAGTATCTTCTGTCGGATCTCCAATTGCAATGCCTTCTTTATCATTCCAAAACTGCATGCTATCGTAAAACACTTTCGGATTTACTTCTTTGTAAACCAATTTCACTTTATTGGTCTTTTTAGAAACCTGATACAATAAGGCGGGATTTCCAACACTTAATAGAAAAATGTTTTTTGAATTTTGAGCAATACTTCTAAATTCTAATTTTAAAGTGTCTTTGTAAATATGTTCTTCAAATTTCTGTTTTTTGTCTAAATCAAAACATCCAAAACGAGAATTGTCTCCTCCGTACCAAACTTTATTTTTGTCTATTACGATGGCACGAATGCTAATTTTATCCTGAAATAAAGTATCAACTTGAATTGCTATAAAACCATTTTCATAATTTGCTTTATTCTTATTTGTGAATGTTTTAAAGGATACAAACAAAACAAACATGCAAAAAAACAGCGATACTTTTCTCATATAAATAAAATTTAGGGTATTGCTAAAATACAATTAATTCCCACATGGAGAATTAATTTTCGATTTTTTTCTACAACAATAATTTACTGTTTCATTTTCAATCCTTTATACCTAGAAAACCAAAATCTATTTTAACACAAATTCAAAATATTAATAATCAACCATTTAAATGCCTGTTTTTAGCAATTTAATTTTATGGCACAGTAATTGGATATCTCATAATACAAAATAATTTAATACAAATTAGCCATGAAAGCGAATTTACTTTTAATAGCAATATCAGCCTTAGTTTTTGGTTCTTGCGCAGCGCAAGGTCAAACTACTGTTTACGCAAAAAACTCAGATATAAGCGATAACTTAGATTTAAGAGCTGTTGCTTCGATGTTTGGAGAATCAGCTAATCTTCAAGATTTTGAAAGACGTTTAAATGATCCTAAATATCAAATTTCTAACCTTGACCTTAACGGTGATGATGAAGTAGACTACTTACGTGTAATCGAAAGTGTTGAAAACAGAACTCACGTTATTATTATTCAAGCCGTTTTAGATCGTGATGTTTACCAAGACATTGCCACGATTGATGTAGAGCGAGACAATTACAACAAAGTAAGTGTTCAGGTTGTGGGTAACACCTATTTGTACGGGGCAAATTATATTTATGAGCCAGTTTATAGTGTAGTTCCTGTTATCTATACTTCGTTCTGGGTTACCAATTACAGACCTTATTACTCAACTTGGTATTGGGGTTATTACCCAACCTATTACAATGCATGGGCGCCATATCCTATTTACAGATATAGAAACAATGTAAATGTTTATATTAATGTAAACAACCATTACAACTATGTTAATGTGAGAAGAAGTTACAGAGCTCCTGCAATTTATGAAACAAGACGTACTTATGGTTACGAAAGAATGCGCCCGAACTATAGTTTTGCTGAAAGACATGCTAACACTTCAAACCGTTACGAATTAGATCAGAGACGTGTGGCAAGCAGAGAATCTAACAGAAATACATATAACACGAACAGAAATTATACAGGAAGAACAACTTCAACTGATAATAGAACTTCAAATAGAACGTATGCTGAAAATAGAAGCGCAACAAACAGAACTTCTGTAGATAGAAGCAATACTTCAAGCGGAAATACTAATAGAGGTTACAACTCTACAGGCAGAAGCACGGAAAGTGTAAATACCGGAAGAAGCACGAATCGTGATTATTCTCCTAGAGCTACTAACACTCAAAGAGCAGAAAACACTACTAGAGTACAAACTACTCCAAGAGCAGATTACGGAAATGTTAATTCTTCTAACACATCTAGAAGTAGTTCTAATCGTGAAATGTCTGCTCCAAGAGCCGAAAGAAGTTCAGGAAGTTATTCTGGAAACCAATCTAGCAGTTCAAACAGAGATTATTCTGCTAGACCACAACAAAGCCAGCGTTCAGAATCTCCAAGAATGAGCCAGGAATCTTCTAGAGGAAGTCAAGAATCTAGAGGCGGACAAAGCCAGAGAGAAAACAGTTCAAGTTCTAGAGGTGGCGGTAGAAGAGGTTAATTTTAGAAATAAATAATATTCAAAAAGGAAAGCACAATTTTTACGATTGTGCTTTTTTTTATCTTTTTAATTATAATTGCTGCTAATTTGTTTTAAAACAGTAAATTTGCAACCGTCTTTTTATAAAACTATACATGAGCGCATCGCATAAAAACTTACATAGTAAGTTGTCTATTGGGGGTTTATTGATTACTTTAGGGATTATTTATGGAGATATTGGTACTTCTCCATTGTACGTAATGAAGGCTATATTAGGCGATCACACGATAAATGCTGATATTGTTTTAGGAGGTATTTCTTGTGTGTTTTGGACGCTGACATTACAAACTACAATTAAATATGTACTTATTACTTTAAGTGCAGACAACCACGGTGAAGGAGGAATTTTTGCCTTATATGCATTAGTCAAGAAAACAAAAATTCAATGGCTCATAGTACCCGCTATTATTGGGGGAAGCGCCCTGCTTGCCGACGGAATTATTACGCCACCAATTTCTATTTCATCTGCAGTTGAAGGAATTAGGGCATTCTATCCGACTATGCAGACGCAGACTATTGTCTATATAGTAATTACCATTTTATTTATATTATTTACAATTCAGCAGTTCGGAACTAAATTGGTTGGTAAATTCTTTGCGCCAATGATGTTAATCTGGTTTGCTATGCTGGGAACTTTAGGAGCCATTCAAGTGGTTAATTATCCTGAAGTAATTAAAGCAATTAATCCGTACTACGCTTATCATTTATTATCTATACATCCTGATGGTTTCTTCGTTCTTGGTTTTGTATTCTTATGTACAACTGGAGCTGAAGCCTTGTATTCTGACATGGGACACTGCGGAAGGAAAAACATCAGAATCAGCTGGATGTTTGTAAAAACTACATTGGTTTTAAACTATTTTGGTCAGGCAGCTTATTTAATTCACCACGAAGGAAGCACATTACAGCAATTAGGTGGAGAAAATGGGAATCCGTTTTACTTAATTATGCCTCACTGGTTTTTACCATTCGGAATCGTAGTTGCAACTCTTGCTGCCGTAATTGCGTCTCAGGCACTTATTTCTGGTTCGTTTACTTTGATAAACGAAGCAATGCGTCTGAATTTCTGGCCAAAAGTAAAAATCAAATATCCAACAGAAGTAAAAGGTCAATTGTACATTCCGTCAATCAACTGGTTGTTGTTTTTTGGTTGTGTTGGAATCGTTTTACATTTCGAGAAATCAGGAAATATGGAGCATGCTTATGGTCTTGCCATTATCTTATGTATGATTATGACAACCATTTTGCTAAACTATTACTTAATCATGAAACGTGTAAAACTGTACTTCATGGTTCCGTTAATCACTATTTATTTATTGATTGAGTTTAGTTTCCTATTTGCTAATATTACCAAATTTGCCGAGGGTGGTTATGTAACTTTAATCATTGCGAGTTTATTGATTTCTGTAATGACGATCTGGTATTTGGCTAAGAAAATCAACAAAAACTACACGAAAGTGGTTAAAATTGATGATTACAAACAAGTGTTAGTAGAATTAAGCCAAGATTTATCGATTCCGAAATATGCTACGCACTTAGTTTATATGACTAATGCAAATCGTGTTGACGAATTGGAGGAAAAAGTAATCTACTCTATTCTTCAAAAACGCCCAAAAAGAGCTGATATTTATTGGTTTGTTCACGTTAATATTTTGACAGAACCTTATAAAACACAATATAAAGTAACCGAAATTGCTAAAGACGACATCTACAGAATTGACTTTAACTTAGGTTTTAGAGAACCTACTAAAATCAATTTGATGTTTAGAGAAGTTATCAAAGACATGGTAAAACGTGGCGAGGTAGATATTACCAGCCGTTACGAATCGTTGAACAAAAACAATATTATTGGTGACTTCAAATTTGTATTGTCTGAGAAATTCTTATCTAACGACAATGATTTAAGATGGCATGAAAATATTATTATGAATTCTTATTTCTTTATTAAAAAACTGAGTTTGTCTGAAGAAAGGGCTTTTGGTTTGGACAGCAGTTCTGTTAAAGTAGAGAAATTCCCAATGGTGCTTCATGCTCCAGAAAATATCGGATTAACGAGAATCATTCCTAAAGAATAAACTTCTAGATATATTCATAAAAAACACTCTTACTTAGAGTGTTTTTTTTCTTTTAAAGAGAGTCAGAATAAGATTCGATATTAAAAATTTAACTTTCAATCAATTAATAGTACCTTTGCACTTCAAATAAAGAAAATGAGATTACACAGAAATTTAGTTTATACTACCATAGATTCGTTAAATGCTATTTTTAACGAAGGAGAATATGCAGATAAAGTGGTAGCTAGAGCATTAAAAAAAGACAAACGCTGGGGAAGCTCAGACAGGAAGTTTGTTGCTGAAACGATATACGAAATTGTTCGTTGGAAACGCTTGTACGCTGAAATTGCAGAAGTTAAAGAACCTTACGATAGAGATAATTTGTGGAGAATGTTTGCTGTTTGGGCAGTTTTACGCGGTTATCCAATTCCAGATTGGAGGCAGCTAGAAGGAACTCCTGAAAGAAAAATCAAAGGACGTTTTGACGAATTATCTAAAAACAGAGCTTTAAAAGAATCTATTCCAGATTGGATGGATGAATTAGGAGTAAAAGAATTAGGCGAACAGGTTTGGTCTAAAGAAATTGCTGCTCAAAATCAGCCTGCAAAAGTTATTTTGCGAACTAACACTTTAAAAGGAACAAAAGAAAGCCTTAGAAATACATTAATGGATTTAAATATTGAAACTGAATATTTAAAAGACCAGCCAGAAGCTCTTGTTTTAAAAGAAAGAGCCAATGTATTTTTAACTGACGCTTTTAAACAAGGTTTATTTGAAGTTCAAGATGCCAATTCTCAATTGGTTGCAGGTTTTCTTGATGTAAAACCAGGAATGCGCGTAGTAGATACTTGTGCAGGTGCAGGAGGAAAAACATTGCACATGGCTTCTTTGATGGAAAACAAAGGGCAATTGATTGCAATGGATTTGTACGAAAGTAAATTGAAGCAATTAAAATTAAGAGCTAAAAGAAATGGAGCTTTTAATATCGAATACCGTATTATCGACAGCACAAAAGTGATTAAAAAACTGCACGAAAAAGCAGACCGTGTTTTAATCGACGCGCCTTGCAGCGGATTAGGCGTTTTAAAAAGAAACCCAGATTCTAAATGGAAATTACAGCCAGAATTTATTGATAACATTCGTAAAGTTCAGAGTGAGGTTTTAGAAAGCTATTCTAAAATTGTAAAACCAGGCGGAAAATTAGTGTATGCAACTTGCTCTGTTTTACCATCAGAAAACCAAGAGCAGGTGGAAAAATTCCTTAAAACTGAAATCGGACAGCAGTTTACTTTTATTGAAGATCGTAAAATGCTCGCTTCTGAATCTGGTTTTGATGGGTTTTATATGGCGCTTATGGAACGTAAGAAATAAAACTTCAAATTCCAATATTTGAAATTCCAAATTCCAATCTTCTTGGAATTACTTAATATTAAAATCCCAAATTTCAACCTAGTTATTGAAATTTGGGATTTTTTATGCATTGTTTTGTCAATTTCGACGTAAGGAGAAATCTTCGTAAGTAGCTCCGCTCCAATAAGCCAATCTTTGTCGAGCTTCTCGTGAAGATTTCTCCTTACGTCGAAATGACAAAATTGCTAAAACTTTAGCTTTAGAATTTTGATATTGAAATTTCCTTACAGCTCAACTTTGTCAAAGTTTTAAACGCGGAGCATTGGAATTTGGAATTTCTAATTTGGAATTTTAAATAGCAACAGTCGCTTTTCTCAGTAGTTTGCCATTCTCATTTTCTTTGAATTTTGACACAAAAACAATTTCTTTTGGTTTTTCATACTTCCCTAAAACATCAAAGAAATCAGGTTCGAATTCTTGTTTTTCTCCTTCGATAACCAAAACCAATTTTTCTCCTAAAGTGGTATCTGGAAGTCCCGTCACAAAAAATCTGTTCGCGATTTTTCCAATCAGTTTAGCTTCAATCTGTTCTGGAATCAGTTTCACTCCTCCACTATTGATTACGTTATCAATTCGACCTAAAAACTTAAACTGCTGCTCATTTAGCAATTCGACCAAATCATTGGTCACAATTGGTTCGTCTGAAATTGTAGCAACATGAATAACCAAGCATTGACGATCATCTTGACTTATTTTCACGTTCGGAAGAATAGAGAAAACCGAATCACCCAAACGTTTCGCCGCAATATGCGTAATAGTTTCGGTCATTCCATACGTTTCATAAATTTCTGTTTTAAGCGGCAATAATTTTTCTTCAAAAGCCGAATCTAATTTAGCGCCTCCAATAATCAGCTTACGCACTTTAGAAAGTTTTTCGATTGAATTTTGAACTTGTAGCGGCACCATTGCTACAAAATCGTAAGTCGTTTTATTTAATTCTAACGGATGAAGACTTGGTGAAACAACATCCAATTCTAATCCTAAAATCAAACTTCTTACGAGCATCATTTTTCCTGCAATAAACTGGGTCGGAAGGCACAATAAAGCTTTATCTCCAGGTTTTAGATCAAAGAAATCGCCTGTTGCCAGTGCCGACTGTATCATGGCTTGTTTTTTCAATCTGACTAATTTTGGAAGGCCAGTAGTTCCAGAAGTAGTCATTTCGATATAATCCTTTTTATCAAACCAATCCAAAAAGAATTCCCCGATTGCTCTTTCATAAGCATCACCTTCTTTTACATAACTGTAAGCAACTTGACACACATCTTTTGCATTTAAATGATAACCATTTAATTTAAAATAATTGTGAACTTTATTTTGAGTTAAGTTTAGCATATTCTTAAGCTTTTAATTCGACATTAGTAATATTTCCTGTTAGTTTCTCTTTCCAATTTGTCCAGCCATATTTTTTACTGAAAATAAAAAGCAGAATAGGATAAATAACAACAACAGGCAGAATTACATCTATTCCTGCCGAAGGTTCTGAAAGATCTTTAAATATAGAATTGGTCTGAAAAACCGTCCAATCTGAGGTAACCAATAGCGCTCCGACAAGATTGTTTGCAGCATGAAATCCAAGTGCCAGTTCCATTCCTTCATCCATCAAGGTAATTACACCTAAAAACAATCCGGTTCCTATATAATAAATCATGATAATATTTCCCATTTTGGCAACCTCAGGATTGGTCCAATGCATCGAACCAAATATAAGAGAAGTCATTAGCAACGGAAACCATCTGTTTCGAGCCAAATTGGCAAATCCCTGCATAAGATAGCCTCTAAAAATATATTCTTCTGTACTCGTTTGAATCGGAATTAAAACACATCCTAAAACAGCTAATATTAAAAACGGTACCAATTTGAACTGCAATACAAATTGCTCTGGAGCTCTTAAATACACAAATAGAAAGCTAAGCACTGAAAAAAAGGCCCATAGAAAGAACGAAAACCAAATTCGTTTCCAATCCACTTTAGGTCTAGAAGTGGTAATTGACAATAATGTTTGATGATGAATAAATTTTACAACAAAATAAATTCCCGCAAAGGCAAAAATAAAGGAAATCATTACCAGAAAAAGAGTCGTATTCGATTCAAACATTTTCATAATGCCTTCATTCGTAGTTGGAAAAGCAACATGTTCCATATATGTTTTGTAAAATACAGCTGCAGTAATTGGAATTTGCCCGACAAAAGACGCTGAAATAATAAAGACAGAACCTAAAAGATATTTCCAAAATTTATTTTCAGGTTTAATTCCTTGTTCTAAAAACATAAATTTAAAATTTTAAAAAATGAGAATTCAAATTCGATAAGTTAATCTTACTTTTGGTATGCGAAAATACCCCTTTTTATCTTACAAAAATTTGAAACACCTAAATATAACAAAATGATACAAATTTACCATAATCCGAGATGCGGAAAATCGAGAAACTGTCTTGCTTTTATTGAAGAATCGAAACAAGATTTTGAAATTATTCCTTACTTGACCGAAACACCAACTTTTGAACAGCTAAAAACATTATTAGGCCAGTTAAATCTTGCACCAATTCAGCTTATCAGAATCAAAGAAAAAATCTGGATCGAAAATTTTAAAGGCAAAACTTTGAGTGATGATGAGATCATTAACGCAATGGTTGAAAATCCGATTTTAATCGAGCGTCCGATTGTTGTAAAAGACGGAAAAGCTATAATTGGACGAGATCCAGAATTGGTAGCTTCTTTTTTAGATTGATTCTAAAATATCCTATTAACATTTTTTTGTGATTTCTCTCTTTAAACCAAAAACTACATTTGCCGTCTAAAGAAAGAAAAACCAGAAAATGAAAAAAATCAAATTTGCTGTATTGCTTGTATTCTTGTTGACAAGTTTTTACAATTACTCTCAACAAGGAAGCCCAGGCGGCAAAAACAAAGTAAAAGTCACCGGAAAAGTTTTCGAGAAAATAAGCAAACAACCTTTAGAATATGCTACTATTTCGATTACTGCCCCAAATGACACAAAAGTGGTTGCTGGAGGTATTACAAACCCAAAAGGAGAATTCGAAGTTGCTGTTGCACCTGGAACTTACGATATAAAAGTCGAATTTATTTCGTTTAAATCAACTGAAATAAAAGGAAAAAGTATTCAAGACGATACCAATTTAGGTGTTGTAAATTTATCTGAAGATGCGGCGCAATTAAACGAAGTTGTAGTTCGTGCCGAAAAATCGACTGTTGAGATCAAACTGGACAAAAAAGTCTACAACGTTGGTCAGGACATGATAGTAAAAGGCGGAAGCGTGAGCGATGTTTTAGATAACGTGCCATCTGTTTCTGTAGATACTGAAGGAAATGTAAGTTTAAGAGGAAGCGATAACATTCGTATTTTAATTGACGGAAGACCTTCGCAAGCGATTAACGTAGCCGAAGCGTTGAGACAACTTCCTGCTGATGCAATTGACAAAGTAGAAGTTATTACCAATCCATCTGCGCGCTATGATGCGGAAGGAGGATCTGGAATCATCAATATTGTTCTTAAAAAAGGTAAAAACCAAGGTTTTAACGGAACCTTAATCGCTTCGACAGGTTTGCCTGAAACATATGGTTTAAGTGGTAATTTAAATTATAAAACAGAGAAATTAAATTACTTCACAACAGCTGGATACAATTACAGAACAAACGAAGGAGCTGGTAAAACAAATTCTGAGTATTTTGACACAAACGGAAACACAACAAGCTTCTTAGACGAAACTCGTGATACCAAACGTGTTAGAAACGGATTTAACGGAAGAGCCGGTGTTGAATGGACTCTTACTCCAACAACTTTCTGGACAAACGCCATCAATTACCAAAAAAATAATGGTGACGACCGAGATTTGATTAATTATTATAATTATGATGCGAGTGGTAATTATACAGGAACAACCTACCGTTTAAACAACGCAGACACGGGCAGCGAAAATGTTGAGTTTACTTCAAACTTAATTAAAAATTTCAACGACAAGGGACATAAACTTACTGCTGACTTTTCTATTTCAAGAAATACAGACGACAGCAATAGCAGAATTGAAGATTCACCAAGATTTGACACAACGTTAAATGATCAAATTCAGAAACAAGTTCTTTTTCAAGCAGATTATGTATTGCCTTTAGGAGAAGGAAGCCAATTTGAAGCGGGATACAAAGGAAGTTTTGGAGACTTAAACAATGTTTATAATGTAACTGACGACGCTGGAACCGTAAATCCTAATTTATCTAATACTTTAGAGTATAAAGAAAACATCAACGCGCTTTACACGCAATATGGCTTCAAGAAAAATAAATTCTCTTATTTATTTGGATTAAGATGGGAAGACACAAACATTCAAGTTAATCTATTAGATAACAGCGATTTCAATACTAAAAAATACAACAACTTATTTCCAAGTGCTTTTATTAGTTACGAAATCTCAGACCAAAGCAACTTCTCGGCAAGCTACAGTAAACGTTTATCTCGACCAAGAGGACGTTTTATGAATCCTGCTGTAAACTACGCAAGTAACATTAATATCTTTCAAGGAAATCCAGATTTAGATCCTTCTTTGACAGACAAATATGACATTGGTTATATCAAAAGATGGGATAAAGTAACTTTTAATACATCAGCTTATTTTGAAGACACAAAAGATGTCTTCAGCTTTGTACGTTCTCCTACAGGAGACGAAGTGAACGGAATTCCTGTAATTAAAAGTTCGCCTATCAATTTAGGAAAAGAGCAAAAATTTGGTTTCGAATTTACATTCAATTATACTCCATACAAATGGTGGAAACTGAACAGTAACTTTAACTTCTTTAATGTAAAAACTACCGGAGAAAATAGCTATACAGACACACAAGGAAATGTAGTCGTTCAGAATTTAGATAACCAGGCTAATTCTTGGTTTGCAAGAGTGAACTCTAAAGTTACATTACCATACAAAATTGATTGGCAATTGACTGCAATGTACAACGGAGAGCAAAAAACAGCGCAAGGTAAAAACTTAGGCCAATTCGGAATGAACACTGCTTTCAGTAAAGACGTTTTAAAAGACAAAGCAACAATTGCTTTTAACATTAGCGACGTTTTCAATTCAAGAAAAATGAGATCTTACACCTATCTAGACAATGTAAGTTCGTATAGCGAATTCCAATTCCGTAAACGTCAGTTTAATTTATCTTTCACTTACCGTTTCAACAAACCAAAAGGAGAAAGAGATAAAAACATGCCTAAAAACAATGACGGCGGCGGCGAAGGCGGCGGAGAATTTCCAGGATAAACTTTTTTAAATTCCAATACTGGAGTGAAATTCCAAAAATTAAAATCCAAATTCCAATTTTTACTGTTGGAATTTGGATTTTTTTTATTGGATAATATTAAAATTAGAACTTTTGATTCATCCAGAAACCTGACAGGTTTTAAAAACCTGTCAGGTTTAATACTCCAATTTGGAATTCAGTATTGGAATTCCAAATCTGATTATTAAAATCTTAATTTCTAGTTTTCTAAACACTGCCCAACTTTGTCAAAGTTTAAAACTTTGACAAAGTTCTAAACTCAAAACAATTGGAATTTGGATTTTTTGTATTTATAACGAAACCCGACAGGTTTTAAAAACCTGTCGGGTTTAATACGCAATATTTGGAATTTGGAATTTCTAAAATTTTGGAATTTTTCTTTTTTTATCCAAAATCGCAGATTTGCAGATAAAAAAAAAGAACCCAATGGGTTCTTTTTTTATGACATCAATCTAAAATTAAATAGATTGTTCTTCTTGTCTTTTTCTGGCTCTTTTTTCTTTAATCATTTCCCAGCTTGCTCCCGTAACCCAGTAAGATACGAAACCAACTAAGAAAAACATTAACCAAAACCCTATAGTTAGTATGGTTAAGAAAAGTAAAAAACCTAAGTACTGTGAAAATTCAAACATGTTTTCCGGAATTTTTGAATGTTACGACAAATGTAGGGCTTATATTTTTTCTCAGCAATAAAATCTAAATCAATTTTCGTTAAATAACATTTATCCGTATATTTATACTCATTTTAAATAAGGATTTTTTGAAGCCGAAAGCCTTTTAAAATATGGAGTTTAAGAAAACATAATAATTTTCAGGAGCTATTTCCTGCTGTCCGCTGTATCTTTTTGTTTTAAAGAAAAAACAAAAAGGATGCCGCTCCCATCAGGGCTAGGGCACTCATTTTCAAAAGAAGTTTCATTTTTTAAGTTCCAAGAAACATTTCACATTTTACATATAACTTTTTACAAACAACATAATGGAATACAGAATAGAAAAAGACACTATGGGCGAAGTACAAGTCCCAGCCGATAAATATTGGGGTGCACAAACAGAACGTTCTAGAAACAACTTCAAAATTGGACCATCGGGATCCATGCCTAAAGAAATTGTTGAAGGATTTGCCTATCTAAAAAAAGCAGCAGCGTATGCCAATTATGATTTAGGCGTTTTGCCAATCGAAAAAAGAGATGCGATTGCTGCAGTTTGCGACGAAATTCTAGAAGGAAAACTAGACGATCAGTTTCCGCTGGTAATCTGGCAAACAGGTTCTGGAACGCAAAGTAATATGAATGTTAACGAAGTAATCGCTAACCGCGCTCAGGTTCTTAAAGGTTTTAAAATTGGCGAAGGCGAACAATTTATCAAAGCCAATGACGATGTAAACAAATCACAATCGTCAAACGATACTTTCCCAACCGGAATGCACATCGCAGCCTATAAAATGGTTGTAGAAACTACAATTCCTGGCGTAGAAAAACTTCATGCTACATTATCAAAAAAAGCAGCCGAATACAAAGACGTGGTAAAAATCGGCCGCACACACTTAATGGATGCCACACCTTTAACTTTAGGTCAAGAAATTTCTGGATACGCCGCTCAATTAGCCTTCGGTTTAAAAGCCTTAAAAAATACTTTAGCTCATTTATCTGAAATTGCTCTTGGAGGAACGGCTGTTGGAACGGGATTAAACACGCCAAAAGGCTATGATGTAAAAGTGGCTGCATATATTGCTCAATTTACCAATCATCCTTTTGTAACAGCAGAAAACAAGTTTGAAGCACTTGCTGCACACGATGCGATTGTAGAAACGCACGGAGCTTTGAAACAATTGGCTGTTTCATTGAATAAAATTGCCAATGATGTCAGAATGCTGGCATCTGGACCAAGATCTGGAATTGGCGAAATTCATATTCCTGAAAACGAACCTGGCTCTTCTATCATGCCAGGAAAAGTAAATCCGACGCAATGCGAAGCTTTAACAATGGTTTGCGCACAAGTGATAGGAAACGATATGGCTATTGCTGTTGGCGGAATGCAAGGACATTATGAATTGAATGTTTTTAAACCGGTAATGGCAGCTAACTTTTTACAGTCTGCACAATTATTAGGCGATGCTTGTGTTTCTTTTGACGAACATTGCGCACAAGGAATTGAACCAAATCATAAAAGAATCAAAGAATTAGTAGACAATTCTCTAATGCTGGTTACCGCTTTAAATACTAAAATTGGATATTACAAAGCTGCAGAAATCGCTCAAACTGCTCACAAAAACGGAACAACTCTTAAAGAAGAAGCTGTTCGTTTGGGCTATGTAACACCAGAAGATTTTGATGCTTGGGTGAAACCCGAAGATATGGTTTAGTTTAAGTTGCTAAGCTACTAAGCTACTAAGCTTCTAAGACCAAAAACTTAGAAGCTTAGCACCTTAGTTCCTTAGGACCTTATATGCCATCTACATAATCCTGAAGATAGCCGAATCTTGGGGTTAGTTTTCCGTTTTCTGTTATTTTGGCGCGTTTTAAAATTCCGTCTTTATCGCCGTTGAAGAACGCGGGAATAACATGTTCCATAAATTGTTCTCCAAAACCTTCGCTGGCATCTTTCGGAATTTCGCATGGCAGATTATCCACAGCCATTACCGCAACTGCTGCTGGGTGAAAAAAATCAACTTCTTTGTCTTCTAAAGGAAAATAACCATATAAAGGTTCTGCAATAGTTGAAGAACGGACTGTACAAGCAATTGGACCATTAACATCACAAGAAATATCGGCTACAACTTTCAATTTACAATCACTAGCATTCAACATTTCTTTTGTTAAAATCATCGGTGCCTTATTTGCATGAAAATGCCCTGCAAAATAAATATCAGATACTTTGGTGAATCTTTCAAAATCAGATTCGTACTCTTCGGGTTGATTCACAAAATCTACAAAATCCAAGACCTGTCCGTCTTTTCTTTTGTTGTATTCTAAAACATCCAACTGTACATAAACCGCTTGAGCATATTTTTTGGTCAAGTAATTATCTATTGTAATTTCCTTCACTTTTATAGCATCCAGAATTTCTTTTGCTCCGCTCCCAACCTTTCCAGTTCCGGTAACTACAAATTTTAGGGCTGGCATTGTGATGCGTTTCAAATGCTTAATCAATTCTTCTTTTCCAGAAAGTGTTTCTGCTTTTGGAAGTTTAAACAATTCGAATTTAATTCCGAAAGCTCGAATTCCGTTATAGACTCCCACCATTCCAGCATATTTTCCAAAACCGATTAAACGGCGGTCGTGTTCGTCAACAATGGTTTCGTGATCGTACAAATCAATGTTTTTTTCTAAAATGGCCTGAAGTAATTTTCGATTATGAGGCTGTTTTTTAATAGTATGAGAAAAAAAGAAATAAGATTTATTCGGAATCAGATTTTCTACAGGAACTTCTTTTACGCCAAACAAAACATCACAATCCGATACATCATCTGCAACGGTGATTCCCATATTTTTATAATCATCATCAGAAAAGATTCTTATATCAGAACTTTCCACTTTTACAGAAGCGTCGTGATAAAGCTGTTTTAATTTTGTCAATTCATTTGGTGAGAATACAACTCTTCTATCCGGCGGGTTTTTTCTTTCTTTTATGATTCCAAATTTCATGTAAACTGATTTTTTAATATTTTAAAATATAACTTTTCAAACAGTATTTGTTTCAAATATAACAAATTTAGTTAAAATTTTGTTTTAAAAATTCTATTTAGAATGCTTCAAAACCGTTATAAGCTGAAAAACAAAGCAATAAAATTTTACATTCTTAAAATTATGTTAAAAAACACAATTTTAAGCCTCAGAATTAAGAATACAACAAAATTGAATTCGATATATTTGTTTTTAAAGAACGATGCAAATGATTTTCCTTAAAAAAACAAAGATACCACAAATACTTTTTTCTATACTAGTTTTAAGTTCTTGCGGTCAAAACAAAAAAACACAAACAGATACTACTCCAGAAGTCGAAGATACATTACCTAGAATGAAGCCGTTAGGAGCAGAACCAAAAGTTTCTCAGGCTTATAAAAATTCCGTTGTCGGCAGAATAAATCACTTTTACAATAAAAACTGGCCTAATAATACCATGAATGGAAGCTTCTTAGTGGCCAAAAATGGACAGATTTTATTTGAACGCTATAATGGTTTTGCCAATAAAAATGAAGGAACCAAAATAACGCCCGAAACTCCTGTACAAATTGCCTCGGTAAGTAAAGTTTTGACAGCAACAGCAGTTTTAAAACTGGTAAATGCAGGTAAAATAGAATTGGATCAAAAAGTAAATACGATTCTAAAAACTTTTCCATACGAAGAATGTACCATCAGAATGCTATTAGATCATCGTACAGGAATGCGCAACTATGCTTATTTTACCGACCGCGATAAATCAGTTTGGGACAGACATAACCAATTGACCAATAAAGACATTTTGGATATTCTGGCAACAAAAGATGTCGGTCTTGAATCTCGAGTAGGAACTCGCTTCAGTTATTGCAATACCAATTATGCAATGCTGGCGCTTATTATCGAAAAAATTACTGGTCTAAGTTATAAAGAAGCTATGTCTGAAATGATTTTCAAACCTCTTGGCATGAAAAACACCTACGTTTTTGATGATGATAAAGACAGAAAGAAAATTGTACCATCATACAAAGGAAACGGTGTTGAAATTGGTTTTGATTATTTAGACAATGTTTACGGAGACAAAAATATTTTCTCTACTGCTAGAGATCTTTTAAAGTTTGACAGAGCGAGACAATCTCCTAAATTTTTAAAACCTGAATTGTTAAAACAGGTTTATGTGGGTTATAGCAACGAACGTAAAGGAACTAAGAATTATGGTCTTGGAATTAGGATGATTAACTGGGAAACGGGACAGAATTTCTATTTTCATAACGGTTGGTGGCACGGAAATACCTCATCTTACATTACTTTGATGAAAGAAGGAGTTACAATTATAGCTCTTTCAAACAAAATGACGAGAAATACTTATGCAGTGCGTAAATTAGCTCCAGTCTTTGGAGATTATCCGTTTAATTTTAAAGACGAGGAGTAAGATTGTTGTCTTGTTAAGTTGTTAGTCTTAAAGTCCATAGTCCTTAGTGAAAGTCTTAGAGCTTTTGCCACTATGTTCTTTTAGATTACATAAACTGAGTAAAAAAAAGCAAAAACAATTTAAGCACTGATCTTTAAAACTTTACGTTTTCAACTTTGGACTAAGAATTAAGGACTTTAAAAACTACATTAATTTTTCTGAAATTTTTAGCAGAAAGTAATTTCAAATACTCTAAATTTGCAGACTTATTTTTTGGGGTCGACTGGTTTTGACAGCAAGTCGAATTGAACAGTAAGCACGTCGAGCATTGAGACCTTGCTCGTAAATATAAGATCTCACACTTTTACACGGCGAAAATAATTACGCTTTAGCTGCATAATCCGAATCATAGTAAGATTGCGCCACGTCTCTACAAGGTAGAGAAGCTGGATTCTCCTGGAAAGCCTTGGTTTGTGGCGTTCCGTTCAGGGGAACCGTAAAAATAAACCTAGATTTCCATGAGCTTCGGGTGGATTTCGAAATTTAAGAAGATAAGTGTTGGGTGGTTGTTTCTGGCCTAGCTCAACATCGAAAATCTAATCAGGAAATAAACGTGTAGAAAGCTCTTTAGTTGCTTGTTTGGACCCGGGTTCGATTCCCGGCGACTCCACAAAAAAGCCTGTAAACTATTTGTTTACAGGCTTTTTGTTTTTTGGTTGATAATTTTTAAAGCTTTTAAGGAACTAAGCTAATTTTCGTATCATCTCTATATCTTCTTTTTCATCCATACCATACTAAAAAACTATTTTTTTCGTTTATAGCTTTTTTTATATTAAACCCACAGTAAAATCAGACTTAGTAAAAAAGAAACCCTGAGAATACAATAATTACACTAAACTTTGAGTACCGGATCCTATTATTGCACTATTTCCCTTAACAAATCTTTTTTCAGCATTCACAGTCGTACTCAAACGGTGCGCAATAATGATTAAAAATCAAAAAAAATACCTATAGAAGTGTCTATAGGTATTATATAAAATTCCAATCTTAAAGATTTTTACTTTTTTCTCTTTAAAATTTTATAGAGAGAATAAATTAGCACAATCCAAAATACAACATTTAATATCTGTAAAATCAATAATATATAATTAAAATCCTCAATTACATTTTGTTCCATTTTTTTTACATAGGTAATCTTTTATCTGAATCATTTTTCCATTTTCTCAAGGCTTCTTGTTTTAATTAATGACTATTTCCTTTATACTTAATCAGTTTGAAAAAATATACTATACTCCCAATTATTAAAATTAGCAAAACAGGAAAAAAATAGCTCACTACGTAATACGTATCTGAAATACAAAAATTAAAATTAAACTCTACGAAGAAGAAGAAAATCAACAATAAAATACAAATTGCAAGAAATATTAAAAATTTAACTTTCATTTTTTTTTATTATTACATTATTAAAAAAAGCATTATACATCGTGAAATAACCAAATTCTGAATCTTGAAAACTAATATCATCAACAACATAGTTAATCAATTCATTAGGAAATTTTTTAAACAGAAATTCATCCTCAATTACGGTTTCAATTTCTAAAACTAAATCTTGCATACTTCTTTCTTCAGTGTTATCATTTTCTAAATTAGTAATTTCAGACTCAGAAAAATAAAGCTCAATTTTATTTTTTTTAACTTCAACAACGTAGTAAGGCAATATTACGCTTAAAAACAGTGATATGGTATACAACTCTCTTTTTTCAAGTACAGTAACATTAAAAGTCATACATCTATCTCCAATACTAAACAATGTGAAGTCAGTAATTTTTTGTAAAGTCTTATCGTTTTCAAATTTTTTAAGAATGGAATTTCTAAAAACCTTTCCTTCTTCATTGTCGAATTCATTTATTATTTGATTTAGCCTCTTATATTCTTCGCTATTGAAATATTTATTTTTTTCTTTATAAGCACATATATTTCGAGGATAAATTAAATATATCAAATTCTTTAAAACCTTATCAATCATATTAATTTCATTATTTAATTACAATCTCCACGAAAAAAAGCATTTGTTTGATACTCAGTAGAAGGGACACTAGATGTTGAATTAAAATTCACTCTTGCACCTGGTATAGAAAGTGGATAATTATTGGTTAGTCTCTGCCTAAAATATTGGTCAAGCACTAAATCAGATACATCTGTTCCTCCATACTTATCTATAACTTCTTGCATGGTATCTTGAAGAACTTTAGCTGAGACATTTGCCGCATTCCCAGCAGATATATTTGTATTGCCTATTTTTATATTTGTAGGCGTGCCAAAATATATTGCTTGTGGATAACTAACCACGTGTGTCACTCGAACCCCAGTAGGACTTACCCCTATCACTCTAAAACTAATATTTTTCACCATTGCAACTTGCCAAAGTGAGCCTTCGTTTCTAAAATTAAAGCTTTCACAGCTAGGTATAATATCATCATCTACCGTTGGTGTTGATGGAGTAGAGCTTCCACCGCCGCCGCCGCCAGTAGTTGGTCCCCCTGATGGTGGCTCATCACTTCCGCCTTCGCAATATAGTAATTTTATTGGATGAAAAGTTCCTCCTTCGCCCCAATACCCTAAAAATGTACAATCGTAAGTTTCTTCACGCCATTTACCAGTTGTACCTGACTGAACTTTTTTGCCTCCTTTATATTGTAATGAAGTAACAATACTCGTATTTAAGTCCTGCATAAAAATCTTACCGCTAAAATTATTTGGAGCATCGTAATAAGTGGAACTTTTACCTAAACTGCTGGAATTCTCATCATCCGAGAAAATTTGGATGTAAAATGTTTTAAAATTTTGCTGACCGTCTTTCACAAAAACCAACCGATGATTATCATTGTGCAATGTCGCATTTTCATTTGAAGTTTTTAGATTGTCATTAAGCGTAAAAGGTACTTCGACTATTTTATCATCCGACACGATAGCGCTTTCCCATTCTAAATTTTCTATATAATTAAGAATAGTAGCATCATAATCCCTTTTATGATTTTCAAACCAAAGTTTAGCTTCAGCTGTAGATTGACCGCCTAAATCGTCATCAATCTCTGTTGGAGCACAATTTGTAATTGTTAATAAAACAATTACAAACAATAAAAATTTAAGTAATTCTGTAATTTTTCTCATCTCAATATTAGTTATTTATTGCAAGCTAATTAGATTCAATTTCTCGTACTTGTTTAAATACTTCTTGTAATTGGCCAATTACGATTAGAACAATAAGATAATTCTTGTGGCGACGTCTTATATAAGAATTGTCTCATTTTTCTGAAACCAAAACTAGATAAACAGATCTCTGTCCACAAATGTTGCCTATCGAAATTCAGGAATATCGATATTGAATTCAGGAATCCTGCAAAAATAAACACACAAAACACTAACAACCAGTGTTTTACAGACACGCATAAAAATAACCTGTTTACTCATATAATTCGTTGAATATATCCTATTTTTGTAAGAAAGCTTACTCGTGATTCTGCATAAACTTATCAAAATCTTATATTTTCTACTACTTCCTATTTTTGTAGTCGCTCAGACTCCAAAAAAAGACCTTAAAGCATTGTCTTATGATCAATTGCACGATTTGTATTTTAAAAACGTAGGCAATCCAAAAAAACAAATTATATACACTAATGCCTACATGGCAAAAGCAACAAAAGAGAATAGTAATATTCGAAAAGCTAGGGCTAATTATCAAATTGCACTATTTTACTATCAATCCGATAGAAATAAAGCAATTCAATATCTCGATAGTGTCATCAAATATTCAGAAGGATCTAAAGATAAATTTTTCCCAGCAGCTGCTTATTGTGAAAAAGCCGATTTACTGAAGTCTCAATTTAAGTTTAAAGAAGCAATGCTTAATTACAACAAAGCAGAAAAAGTGGCACTTCAGACTAATTTAGACTATTATTATGTGGTAAGAGAATATGTGGGTACCGCAAAATCTGAAAACTTAGAAGAATACGATGAAGCATTAGAAATTTATAAGGAATGCTATAGTTATTACAGAACCAAAGATTTTAGAACAGGAAAATGTGCTGACGATTATCAAAGTATCATCTTTGGAATTGCAGATTGTTTTAAATCTTTACATAATACAGATTCAACTTCTTTTTATAATAAGTTAGGATACAAAGAGTCTTCTATAACAAAAAATGAACTTTTCAAATATCTTTTTGTTTTGAATGAGGGAGCTAATCAAGTATTGAAAAAGAATTATAATGCAGCGCTCGATAGTATTAATAAATCATTGCCAAAAATGATTGCTTATAAAAATACTGGCAATGAGCTTGCAGCATATTATTATTTAGGAAAAGCGTATGATGGATTGGGTAAAAAAGAAAAAGCAGCTGAAAATTTTATTAAAGTAGATTCTATTTACAAAGTCACAAAAGAAATTAATAAGGAGTTTGTAGATGGCTACCCTTACTTGATTAATTATTACAAAAACTTAGGAGAACAAGAAGAACAATTAAAATATATCACTATTTATATGACTATAGATAGTATTTTACAGAAAAATTATCGGGAATTAAATAAGTTAGTTTATAAAGAATATGATACACCACGTTTAATTTCTGAAAAAGAAAATCTAATTAATTCGCTAAATAGTGATAAAATAAAAAACCGATGGGGGCTTGGATTTTTGTTTTTGTCAACTCTCGGCATAGGCGGCTTTGCATTTCATCAATATCGTACAAAAAAACAATACAGATTAAGATTTGAAAAATTAATCGGAGAAACAAATAATACCGAAAGCAAAAAACTTATAAATGAGGATGAACACAAAATTGATCGCAATAAACTTGAGGAGATTGGTATAGCTGAAGAAGTGGTAAATCAAATTTTGGAAAAACTAAACCAATTTGAAAAACAAAAAGGATATCTAACACCAAATATAACAGTACAAATATTATCTGGTACATTTGAAACTAATAGTAAATATGTATCCAAAATTGTTAATGTATACAAAGAAAAAACATTTACTCAGTATTTAAATGATCTGAGAATTGAGTTTGCCATTAATCAATTACAAGAAAAGAACAAACTAAGAAAATATACTGTTCAAGCACTTGCCTTAGAGTTTGGTTTTAACAATGCAGAATCTTTTTCGACTGCTTTTTATAAAAAAACAGGTATTAAACCAACCTATTTTATTAAAGAATTAGATTCAACAACACAGCAACAAACAACTAACTAACAGCATTAAAAAAAAAAACTAGAAATTCCTGAATTCCGACAACCATAGTAAGTTATTCTATTGTTCTATAGGTTGCGGATTATATATTTGTGACAGTTCTAATAAAAATTTATGAAGATTGAAGTAAAAAGTATTCTCTTAATTATTGGAGTAGTAAATAATACTTGATACAGACTATAATACGAGGTGATCATCTGAAGATTACCGCTAAATTACATTCTCAAAATTCTACACTTAAATCTAAAATATCACAATAATAAAATGAGGTCACTCTGCACTATAACTCTATTTTTTTTCTTTTTTATAAGTTGTAAATCAATAAAAGAAGTAAATACCACAAATACAAATATTCTATTTAAAAAAGAATTAACTCCTTTAGAATTACAAACTTGGTATCAAAAAGACTATCTCGAAGATTCGATTCCCGGAATTTCATTAAATAAATGGTACCGTATAAATAAAAAGAAACCTAAAAATAAAAGTATCATTGTCGCAGTAATTGATACTCAAATAGATATAAATCATGAAGATTTACAAGGGCAGCTTTGGACAAATAACAAAGAAATACCAAATAATGGTATTGATGACGATAATAACGGCTACATTGATGACATTAATGGCTGGAGTTTTATAGGAACTAAATGCGGTGGTTATGTCGTATGGAATAAGTACGAATGTACGCGTATTGTACAAGCATGGGAACCAATATTTAAAGACAAAACCGAATCACAAATTGATCCTAAAAATTTATTTAATTACAACGAATATAACAGAGCATTAAAAGAACTGGAAGAAGAAAATAAGTTTTATAAAAATTGGTTAAAATCTCTTGATCATAATGTTGCCACTTATTCCTTAGTTCAGGATACTTTAAAACATTTTTTCCCTAAGGAAGATTATACCTATGAGCAATTGGATAGTCTATATAAAAAGTATAAAATAAACGACAAAAGATACAAACTAAGACGTGATGACAATGACAAGGATTTAGGAGCGTTAATTAGCTATAAAATGGTTAGCCTTGAAGTTGGCCAAAACACATTAGAAGACATTGTAAACAAACAAAATGAGCTAGATTCCATTATCAATAAAAATCTAAATATAAATTATAATGAACGTTTGTTGATTGGTGATAATCCTAACGTTTTAGAAAAGGGGTATGGCAATAATAATATAAGTAATAACAAATCAGGACATAGACCTATTCAGGATCATTGCACCAAAATGGCAGGGGTTATTGGAGCCAACAGAGAAAACAATATAGGCATAAAGGGAATTACACAAAATGTAAAAATCATGCCGTTAAATATTGCTGCAATGGCAGACGAAAATAATAAAGATATAGCCATGGCTATATATTATGCTGTAGATAATGGTGCAAAGGTAATTAACATGTCTTTTAGTAATAGTTTCTCTTTACATAAGGAGTGGGTTGCAGACGCACTTATATATGCCGAAAAACACGATGTGTTATTAGTCCGTAGTGCCGGAAATGCTGAAAATGATATTGATAAAACAATATATTACCCAACAGATATAAATCTGGGTGATGCCAAAGAATTTTGTTCCAATTTGATCATTGTAGGATCTGTTACGCATAAACTCGACAGTACATTTGTATCTGATTTTTCAAATTATGGAAAACAAAATGTAGACTTATTTGCTCCGGGAGATGAAATATATTCTACTTCAGCTAACAATAAATATGAATTTGACTCTGGTACCTCATTGTCTGTTCCGATGGTTTGCGGAACGGCAGCATTGATTCGCTCCTATTACCCAAATCTTACAGCAACACAGGTTAAACAAATTATTATGGATTCTGGAACTCCATATAATTTAGAAGTTTTATTACCGGGGACCAAAAACAAGAAAGTTCCATTCTCTGAATTATCTAAATCAGGGAAAGTTCTAAATGTTTATAATGCAATGCAACTTGCAGAAAAGGTTAGCAAGAAAAAGAAATGAAGCCAAAGAAATAAAAAATTTAAACTCCTATAATCTATCCCGTCAACTCCAACAAAAAAACCTGCAAAACTCAATGTTTACAGGCTTTATATTTTTAGTTGAAACATTGTTTTATGCTTTTTCTTCCATAGAAATTTTAAGAATCAACCTGAGCAAAATACTTTCTTTTTGCTGCATTTGGAGTATCACCAAAACTGGATTTCCACCAGTCATCTGTACGTAATGGTTTTGGCGGCTCATTATTCTTTCTCCATTGTAAAGATTCTCTAAACGAAAAATGTGAAAACAAACGCATAAATTCTCCAAAATAAATATCAGCTATTCGGGTATTACCTCTGACAAGTAACATATTCTCATCGTTTTTAATTGTAGAAGCATCACTAAAGTTTGCAGAACC
Organism: Flavobacterium erigeronis; assembly: GCF_054075165.1. Classification (NCBI taxonomy): domain Bacteria; kingdom Pseudomonadati; phylum Bacteroidota; class Flavobacteriia; order Flavobacteriales; family Flavobacteriaceae; genus Flavobacterium; species Flavobacterium erigeronis. The sequence continues at coordinate 213,050 of NZ_JBSKGP010000010.1, read as the reverse complement.
TCCAATTACGATAGGATCATCACTAAGAGGATCTATCAGCATAAATTTATTGTGTACATAATTTACATTTGTGTTTAATCCTGTTAGCCTTTCTTTAACCCAACCATCAAAATCATTAGTTCTAATAAAATTTCCAACAGCAAAAATATTTTGAGATAAATTTCTAAGTTGCTGTATTTCGTTTTCTTCTGCTATACGTTCTTGTTCTTGATTAGTTTTATAGGGGCGCGTTTTCTTTTCTAATAATGCTAAACGAAATCCAGCTTGCGAATTCTTATAAACATCTTTAAATGTTTTATTCATTCCAAAAGCAAAGGTCATGAACAAGGCATCTTTTGCAGTTAATGCTAGATTTCCATAATAAGTTAGAGCATCTAGTTTTTTTCTAGGACTAAATAATACTGATGTTCCTGAAGGAAGATTAGTTGGCGGTATACTACTTATTTCTTCAACTACAGAAGCTAACTTATCATGCTCATAGTCATTCTGCAAAGCATTCCAGTATTTGAGAAATAAAGCAGCTATAGTTGAATCTTTTACTACATGCGCAACATTTGAGTGTCCAAAAATTCCACCATCTGAAAAATTTGTTCCGCCTGTCCATACTGATATGGGTTTATCATTTTCTAACTTAACAATAAATTTATTATGAGAAATTCCGGATGGATAAGTAGTTCTTGGAGTACTTATTGCATCCAAATTATAAGTAGAAACCAATTCCTTATTACGTTTTCCTGGTGACACTTTTTTAGCATCGTAAACTATTTTTATATCAACGCCTTTCTCATGAGTTTTTTTAATCACTTCTAATAAAGGTTTGTAATTAAATTCATATGCAGCAATTCTTAGAGCGTGTTTGCCTGGCTCACAACTAGCAATGAATTCAACTAATGCCTCATATAAACCTCTTGATAGCCATTCGAAAGCAATATTATTCGGCACTTTGTCGGGAGCACGATTTCCAAATCTTCTTATATATTCTTGAGATGCTGCTGTACCTCTATTAAAATATACTATCTGATTATCTATTTTAGGATTTTCCGTTTTAACTTCAACGCTACACTCTGCAAAAGATTTCAGATTAGTCGGTGTTCCCTTTAATGCAGCAACTTTATAAACATAAGTTTTTCCAGGTTCTGCACTATAATCTGCCCACTGAAATATCTGAATAGGATGCTCATTTGATGGGTATAATGCCCCTGCTGGAAAACCCGGATCTGTTTCTTCAAAACATTTCATCCCTTCTAAGAATTTTGCTCTTCCAGTTTCATCTGTCCGCAAAATTGAAAATCCTAACAGGCCAGTACATTTTGCTTTAGGCAAATCAAAACCAAGCGTTACAACATATGTACCCGCAATAGCATTTACTTTTAAACCGTCATTACTATTTGATGTTCTCATAATGATAAATGAATTAATTATAGGTAATTATTTTGTTTACATTAAACTCTAAAAAATTCTGAACGTAAAGGATATACCAACCATGAAATGTCAAGCCTATTATGATTTAAACTTGGAAAAAACTTATACAATTTTAAATAAAAGTAAACACATAGAAACGAGTACTTCTACTTGTTTTATATTGATTACCAATATTTTAACAATAAGAAAATGATTTATTTATATTTCTATTTATATAAAAAGAAGTCAATTTTAAAAATTGTAATAGGATTAAACAAAAGATTCTTGATAAAAAAACTCATATTAAACAACTTAAAAAGCATCTTCATAATTCCTTAAATAAAAGTTATAATTTGAATGCAAATTTTTAAATGAATATATTTTCACTTAACTTTACTTTATGAGACCTTTAGATCCCGATAAAAGAGAGAAAATTTTAAAATCTGTATATGCACTTACAGGCAAACATGGATTGGCAAGTGTTAATATTTCAGGTATAAGTAAAACAGCTGGAGTTGCTGCAGGAACAATATATGTTTATTTTAAAAATAAAGAAAATGTTATTCAGCTGGCATATGCAGCGGTAGAGGGCAAAATGACCCAGGCAATGTATCATGACTTTAACATTAGTACACCTATAAGACAGTCGCTTAAACAGATTTACATCAATATGCTGAACTATAGATTACAGAATTTTGACGAAACTGTATTTATTGATCAGTACCAGCAGTCGAGTTACATACAGCTAAATTTCTCCAAACAGCTGGCTGAATATGAAACACAGAATAAGCCACTGTATGATCTTATAGAAAAGGGACAAAAGGAAGGAATCATTAAAGCAGTTGATGCCATTATACTTATCAGTTTTTTTGACGGTGCCGTACGCTCCTGCTCTACTGGTATTATTCAAAAACTGTTTCCATTAACCCAGCAGCTCATTGATGACTGTTTTGATATGGCATGGAGGGGCATGATCTAAAATTTAATTTTTAAATGAATATTTTTTCAATTAATACATTTTAATACTATATATTATGAGCATTTTTAAAGACAAAACAATTATAATTACCGGAGCCGCTATGGGACTAGGTCTTGCAGCAAGTAAAGCCGTAGCACTAAAAGGAGCTAATCTTTCTATTGTAGATTATAACGCTGAAGCACTTGAAAAAGCAAAAGCAGAAATACAATCAGTTGCGCCAAATGCAAAAATTATAACTATTGTCGCTGACGTTTCAGATGAACAGGCAGTTAAAAATTATGTAGACCAAACAGTTAGTGAATTTGGCCGTATCGATGGATTCTACAATAATGCAGGTATTGAAGGAAAACAGGCATCTATTGTTGACTATGATATTACGATATTTAAAAAAGTAATTGACATCAATCTTATGGGGGTCTATTACGGACTTAAATACGTAATACCTGTAATGCAGAAACAAGGCGGAGGTAAAATTGTAAATGTTGCATCTGTTGGAGGAATTAGAGGTGTTATTAATCAGATGCCTTATGTAGCAAGTAAACATGCCGTTTCTGGTATGACTAAAAATGCTGCCATAGAATACGGAAAAGATGGAATATATACCAATGCAATAGCGCCTGGGGCTATTCTTACCCCAATGGTGGCAGAAGCTTTTAAACAAGTAAATCCTTCTGACCCAAAAGCAGCTGAAACAACATACGCGCAAAGAAATCCGACAAGAAAATTAGGTAAACCTGAAGATGTGGGGAACCTTGTAGCTTTCTTGCTTAGCGATGAATGCCAGTATGTAAATGGGCAGACCATTGCAATTGACGGAGGAGAATCTAACTTATACGGTAATTCATAAATTAAGAAGTTTGTTCGGTTTATAAAAATCTGACAACCTTTAATAATATTACGAAATATCGTAAAAACTAATTCTCGTCTTTTACTTACTGTTCTCTAAAAACAAGCAGTTTACACAATTGGCGTAATGATTGGTTTTTAATAGAATCAAAATTTTAAAACCTTAATTATGCTAAACATGAAAAAAGAATTAGGAACATTAAACATGCCTTGGGAGAAAGAATATGGTTATGCACAAGCAGTAAAAAATGGAGATACGCTTTGGATTTCTGGTCAATTGGGCCACGATAAAGAAGGAAATCTTGCAGTTGGCATGGAAGATCAGTTTGAAAAAACGTATGAAAACATTAAAATTCTCTTGGATCATTTCGGGATGAATGCAGATGATATTGTAGAAGAAGTTATTTATGTGACGGATATGGCGTCTGCTTTTCAAGCAAGAAAAAAAATGGGAATTGCTTTTTATCCCGATCCTCAAAGAGTTGCCAGCAGTATTGTACAAGTAAGCGGACTTGCCTTACCGGGACAAATGGTAGAAATAAAAATCATAGCGAAAAATTAATTTTATTGTCAAAAAAAAGCCTTTTCTAAATGTAGAAAAGGCTCTTTTTTTATTATTCCATCGAAACGATAATAAATTCACTTCGACGGTTTAATTGATGTTCTGCTTCGGTACAAAGAACGTTGTCAGCGCATTTATTTACTAACTGACTTTCTCCATATCCTTTTCCTGTTAATCTATTTTTGTTAATTCCGTTTTTGGTTAACCATTGCATAGTCGATTTTGCTCTTCTATTTGATAAGTCCAAATTGTATTTTGCTGTTTGTCTGCTGTCAGTATGAGAACGAACATCAATTTTCATTTTTGGATATTGCTGCATTACGGCAATGATTTTTTCTAATTCGAAAGCGGCTTGTTTCGTGATAGTAGATTTATCCAGATCAAAATAGATAATCGGAATATTTAGCGTTTTTGCCAAATCGGTTCCTACATCAATTGGCTTAATTCTTTTTTCTAATGGAACTGCAACTTCTGTTTTTCCAGCAGTTTCTTTCGTTGTAACAGGAATTTCTTTCGTTTCGTAATTCTCTTTTATAGTTCGAACATGATATTTCTTATTACAATCTACTTTAAAATTATAAGTTCCGTCTGCATTTGTCGTTGCTTCGTTGATCGTTTTAAATTCTTCATCTAATAAAACCACTTTGGCATTTTCTAGTGGCGCATTATTTTCTGAATCGACAATTGTCCCTGAAAGCGTTTGTTCGCAAGTTAATTTTCGGGTTTCAGTAAATTTATAAATATCATCATTCCCTACTCCGCCTTCGCGGTTTGAAGAAAAGAATCCATTTCTGGTTTTACTGTCAATGATAAAAGCAAAATCGTCTTGTTTGCCATTTACAGGTGCGCCAACGTTTTGAACTGCAGTAAAAGTCCCGTCTGAATTCATTTTAGAAACATAAACATCCAGTCCGCCCAATCCTGGTCTTCCGTCACTGGCAAAATACAATTCGTTATCAGCCGAAATAAACGGAAAAGTTTCTCTTCCTTCTGTGTTGATTTCTGGGCCTAAATTTTCTGGTTTGCCAAAAGTATTGTCACCATTAATTGTCACGCTGTATAAATCAGACTGTCCCAAAGTTCCTGGCATATCTGATGCAAAAAAGAGCTTCTTTTCGTCGCTGCTTAATGCTGGATGCGCCGTGCTATACTGATCGCTATTAAATGGCAATTCTGTTATATTAGTCCATTTTCCGTTTACGAAATCTGCTTTATATAATTTAAGCAACGTATTTCTTTGATCGTCTCTCTTTCTTTTTCCTCCTAAGAAATTGTTTCTGGTGAAATACATTGTTTTACCATCTTTTGTAAAAACAGGAGTCGATTCGTTAAATTTAGAATTGATTTTCTTTTCGAATCGTTCTGGTTTTCCAACCGTTCCATCTGGCGCTAATTCTGCACGGTATAAATTGGTAAAAGATTTATTGGTCCATTTAAATTTCTTTTTGGCAATTCCTCCCGTATCTCTTGCAGAAGCAAATACCAATTTATTATCTAAAAAGGCACTTCCGTAATCGGTTTGAGTAGAGTTGATTCCAGCTTCTTTTATTTCAAATCTTCCAGAATTAACATTAATCTGTTCTAAGTAGTTTTTATTATTTTCAAATAAAATTCCTCTCTTGTCGCTGTTTATTTTGTTGTGAAAAGCTTTTAGAATTTCATCAGCTTTAGCATATTCGCCCACCGCTTTTAAGGTTTGAGCATAACGATAAAGATACTCTGGCTCCTGCTCTTTGTTCATTTCAAAAAGTTCATTATACCATTTTACCGCTTTGACCAATTCGCCATTAAAGTAATAGGCATTTCCTAATCTTTGAAACATTTCCTCATTTTTATACCCTTTATTGGCAACCTTTTCATAAGTGTCAATAGCATCGATATAAGCTAAATGAGCATATTCTTTATCTGCTTTGTTCTGTTTTTGAACTTGTGCATTTCCTTCTAATGCCGATAGCAAAAGAAAGGCAGCAACAGCTATATTTTTAATTTTCATCTTTCAATTGATTTAGAAGAATCTTGGTGAAGTTATTTGGTCATAATTATTGAACAAATCGAATCGAAGAAATATCTCATGCGATCCTGAATTAAAATTGTTCAATCTTGTTGTTTCACGATCATAAGCATAACCTGCGAAAAGTCCGTCTGTGATTTGAAATCCAACCATAGCGCTTAAAGAAGCACTCCATCTATAAGAGGCTCCAACCGTAAATTTATCATAGAACAAAAAGTTGGCAGAAAGATCAACTTGCAATGGCGCTCCTTCAACCATTTTGGTCAAAAGAGCAGGTTTGAATTTGATATATTCGTACTTATCCAAATTAAATACATAACCTGCAATTAAGTAATAATTGATTTTTTCTTTGAAAATGGCAACATCTGCATTATCGTATCGATTACTTTCAATAAAATTAGGAATCGATAAACCAACGTAAGCTTTGTCTGAATGCCAATAAATTCCTGCTCCAACATTAGGCGTAAATTTGTTGTTTAAATCCTGCAACTGCGGATCGCCCTGATCTTTTACATCTAGTTTATTAATATCTAGATTAAACAAATTTGCTGTTCCTTTAATACCAAAAGAAAGTTTAGAAGTTGCTGAAACTGGAACTGTATAAGATAAATCGGCAGAGAAAGTATTTTCATTTGTTGGACCAATTTTATCATTTACAACAGAAACTCCCAATCCGAGATTACTGTTACTTAATGGCGTATTTACCGAAAAGCTGCTGGTTTCTGGCGCTCCTTCAAGACCAACCCATTGTGTTCTGTATAATCCAAAAATACTCAATGCTCCGCGCGAACCCGCATAGGCTGGATTGATGTTAATGGTATTGTACATGTATTGGGTAAACTGCGAATCCTGCTGTGCAAAACCCGCAATGGAAAAAAATATAAAAACGAAGACTAATTTTCTCATTTATTTTTTCTTTTTATGATGGCTTAGCTATAAAAAGCTAAGCCATTTTAAATTTTGCTTTAACTGTTATTTCGTAAGGTATAGGTATCCTGATTTCTGATGAACATTTGAATCGCTATCCTTATATTTTAGAACATAAAAGTATGTTCCAACAGGCAAGCTTTCCGATTTTTTGATCGTCGTACGCCCTTCAGAAACTCCAGTAAAGGCACGATCCTGATTGTTGTACTGACTACGCTCAAATACTAAAACTCCCCAACGATTGTAAATTTCCATTGTGTTATCTGGATAACATTCTATTCCTTGAATGAAGAAATTATCGTTTAGCGAATCTCCATTTGGTGACAATACATTGAATACTTTTATGTTACAGCCACTCAATGACAACACCGTTGGATTATCGCCTTCGTTACCGCTATTATCAGAAGCATCTTTTACTGTAACTCCTAAAGGTGTTTGCCCTGTTACTAATGCCTGATTAGAAACACTTTCTGCATTGATATCACTTTGTTTTATCGTATAGATTCCTTTAAAAGTATTGCTGTCACTTTCTCCCGGAGCTAAAGCTATCGGCCCTCCAGTCATTACAATTCCTGGAAGCGGATCTTCAATTGTAATATTGGTCAATCTTACATTTCCGGTATTGGTTACCACAAAACTGTACGTTATGGTTTCGCCAGCATCAGCATTATTATTGTTGTTTTCATCATTGAAAACAGCATTTTTAATTAAAGCTATACTAGATTTTTGCTGTAAAACAGTCACACTACAGCTAGGGCAAGTTGGCTCATAAAATGGATCATTTGTTCCTAGCGGAGATGGATCTTCAGAATCTGCCTCTATAGTATTTCCGTTCGGATCTTTTCCTGCAACTAAAGCCAAATTATATACCGCTCCAAGATCAATATCTGCTTGAGTTAAAGTATAACTAGCTGTGAAAGTCGTTTCGTCAACAGCTGAAGGAATCAATGATGCAATTGGCCCTCCATTAACCGTTACCATTGGATCTGTAACCACAATGTCTTTGATCGTAACATTTCCTGTATTTACAACTCTGAAAGTATAATTAATACGATCTCCAGCATCTACAGTTCCGTTGCTGTTCGCATCTTGGTATAATCCTGTTTTTAGCAGTCTCATACTTGGACTTTGTGTAAGTGTACTTACAGTTGGAGTATCATTATTTAATGCCGTTCCTGAAATATCCGTTATTGGCGTATTATTCGGAGCTGTTCCTGTTGCAGTCGCTGAGTTGATCACACTTCCTGCATTTAAGTCAGCCTGCGTAATCGTGTAAGTACCCGTGATAGTTCCAGTTCCTCCAGGCGCAATAGTTGACGGACTTACCGCCAATGCTGCGCTTCCTGTCTTCGCATCGTCAATTACAACATTGGTTAACGTAACATTTCCTGTATTGGTCACATCAAATGTATACGTAATCTGATCTCCTACTGCGCCCGTTCCGCCTACCGAAGCTGTTTTCACAACTGCAATCGCTGGGCTTTGGGTAAGATTGGTTACCGTATCATCATCATTAGTCAATGCAGTTCCCGAAGTGTCGCTTACCGTTGCTGCATTCGGAGCTGTTCCTGTTGCAGTAGCCGAATTGGTTACGCTTCCTGCATTCAGGTCAGCCTGAGTTATCGTGTAAGCAGCTGTGATAGTTCCTGATGCTCCAGGCGCAATGGTTGACGGGCTTACCGCCAATGCTGCGCTTCCTGTTTTCGCATCGTCAATTACAACATTGCTTAAGGTTACGTTTCCTGTATTGGTCACATCAAAAGTATAGGTGATCTGGTCTCCAACCGCTCCCGTTCCGCCTACTGAAGCCGTTTTCACAACTGCAATCGCTGGGCTTTGGGTAAGAGCCGTTACCGTATCATCGTCATTCGTTAATGCAGTTCCCGAAGTGTCGCTTACAGTCGTTGCATTTGGAGCTGTTCCTTTTGCAGTTGCCGAATTGGTTACGCTTCCTGCGTTTAAGTCAGCCTGCGTAATCGTGTAAGTTGCCGTAATAGTTCCAGTTCCTCCAGGCGCAATAGTTGAAGGGCTTACCGCCAATGCTGCACTTCCTGTTTTAGCATCGTCAATTACAACATTTGTTAACATAACATTTCCTGTATTGGTCACATCAAAAGTATAGGTAATCTGATCGCCAACTGCGCCCGTTCCGCCTACTGAAGCCGTTTTCACAACTGCAATCGCTGGGCTTTGGGTAAGAGCCGTTACCGTATCATCGTCATTCGTTAATGCAGTTCCCGAAGTGTCGCTTACAGTCGTTGCATTTGGAGCTGTTCCTTTTGCAGTTGCCGAATTGGTTACGCTTCCTGCGTTTAAGTCAGCCTGCGTAATCGTGTAAGTTGCCGTAATAGTTCCAGTTCCTCCAGGCGCAATAGTTGAAGGGCTTACCGCCAATGCTGCACTTCCTGTTTTCGCATCGTCAATTACAACATTGCTTAAAGTGACATTTCCTGTATTGGTCACATCAAATGTGTACGTAATCTGATCTCCAACTGCTCCCGTTCCGCCTACTGCTGCTGTTTTTACAACTGCAATGGCTGGGCTTTGCGTAAGATTAGTTACCGTATCGTCATCATTCGTTAATGCAGTTCCAGAAGTGTCGCTTACCGTTGCTGCATTTGGAGCTGTTCCTGTTGCAGTCGCTGAATTGGTTACGCTTCCTGCATTTAAGTCAGCCTGCGTGATCGTGTAAGTAGCCGTAATTGTTCCCGATGCTCCAGGCGCAATTGTTGACGGGTTTACCGCCAATGCAGCGCTTCCTGTTTTCGCATCGTCAATTATAACGTTGGTTAAAGTAACATTTCCTGTATTGGTCACATCAAAAGTATAGGTAATCTGATCTCCAACCACGCCCGTTCCGCCTACTGATGCTGTTTTTACAACTGCTATCGCTGGACTTTGCGTAAGATTAGTTACTGTCGAATCATCATTATTAAGCGCAGTTCCCGAAGTGTCGTTCACCGTTGCTGCATTTGGAGCCGTTCCTGTAGCAGTCGCTGAGTTGGTTACGCTTCCTGCATTCAGGTCAGCCTGCGTAATCGTATAAGTAGCCGTGATAGTTCCCGTTGCTCCAGGCGCTATTGTTGACGGGCTTACCGCCAATGCCACGCTTCCTGTTTTAGCATCGTCAATTACAACATTGCTTAAAGTGACGTTTCCTGTATTGGTCACATCAAAAGTATAGGTGATCTGGTCTCCAACCGCTCCCGTTCCGCCTACTGAAGCTGTTTTCACAACTGCGATTGAAGGGCTTTGCGTAAGATTCGTTACCGTGTCGTCATCATTAGCCAATGCAGTTCCCGACGTATCGCTTACTGTCGAAGCATTTGGAGCCGTTCCTGTAGCAGTCGCTGAATTGGTTACGCTTCCTGTATTCAGGTCAGCCTGCGTAATTGTGTATGTAGCTGTGATAGTTCCTGATGCTCCAGGCGCAATCGTTGACGGGCTTACCTCCAATGCCGCGCTTCCTGTTTTCGCATCGTCAATTACAACATTGCTTAAGGTGACATTTCCTGTATTGGTCACATCAAATGTATAAGTGATCTGGTCGCCAACTGCGCCCGTTCCGCCTACAGATGCTGTTTTTACAACTGCAATGGCTGGGCTTTGGGTAAGATTCGTTACCGTGTCATCATCATTAGTCAATGCCGTTCCAGAAGTGTCGCTTACTGTCGATGAATTTGGAGCTGTTCCTGTTGCAGTCGCTGAGTTGGTTACGCTTCCTGTATTCAGGTCAGCTTGGGTAATCGTGTAAGTTGCTGTAATAGTTCCTGATGCTCCAGGTGCAATTGTCGACGGGCTTACCGCCAATGCCACGCTTCCTGTTTTCGCATCGTCAATTACAACATTGCTTAAGGTGACGTTTCCTGTATTGGTCACATCAAAAGTATAGGTGATCTGATCGCCAACTGCTCCCGTTCCGCCTACTGATGCTGTTTTCACAACTGCAATGGCTGGACTTTGCGTAAGAGTTGTCTCTGTTGGCGTGTCGTTATTTTGAGCTGTTCCTGAAGTATCAGTTACGGTAGTCATATCAGGTGCTGTTCCTGTTGCTGTTGCTGTATTGCTCACGCTTCCTGCATTTAAGTCAGCTTGGGTAATGGTGTAAGTAGCCGTTATGCTTCCTGATGCGCCAGGCGCAATCGTTGACGGGCTTACCGCCAATGCTACGCTTCCTGTTTTAGCATCGTCAATTACAACATTACTTAAAGTGACGTTTCCTGTATTGGTCACATCAAAAGTATAGGTGATCTGATCGCCAACCGCTCCCGTTCCTCCAACTGATGCTGTTTTTACAACTGCAATGGCTGGACTTTGCGTAAGATTGGTTACCGTATCATCGTCATTCGTCAATGCCGTTCCCGAAGTGTCGCTTACTGTCAATGCATTTGGAGCCGTTCCTGTTGCAGTTGCCGAATTGGTTACGCTTCCTGCATTCAGGTCAGCCTGCGTAATCGTGTATGTGGACGTAATAGTTCCCGTTGCTCCAGGCGCAATTGTTGACGGGCTTACCGCCAATGCCACGCTTCCTGTTTTTGCATCGTCAATTAAAACATTGCTTAGGGTTACGTTTCCTGTATTGGTCACATCAAAAGTATAGGTGATCTGGTCTCCAACTGCTCCCGTTCCGCCTACTGATGCTGTTTTCACAACTGCAATCGCTGGACTTTGGGTAAGATTCGTTACCGTGTCATCATCATTATTTGTTGCAGTTCCTGACGTATCGCTTACTGTCGATGCATTTGGAGCCGTTCCTGTTGCAGTCGCTGAGTTGGTTACGCTTCCTGCATCAAGATCTGCTTGAGTTATGGTATAAGTTGCCGTAACACTTTCTGACACACCTGGTGCAAGAGACGACGAATTAAGTGTAAGTCCTGTATTACCGATCATTGGATCCTCAATAATAATATCAGTCAAACTTACATTTCCTATGTTTGTTACGCTGAAAGTATAAGTAATTTCATCTCCTACCGCTCCTGTTCCTCCTATAGATGCTGTTTTTACAAGCGCAATAGCCGGACTTTGAGTAAGTGAGGTTTCTGTCGGAGTGTTATTATTTTGAGCTGTACCCGAAGTATCACTCACTGTCGATGCATTAGGAGCTGTTCCAGTAGCTGTCGCTGAATTGGTTACACTTCCCGCATCAATATCTGCCTGAGTAATGGTATAAGTAGCCGTAATGCTTCCTGACGCTCCAGGCGCAAGTGTTGACGGGATCACCGCCAATGCTACGCTTCCTGTCTTAGCATCGTCAATTACAACATTGCTTAAATTTACATTTCCTGTATTGGTAACATTAAATGTATAGGTGATCTGGTCGCCAACCGCTCCCGTTCCGCCTACAGATGCTGTTTTAACAACGGCAATAGCTGGACTTTGCGTAAGAGTTGTCTCTGTTGGCGTGTCATTATTTTGAGCTGTTCCCGAAGTATCAGTTACTGTAGTCGTATCAGGAGCTGTTCCTGTTGCTGTTGCTGTATTGCTCACGCTTCCTGCATTTAAGTCAGCTTGGGTAATGGTGTAAGTAGCCGTTATGCTTCCTGATGCGCCAGGTGCAATCGTTGACGGGTTTACTGCCAATGCTGTGCTTCCTGTCTTCGCATCGTCAATTTCAACATTGCTTAAAGGTACATTTCCAGTATTGGTTACTGTAAAAGTATATGTAATTTGGTCACCTGCTGACAAAGCTGTTCCTACCGAAGCAGTCTTAACAAGTGCTAGACTTGCATCTTGCGGCACTCTTAAAAGAACCTCATCTACTGTTTCAGAACATCCTATACTGCTGCCTGTATGAGAAGCAACAACTCTGTAAATATATTGATCGTTTGTAAGCTGTACATTATTTACATTCAAAGTAGCATTTGTCTCTGCTGGCAGACTGTTAAACAATGTTCCGCCATCTGTACTTACATACCATTGATACGTTAACTCTGCTGTCGCATCTGCTTTAGTAACAGGAGTCGTATAAAAATTGGTAACTTTTTCAGCTGTTATTCCAGATGAAAATGTAATATTATCTCCTATAGTAGCTGTTTGGTCTGCCATTGGAGTCGCTACAGTCATCGTTACAGCAGCAAAAACGGGAGGTAAAACACCCGAATATGTTGCTGCAGGATTAGATACTCTTCCATTCGCAAAAGTTGCTACTGGATCTGGACCTACTCCAAATTGACCTCCGTCTCCTCCATCTGCATTAGAATCTTCATAAAATTCATTAGAATCTGGACATCCGTCGTTATCGCTATCTAAATCATAAGCGTCGATAATTCCGTCGCCATCAGTATCGAAAACATCGGCAATTCCGTCGCCATTTGAATCTGTGTAATCTGTTAAAGAACCATCACCTGGGCCCGGCCCTCTGTTAACATCTTGAAAATTTAGAATTCCATCTCCGTCTTCATCTCCGTACATATCGTATCCATGCGATTCATCCACATTCAGAATACCATCATTATCGGCATCTTCGTCAATTAAATCATTTTTTCCATCGCCATCCGTATCGTAAACTGGCGGTACTATAGAAGCGATATTGTTCAAATAATTACATTCAACAATTCCCGTTGAAGGAAAATCAGTTGTTAAGTTAAATGGTGTCGGAATCGATCCGCTATCGTTTACAATGGCATACAATCTATAACTTTGAACTGTCGGAATTGTAATCGTCATCGTTTGAGTAGTTCCAGATGCTATTATAGAACTGGTATAACCAGTTCCCACTACAGCCGCAGGTCCAGTTGTCGGGTTTCCGTTATATACCGTAATTGGAGTCCCTGCTGGCAAACTTAAATTTCCAAGAACACTTATGTTAAGCGTCAACTGACCTGTAGTTAAATCAAAATTCTGCAAGCTGTTTAGCTGTACATCTGCCGCCGCAACAGTTCCTGGCTCTAACAAAAAGTTGTTTGGATTAAACTGTACGTTATATTGATTTAAAACTTTATACGCAGTAGAACCAGCAGGCATAAAATTATTCATTTTAGTTTCCTGCTTTGGCACCGTTAAATCATCATTGATATTGATCACATGATAGCCGCGTTGGTTCCAAATTTTTCTTGCAGGCTGCCATATGGTTCCTCCGTCTGATTTAAAAATATTTATCTGTCCTTTACTATTTCCTGCACGAGCAGCTCCTGTAAAAGCAACCATTTCAGCCTGGCCATCATTATCTACATCAGCAATTACTGGATGCTCCATCCAAGTTTCTGTACCCGAATTGAATACCGCTAAATTAACTGGAGTTGTAGTGTTTCCATTAATAATTCTAATTTGGGTTTCATCGTTATATACTAATTCCTGAATTCCATCTCCATTAAAGTCAAATGACGAAATACCTGTTTCACCAGAGCTGTCTGTTGTTGGAAGATCCCACACTAAATTTCCTGGAATTTGTAAATTAAAAGCTTTAATCGAATTAACATATCCCACAAGAATTTCAGGATAATCGACAGCCATTCCGTTATTTGTAATATCATTATAGACATACGAAATAGTCGGTATACTTCTTCTTACAGCAGGAGATGAAGGAACATTTAATAAAAAAGCATTTCCAACTGGATCCCAAACGTAAAGACGGGTTCCTATGGAAAAGGCGACATCTAAATCTCCATCCAAATCAAGATCTGCAACTGCTGTAGGTCCATCTGCAGCTAAAGGTATCGAGCTATTAATAGCATTTAAACTTTTTAGAACAAATGGTCCTGTCGTCATATTAACTCCGTAAACAATTCCTCCCGCTACAATTTCTTTACCTGGATTATTTGGCAAAATGTCTACTACAACTGGGTCTGCTCCCCAACTTACTCCGTCACGACCAAATGGATAGTTGATATGCATGACAGGCAACCTTTTCAAAGTATGGTTTACTAAATCCAATACAAAAACTTGATTCCCTATAATAATTTCAGGAACTCCATCTTCATTGATATCGGCAATCCTTGGAGACCCTTGTACAATATTCGTTGGCAAATCAGATTTAAACTCGTATGTTGTAGTAGTACCTCCAGTATGGCTAAAAACATAAACAAAACCAGTATATTCTACACAAACCACTTCCGCAGTTCCATCACCATCAAGATCTGCAATAGCAGGCTGTACAACAGATCCATAAACAGGTGCTTGTACTTGTAATTGAAAATTAATTCCAGCATCTTGAAGAACACCTCCAACTACACGGTAAGTTGTATAACCAAGATTACTATTTCCAAGAGGCGCAATAATTTCTGGAATTCCGTCGCCATCAAGGTCACCAATTGAAGGAGACACAGACGTATCTAATGTATTCGCTGGTCCTTGCAGAGCCAGCTTGATCTGGAAATTTGGTGCCGGTGCCGGAGCAAAACACGTCGGTGCCGGTCCAGCATTACAATCAGGGTCATATTGGTCTACATAACCATCGCCGTCATCGTCAATTCCATTATTACAAATTTCCTGAGCTAGTAGATTTCCTGAAACCAGGAAGAACAAGACAGTAAACAATAAGTAAAGTTTCTTCACGTTTTTTGGGTATAAATTAGTATTGAGAAAAAGAGACAGATTCACTATAAAATAGCGCATTCTCGCTCCACGAAAAATCTGTCAAAAATACCCTGATAAATATCCCAACTAAACCCAATTGCTGTACACTATCGTGAAAGTGAACAGCATAAAAACATTTATAAAAAACTCATTATCAGAACAAATAAGATCATTTTATTACTTCTCAAAAAACCTAAAAATATATCCGTAATAAGTACCTCGTGATGTAGTAACAATGAGGTGAAATACGCATTAAAGCAAAAAAAGTCCTGCTAAAAAACAGGACTTTTGGAAGAGATTGGAGAGATATTTAGGCCTTCATCTTATTATTTTTTTCGGCTGCGTACTGCATAAAAACGGAAGGAGAAATTCCCATTTCGGCTTTAAAAATTGCGGTAAACTTACTGTGAGAAGAGAAGCCGCATTCTTCTGCCAAATAGCTAATTTTATAACTAAGATATACTGGATCGCTTTCCATTTTTCTTATGATATAATAAATTCTAAGCGCG
Source organism: Flavobacterium erigeronis (assembly GCF_054075165.1). NCBI lineage: Bacteria > Pseudomonadati > Bacteroidota > Flavobacteriia > Flavobacteriales > Flavobacteriaceae > Flavobacterium > Flavobacterium erigeronis. The sequence goes on along the minus strand of NZ_JBSKGP010000010.1, from coordinate 197,301 downwards.
TTAATGTAATTATTAAAATCTTTTCCTTTGTGCTTATTAATTACATAAGAAAGGTATTTGCTATTGATTTCAAATTTTGCTGACAAACTCGAAAGGCTAATATTTCTATTGATGTAACCGTCTTTTTCTTCAAATTTCTTTAGTTTCTTCAGTATCAATTGTTCCGTTTCTTCGGTCATTAACACCTTTTTTTCGACTTCTTCGGCAACTGATTTTTCTTCTTTGTATTCTGGTTTAAAAGAACTGCTTTCAATCTTGCTAATAATTTCTTCGAACTTCCTGATATCAGATTTTCTTCTTCTAATAATAAGTACTATTCCTGTAATTAGAAGTATTGCAATAACAACACTCGAAGCTATAATTATGCCCTGCATTTGAGATAATTTTGCTTCTTTATTTTGTAATCTGTTTACAATACTGTTTACTCCCTCTTTGTGAGAATCCATTAATCTAAGCTGCGTTTTTTCATAAAGCTTGCTAAAACGGGCGTAGTTTTTCACGTCTTGTTTGCTGTCATAATAAACGGCCAGATTATAATACACTTCTTCTTTTAATTCTAGAAAATCGGACTGCTCTGCTACTAAAAGGGCTTTATTATAGTAAAATGACGCATTTTTTAAGTCGTTGAGCGCAAAATATATTTCTCCTATATCGCTATATACAAAACCGCTCAAAATAGTACCTTCTTTTGCTATATCATTCTTAAAAAGTAAGGATAAAGAAGAATTATAATAGTAAAGGGATTTTGAATAATCCTTTAGTCCCAAATAAGCTTGACCAAACATGTATTCGTTTGTGGCATAATGAAAAAACTTTACTTTCGAATTTCTTGTTTTATCAAGATAGATTTTGGTTATTTTCAAATAAGAAATGGCTTGATTAAAATCTTCATCTTCAATTGCATATTTGGCAATTTGTTGATTGGTAATTGCCTGCAACTGATTTGAAATTTTGGGATTATCAATTTTAGGAATAATTTTCAATACCTTTTTTAAAGACAAAACACTTTGCTCTTTTAAGCCGAGTGTACGATATTGTGCTGATAAAAAACCTGCTATTCTAACTTGCCATTCGTAGAGCTTATTGATTTCTGCAATATTTTCGGCTGTAACGGCATGGTCAATCGATTTTTCAAGATCTCCTGTATTCTTTTGCAAATCAGCTATTAGCATAAGAGATTTCACTTTATGAATCGGTTCTACTGAATGCTCATAGAGAGAGTCTGCTGTCTGTAATGCTTTTTTGATGTCTTTACTGGCTAAGTCAACAGCGGTGTAGTACATAACACTATCAAAAGATGATTTTTTTTGTGCAAATACTGTTGTAGCAGTAAAAATGATGCATAGTAGTAAACTATAGCTTTTTAGTGCCTTTCTTATATGGGCACAGGTGGTAATTCTGGTATTCATTTTGGGAGGGGTGTTACTTGCGGATAAAATTGTAAGGACATTTTGCTTCCTTACTTCATTCGGGCTTAAATTTATTTAGAAGATTAAAAGTCAGCAGAATAGAAACTATAGATTCGTCGCAATTAAGAATCTTATTTTCAAACTCTTGACTCAAAAAATGATTTTTACAAAGGTAAGGTTCCTAAAAAGAAATTTTGTTAAAGTGTAAGAAAGAAACAAAAAAAATAGCTAACAGGCATATTTATAACTTTTTGTGTGTTTTCTTATTTTAATCTAAAGTAAAAAAGGCCTTCAATAAATTGAAGGCCAATTAAAAAAAAACACAAACTTGAAAAAAATTTTATCTTTTTCTCAAAACTCTTTCTGGATAATCTGTTATGATTCCGTCAACTTGAAGCTGTATCATATTGTCGATATCTGCCTCATCATTGACAGTCCAAGGAATTATTTTCATTTTCAGCAATCGAATAGAATCAATTGCTGTTTTATTTAACAATTTATAATTCGGACTGTAAATTTCTGGTCTGAAATTAAGCAACAAAAGATTTTTTGATAAACTTCCTTTTCCAACCAAATAAGCCACTTTTGTTTTAGGAAATCTTTTATGCATGACATTTAATACTTCAGGATCAAAAGATTGAATATTGATCTTTTGTTCAATTCCTTTTTCTTGAATGATTTTCATGACCATTTCTATAAAAACTTCTGGCTGTGGCTGACTTTTGCCATATTCTGATTTTTCAGATTTGATTTCGATATTGTATCGTACTGGTTTTAGCTTGTTTTCGGAAATGTATTCCTCAACAGCATCAATAACTTCAGACAGCAATGGCTTGTATGTTTTTTGCTTTTGCTGCTGCGGAAAATTTGAATTTCCTCTGGAACCGCTGTCAAATTTTCTAATGCTGTCGTACGTCATTTCATAAAGGTTAAAGCTCTTTTCTTTTTCTTTCGAAATTGGTTTTCCTTGCGAATCCGACATGTATTGCGAAGACATAAAAGGTTCGTGTGAAACGACAACTTTTTGGTCTTTAGAAATCACAACGTCTAATTCTATAACATCGGCACCTTTTTTTACAGCGCTAATAAAAGCTGGAATAGAATTCTCTGGAAAATTGCCACGATCGCCGCGATGGCCTTGCACTTCAATTATTTTTTTTGAAGGAACAGCTTTTTGATCTCCGCAAGAATAGACCGCTAAAACCGCTACCAAAACGCAGCTGATATTTTTGATTTTAAACATCATTTAATCGATTATTTTACTTTATCAATTCTGTAAGTCGTATTGGCAGTATGCGTTTTGCCAAACATATCTGTTGCTTTAATTTCGATAGCATGTTCGCCAATCGCAAGATCAGAAGGAATATTTCCTCTCCAAACATGCGTGCTTTTTTCAGGATCTGAAGAACGTTTTCCTGGCATCAGCACTTCAGACAATTCCCATTCGTAAACCAATTCTACATACGATGGATCTTGTACCTCAACATATTCCATTTCTTTCCATTCGCCTTGGTCTACTCTATACTGCACTTTGTCTTTTTTGCTTCCCATAAAGAAATTAGCAAATACACCCGATTTCGTACGTTTTGCTTTTGCAACGACTTTTGGAGCAAAAACTTTCATCTGATAATTCTCTGGTTTTCCTGCTACTTTGTAATCTACAGTATATTTATTTCCATTAAAATGAATGAAAGCATACCCTTTTGGCGTTCCGTCTCTCATAACCGAAATTGGAATTCCTTTCTCATCCAGTTTTCCTGAATACCAGTCACCAGAAGTGGTTCCAATATTGTAATGGTGATGCGGCGTTTCTTGCAACCATCCTTCTTTTTTGCCTAAGAAATCCTGTCTCTGCATGTGTGTATGCGCCGAAAGCGAAAGTGTATTCGGGAAATCTTTCAGCAATTCAAATAATTTCTGGCGGTCTTCATCTCTAAAAGAATCATCTTTAGGATCTGGCTCGCTTATCGGAATGTGGAAAGCCAGTACGATTAAATTGTCTTTCGGAACTAATTTCAAATCATTTGCTATAAACTGCATTTGCTCATCTGTAAAACCGCCCCAATAGCCTTCGTGGTCTCTTGGGTCAGGATATAAAACATCGTCTAGAACAATAAAATGCACTTTTCCGTAATTGAAAGCATAATTCGCAGGACCAAAATGAGCCTCGTAAGTTTCATCGGCTAAATTATCGGCTTTGGCATCAAAATTTAAATCGTGGTTTCCTAAAAGATTGTACCACGGAATTCCAACTTTTTTTACGGCCTGAATATACGGATTGAACAAACTAAGATCGTTTCCAACCAAATCTCCCATACTTAATCCGAATGGGACATTTTTGATGCCTTCTACTTCAGCCACAATTCCTCTGGCAAAAAAGTCAACTTCTTCTAGATTGTACGGTTGTGGATCACCAAAAATAAGTGCCGTAAAATCGTTGGTTTCTTTTTGAGGAGCTAATCCAAAATCAACAGATTCTGGAAGTTTTCCTGTTGGTGCAACGCCTTCAAATTTACCTTTTGGAGAACCCGCTGGTTTATAATTATAGAAAAACTGAGGTATATTATCTTTATTTACCTGAATTTTATATCCCGAAGGTTTAATTACGGCAATAATAACATCATTGGCTAACGGCAGTTCGTAGTTTCCTTTTTTGTCGGTCAAAACCACTTCACGCCCGTTAGTAACGGCAACATTCGCAATTCCTTTTTCTTTTTTCTCTTTTTTACCGTTTTGATTTACATCTTCAAAAACGATTCCTTTTACAGTTGTCTGCGCTGTCAGAACACCGCAAAACAATACTGCACTATATATAAATGTCTTTTTCATTTTAAAATTTATTTGTCCCACCAAACTTTAGTATTGATATTGTCGCCTCCTACCATTTCAACAGCTTCCAAATAGTTTTCGTTATTTTTTATCTGCTGATTATCTGGATACGTAAATCTAGATGGCATAATTCCATCATTTAGCATCGCTGTCGTTTTTGGCAGTACAGGAAATCCTGTTCGGCGGTATTCAAACCATTGCTGGTAATCTGTAAAATACAATGCATAATACTTTTGCAACATGATTCTTTCTAATGTTCCATTGTACTGTGCTTCTGGTTTATTAAAATAAGTTGCTGGAACAACCGCTTTTACATGTTCGATTGCCGATTTAACCCCTTTTTCGTAATGTCCTTGTGCGTCTGCAATAAGTCCGCGTTGTGCTAATTCTGCTTTAATAAATTCAACCTCAGCATACGTCAGAATAAAAATCTGCATTGGGTTTTGAGCCTGAACATTCAAAAGTGTTGAGGCATTGTATTTAAACTGCGAATCTGAACCTGCATAACCGCTGTCAATTCCTTTAAATCCAATTGGAGCATTGGTTACCAAAGCTGTCGCCCCTGTTGCAATTATAGCTCTTCTTGGGTCTTCAAGCGTATTCAAATTATCCAGAAAAAAAGAAGCCATTTTAATGCTCAAGTTAAAATCTTGCGGCCTTCCCCAAGGAGAAACATTTGGAGAAACTCCCGTTACTTTCAGAATTGCTCCTTCAGCTGTATTGGTAAAAACCGGGTAAATTTCTGGATGATCTGCCATATAAGCCAGTTTTGTAAAAGCACCCGTTTCTGTTCGGTTGGAAACTCTTAACAGCAATCTCATTTTAAGAGAGTTGGTAAATTTTTTCCATTTCAGAACATTGTTTTGAAACAAAATATCTTCACTATAAATCATCGCTTTACTAGTATCATAAAGCGTATTGGCTTTTTCTAAATCGGCTAAAATAGTTTCATAAATAAACTCCTGCGTATCGTACTTCGGATATAAAATAGCGTCTTCTCCGCGTACTGCTTCGGTCATTGGCACTGGACCAAAAAGATCGGTAAGATTGGCGTAAACCAATGCATTTAATGTTAAAGCAATCGCTTCGTAATTGCCGTCTCCCGCTTTTACAGAAGCCATGCGCATTTCTCTAATATTCGAAAGCCATTTGTAATAATTGTTCCAAGCCGAGTTTCCGATATTATTGCTTACATCATAACGGTGGAGTCCGCCTGTGATACTTGGATAAGGAAGCGAAACCTGCATTAAATTGAAGGTCACGTCAACACTCTGTGTGGCATTCTGCGAAGCAATTCCGTAAATAATTGGGTTCAATAAAGTTCCCGGACTTATTTCGGTAATCAGATTCGGATTCTCATTAAGTTCTTCAAAACCATTTGAACAAGAAATTGTCAGTCCTGTAAGAAGTAGAATTATTGCTGTGATTTTTATCTTTTTCATTGTCTAATTATAAAGTCAAACTTAAATTGAAACCATAAGTTGCTGGCGATGGCATTTGCCCCATTTCGATACCAGGTAAAATAGTATCTCCGTTTAGCGCTGCTGTTTCAGGATCGTAAATTGGGAAATCGGAAACGGTTGCTAAATCTCTTCCGAAAATTGAAAACTGAAGTGATTGCAGTCCTGTATTTTTCAGCCATCTTTTTGGCAAATTATATTGAAGACTGATTTCGCGAAGCTTTCCAAAAGAAGCGTCAAATGAATTCGATTCAATATTGGCTCTTCGGTAATAACGAACATACCAATCTGCTGTTGCCACTTTTTTGGTATTTGGAGAGTACGATCCATCAGTATTTTGAACTACTCCATCTCCAATGATAAAGCCGTCTGCTCTACCCATTTCGTTAGAATTCAGTTTTCCTTGTTCTGAAAGTTTGTGGTGTGTCTGCGAATAAATAATACCACCGTACTGACCATCAATTGTTACATTCATAGTGAAATTTCCAATAGAAAAACCGTTAGTCAAACCGCCTTTCCATTTTGGACTTGCATCGCCGATATACTGAATTGCTTCAGGATATGCTGGCAGACCCGCATTGTCATATACAATCTGTCCGTCAGGAGATCTCACAAATCCGAAACCATAAATGGCGCTTGTAGTTCCGCCTACTTTTGCAATGATTGAGGCTGTTCCACCTGTACCAATAATCTGCTGTCCGTCAATTCCTTCTGGCAGTTCCATTACTTTGTTCCAGTTTCTTGACCAGTTCATCGTAGCATTCCATTTGAAATTCTCGCCATCAATAATTTTTCCGCCAAGCGTAAGTTCGATTCCGCGGTTTCTTACTTTTCCTCCGTTTAAAACTGCTCCGCTGTAACCTGTAGAAAAATCCATCGGAATATCGATAATCTGGTTTTTAGTCACACTTTCGTAAACTGTACCATCAAACGTAAGTCTGTTTTTCAGCATTCTAATTTCAAAACCAGTCTCAAAACTTGTCGTAATTTCTGGTTTAAAATGATCATTATATAAAACTGTTAAAGTCTGAGCCGAACTTGGAAAAGCACTTTGCCCATAATATTTCTGTGTTTTATAAGGTTCTGTATCGTTTCCTACTTGAGCAAAAGAAAGTCTGTATTTTAAGAAATCAATCGCTTTTGGAAGACTGAACATTTCTGAAAGAACCGCACTTGTATTGATCGACGGATAAAAGAAAGAATTGTTTTCTACCGGAAGCGTACTCGTCCAGTCATTTCTTCCTGTGATATCTACAAAAAGCATATCTCGGTACGACATGGAAACTAAACCGTACAAACTGTTCATTTTTTTATTGGCATCGCCTAAAGTTAAAATCGGTGCGCTTGAACCATTTGAAAGTTTATAAACGCCGGGAACTACTAAACCAGTTACTTCTGCTTCTGTTCTTCTGTATTTATAACTCATCGCGTTTCCTCCTGCTGAAGCCGAAAGCGAGAATTTATCTCCAAAATCTTTTTTGTATGAAAGCAAAAAGTCGGAGTTGATTTCTTGTTTGAAAACGTCTTGTCTTTCGTAAAATCCTTTTGCATATCTGTTGATGCTGTAAGGTCTTTTCTGCTCTCTAGTCTGGTTGTAAGTGTTCATAGAAGAACGCAACATTAATTCCAGATTTGGAGACAACGTAATATTGGCAAACAAATTCCCTACAATCTGATCGCTGTCTAATGTATTGGTCGCTTCATAAGCAATCAAATACGGATTATCGATAAAAGAACTGAACGGATGCAATTGCGCGATCTGCTCTTTGCCTTTCTCCCAAATTGGACGATACCAATCCAAATCAATATTGGGCTGTTGGAAAATCATGAAATACGCAATAGAACCATTGTTATAACCTGTAGAAGGAAGATTATCACTGTTTCTCGTATTGTAATTTACCGTTGTTCCCAATTTAATTCTGTCCGAAACCTGATAATTGGCATTTACTGCAGCCGTAACCCTGTCAAAACCAGTATTTGGCATAATCCATTCGTTCTTCTGATTTCCAAGAGAAAGACGCATCGAACCTTTGTTGTCACCGCCTTGAATCGAAATATTATTGTTTAAAGTCACACCTGTTCTCCAGAAATCTTTACGGTTGTCTCTATAAGACTGCCAAGGCGTTCTTTCTGGAGATTGTCCTTGCACAGCAGGATCATATTGGTAGAAATTCTGTCCTGTAAAAGCGGGTCCCCAAGCACTACTCGTTCCGCTTGTTGAAGTTCCGTCTGCAGAATTCCCGTAAGAGTAATATTGATTTCCAAAAGCATCTGGCGAATTTCCTGTCCCTTGTCCGTATTTATATTGATAATCTGGCCATCTTTGGATGACGTCGAAAGTCGCTCCTGTGTTGAAAGAAATTCCTAAACCTTTATTTTTCTTTCCCGATTTTGTGGTAATAATCAACGCACCGTTTGCCGCACGGCTACCATAAAGCGCAGTTGCACCTGCACCTTTAAGCACTGTTACTGCATCAATATCATCTAGATTAAGGTCTGAAATTCCGTTTCCGTAATCAATTGGTGAATCTTCTCCCATATACGCACTCGTTGAACCAGACGTTGTCATCTCTGCGTTTACAGGAACTCCATCTACTACAATAAGCGCATAATTTCCTTTTGGACTCAACGATCTGTTTCCTCTAAGGGTAATCTGCTGTGAATTTAAAGGTCCTGAACCTGTAGAAGTAATGCTTAATCCAGCCACTTTTCCTTTTAATCCAGTCGACCAGTTATTTGGTCTTCCTTGCGATAAACTTTCAGATTTAATCGTCTGTTGCGAAAATCCTAATCGTTTTTCTTCTCTTTTAATTCCTAAAGCCGTTACAACAACTTCATTCAACTCACTTGTACTCAACTTCATGGTTACCGTAATTGGGTTTGCGCTTGCAGCAATTTCCTGAGAAATATAACCTACGTACGAAATAACCAAAACAGCAGAAGAGCTGACAGCAAAACTGAAATTCCCTTCCATATCGGTCATGGTGCTGGTTCTGGTTCCTTTTTCTAGAACGGTAACACCAGGCATTGGCATTCCGCTTTCGTCCAATACTTTTCCGCGAACATTCATTTGAGCGCGAAGATTTTTGGTAACGGTAATCGTATTGTTTAGTTTTCTGAATGCCAATCCCGTTTTAGCCGAGATTTTTGTCAATACTCCGTCTAGACTTTCTTTTTCTGCATAGATCGAAATGCGCTGTGATGTTGCTGATATTTTTTCATCAAAAACAAAAGTAAAAGTCGTCTTCTGTTCTACTGCCTTAAAAAAATCGGTGATGGTTGCATCTTTTAGATTCAGGCTTATTTGTACGTCCTTCGCAGATTGACCTAAGGCAAATCCGTTAAAGGAAAAAATTAATAAAATCATTAAGTAAAGATTTTTCATCTTTATATACTTATTGAAAAAAAATTGTAGTTTCGTGTTCATTACTGTTAGGCTATAAATTTTATTTTTAGTCTTTAAAATGCCCGTTTCCGTTGCACCGGAGGCGGGTTTGTTTTTTTTCTTTTTTTAAGGCGTCTTTTTTCTTATAATAATTTGGTTTTTAGTTGTGTAATTTATTTTTAGCTGTTTTAAATAGGCAATACTTTCTAAGACATTTTCCAATTTTTCGTCTTTAAACTTTCCAGAAATAGTAAGGTCGTTCAATTCCTGATCTTCAATCACGATATCGACATTGTACCAGTTTTCTATGATTTTAACGGTTTCTGAAAGTTTGGTGTTCTTAAGTATGATGGTGTTGCTGATCCAAGCAATTTTATCATCGCTGTTTTCTGTAGAAATCTGTAAATCGGAATTCTTGATTAAATCGGCTTGCTGATTTTTGGTAATCTGCACTTTTTTTCCAGTTGGTGAAGTAACTTCAACTTTTCCTGTAATCACGCTTACTTTCGTATCGTGATGATTATAAGAATTGATGTCGAATGAAGTTCCTAAAACTCTCACTTTTACATCGTGGGTTTGAACAATAAAAGGTCTTTTGACATCTCTAAAAACTTTAAAATAAGCCTGTCCTGTCAGTTGTATATTTCTTGTCGTTTCAAATTCTTCGGGATACGTAACACTACTGTTGGAGTTTAATACAATGACACTGCCGTCTTCCAAATAAATTTCTTTCTTTTCTCCTTTGGCAGTAATCTGAGTGATTTCTTTTGGTTTGAAAATAAATTTAGCCGCGGTAAATGCAATAGTAAGTCCGGTAACTAAAACGGCTGCTACTTTTAATGCTTTTCTAAATGAATATTTTTTTGGCTTAACCTGTAATTCTAAAAGTATTTTATTTAGAATGACATCGCCTTTTTCATCAGATATATTATTTTCTAAATCTGATGCCTGCTCCTGCATTTTATCAAAAAATGTTTCAACAGCTGCTTTTTCTTCGGGTGTGCAGGTACCTTCTTCGTATTTTTTTGCCAGAAGCAAAAAGTTTTCTTTTTTCAAAATATATGCTTTTATAGACAAGTCACATTTTTTGAATCGAACAAGTAGTCGAAAAAGTAGTCTTAACGTTTTCTTAAAATGAGCGTTTTTTAGTTAACATAAAAGAACGCTGCCCAATAAAAAAGAAGATGATTATAAGACGCAGAATTTAAACGCAGCTGCTTAAGCGCATTGCTGATATGTTTTTCTACGGTATGAATAGACAGGTTTAATTTTGCCGCAATTTCGGCATTCGAAAAATGATCCATTCTGCTGAGTAAAAAGACTTCTCGGCATTTTGGAGTCAGTTTATTGATCTGTTCGTTGATATTTCTTTCGAAATCAACATATTCTAGATCGTTTAAAGACAAACTTGGATCTGGAATAGTTTCTAATACTTCAATATGCTGCTGATCAAATTTCAAGTTTCTAAGCTGGTTTGCAATTTTGTATTTTACAGCTCTAAAGAGATAAGCTTCAAGGTTTAAGATTATTGTGTTCGATGCATTTTTCCAAAGACTGATAAAGATTTCCTGAACGATATCTTCGCAGACTGCTTCGTCTTTGTAAATTTTAAAAGCATAAGAATAAAGCTTTTTCCAGTATCGATTAAAAATAATTGAAAACGCAGTATCGTTTCCCTCAAAAATCAGTTTTTGAAGTTCATCGTCTGTCATTTTCAAAAGATCTTTTTTCATAATAGTTAAAAAAGCAAATGAAAAGCATCAAACAAAAAATACCTAAAAAGCTAATTTAACTTTGTGTTAAATTACATTTACACCTACGCAGCTTCTTTATCATTATAAAAAACCTCCAAAGTCATGGACTCTGAAGGTTTATAATTTAAAAAAGAATTGCAAATTTTATTTCGCTTCTTCAATATCTGGCAGTACCCAAGATTTATCAAAGTACGATGGCTGCGGACTGTAAAGTCTGAATAAAGCAAACCATCCTTTTCCTGGAACGGTCTGAATCCAGTTGCCCTCGCTTACATTCGCAGGTTTCTTCGGACTGAAATAAATGGTGTAAGTGCCGTCTGAATTAGCGGTCGCAGCCGGTGTTGGATAACTCTGGCTTCCCGCTCTCGGATATCGCTGCGGAGTCTGCAACATCGATCTGGTCTGATTATCATATAATGTAAATGACCAGAACATTGCAGCTGGAATTTTAGCTGGAACTACAATTTTATAGGTTTTAGCACCATCAAAAGGTTTGTTGTTTTTATCATAATTTGCTCCTAGATATTGCGAACCGATATTTGGAAGACGCATACACATGGCTGGAGTAATACCTGTAGCGGCATAAAACATGGCAATTCGGGCATTGAGTTTTTTTGCTCCGTCGTCTGGAAAAGCTTTCACGCCCTCTTTTGTGATAGCTGGCGGAGGAGTCTGGAAATCGTAACCTCCAACCCAAAGCGGAATCATCCATCTGGAATTAGGCCCGTAATAATTAAAGCCTTCAGAAGGGCGTCCGTTTAGAGAGACAGCGCGGCTTACAGCGTTTCCGACTGCAGCAGATTCCTGCAGTATTTTTTTCATCCTTGCATCTGGATTAAAAGGTTTGTCTTTCACAATGCCAATACCTGCAAAATGCCCCGCAACTTCAGGATCAAGCGCCGATGCTGGCTGCGACTGCACTGCTTCATTCAAAAATTCAAAAAAAGAATAATCATTTGGCGGAATGGTATTCATTTCTTTTCCGCTTCCTTCTACAAACTTCATTTCAGGCGTTTTAGCCGCGATCGGACCTAGTTTTCCTTCTCCTTTCAAGAATTCACCAATGCTTGATCCCCATCCTCCTTCTGTGTACGGATAAATTTTTAAATGTTTTTTTAATGCTTCATCAGCCTGTTTTGGGCTGTTGTCTACTAGAAATGCTCTTCCTAAAAGAGAGGCTTGCAAGGTTCTGCTTCTCCCGATAAAATAACCTCCTTCTGGAAGTGTTCCTTTATAATCGGGCGGTACTAAAAGATACTTTCCGCCAACACCACGATCTGAACCTGGCGTTCCGATATCACAAATCCATCGCCACCACATATCGTCAAATACCCCTAAAACTCCAGGCGGAATTTCTACTACCATTGGTCCTTTTGTCAAATCAATAAAGGTCCAGAAATAATACGTATCTGCATTGGCTGTCAGAAATATAGATTTAGAATCCATCAGTTCTGAAAATACCAGCACCTCATTATCGTTAACTCCTGCATCTTTAAATCCTTTTCGTATGGCATATTGGGACACAACCGGAAATCCGTTTATAAAAGCGTCGACGCCATGAAGATAATCCAGTTCATCATACAATTTTTCAAGACTGGAAGCATCTGGAACACCATCTTTAAAATTTAAATTGCCCAAATGTTTGGTAGAAACTTTTGCAGGAGTCGAAATAGATTGCAACGTCTGTGAAGAAACCTGTGCTTCTGCCATTGGACTACAATGAAATGCAATGCATAATGCTAAAATTACTTTTTTCATAAAACAAACAATTTAATTCATTATTGGGGTTTATCGTTAAAGACAGAATCTGTCTTTAGTCAAATTTAAAAAAAGCATTACCTCTGATATAAATTATCATGTTGCAGATTATAAAATGAAACATCTTTTTGTGATGTATAATGTATATTTGCATTTCATAAAAACATTTTTTGAATGCTAAAAGAAGAACGTTTTGACAAAATATTAAAATTGCTAAGCCGCGATGAGAAAGTAAACTACAGCGGATTGGCACAGGAACTCAATGTTTCTGAAGATACCGTCAGAAGAGATATTGAACAGCTTCATAACAACGGACTGCTTTCTAAAGTTCGCGGAGGCGCTATTCCGATATTAAAAAATCCTTTAAGTTTTGTAGACAGAGCTTCTTATCAGACAGACAAAAAAGAAATTATAGCACTTAAAGCCCAGCAGTTTATTCACGACGGCCAGACTATTTTTATGGACGGAGGAACTACGAATTGCAGTATTGCAGCTAAACTTCCTATCGGAATTAAATTGAAAATTATAACCAATAATATTCCGTTGGTTCAGGTGCTTTCAAACCATAAAAATATTGAAGTGATCTTGCTCGGAGGCATTTACAATACACAAACTCAAACCACCGAAGGCGTTAAGGCCTGCGAGGAAATAGGTTTGTATATTGCTGATATTTATCTTTTGGGAACTTGCGCAGTTGACAGTAAATTTGGAGTAACAGCCAGTTTTTTTGGAGACAGCGGCATTAAAACGGCTATGTCTAAAGCCGCTAAAAGCATTATTGCTCTTGCCAATGAAGAAAAACTTAATGCTGCCGAACCTTTTAAAGTCTGCGCTATAGAAAAAGTAGCGGTGCTTATAACCGATCTTGCTAGTAACGACAGCAGACTAGATGGTTACCGCAGAAAAGAAACTAAAATCGTTTAATGTTTTTGTAATTAATGATTAGAAAACCAATTCGATTATATTGTTTTCGGGATCAAGAATGACGCTTTCATAGTAACCGTCACCAGTAATACGAGGTTCTCCTGCTATGGTGTATCCGTCTTTTCTAAAAATTTCTGTCATCTCGTCAAGTTCTTCTTTTGACTTCACTTCCATAGCCAAATGTGCATATCCTGTTTTTTGTCTTGTTACATCTTTGGATGCATTTTCAATTCCATGCATGCACATGATTTCAATCCTACTTCCCGATTCAAAATTTAAAAAATACGATTCAAATTTTTTGAGCGAATTCGTATATTTTTCTCCTGCTGATGCTTTAAAATACTTTTGGTAAAATTCCTTCATGACTTCAAGATTTTCTACCCAGATTGCGATATGTTCTATTTTCATTTCTTTAGATTTAAATGATTAAGATTTGCTTTTATTCATAAATAAAAAATAAGATATTCCAACTCCTGCTAAAAGCAAACTACAAATTCCTAATGCCAATCCCAATGATGATAGCTCTGCAATAAACCCAACAGAAACGGGTCCTAGCAACTGACCAGAATATCCCATTGTCGAAATTGCGGCCACCGCAGCAGCAACAGGAACATTTTTCAGCTTTCCAGCTTCATTAAAAAATACTGGAACAATGTTGGCCGCTCCGCAACCCAGAATAAAAAAGCCTAAGATTGTCAAAGAAATCCACGGCGATAAAATGACCATTAAAAGACCAGCCGAAGCGGTAAGCGCTCCGCCCGTAACCACAGTACGATGACTTAATTTTTCTACAAGACCATCTCCAAACAGACGCATTATTGCCATAGCAACAGAGAAAACGGCATAGCCAATTCCCGCCCAAGATTCATCCATTCCGCGGTTTTCGTGAAGGAATAAAGCGCTCCAATCTAGCATTGCACCTTCAGACATAAAAACGATAAAACATAGTATTCCTAAAAAAAGCACGCCTCTGTTCATCCATGCAAATTTTCCGCTTGCAGTACTTTCTTTTTCCTCAGTATGGGTCAATGCTGTCTGTCTTTCGCTTGACGCATCAAATAATTTTCTGTACTGAAATGCAACTGTTAAAAGCACCAATAGAGATATAAAAAGTGCGGCACTTAGAGGCTCTAGTCCCGTTTTTATAAGAAGTCCCAAACCTAGAGATCCCACAAGACCGCCCACACTAAAAAGTCCGTGAAGCGAAGACATTATTGGACGTCCGTATAAATTCTGAAGGTTTACTCCAACCGCATTCATAGAAACATCTACAGTTCCGATGCCGGCTCCAAAAATAAAAAGTGCCACAGCCATAGCGGTAACTCCATCCAAGAATACCAGAAATGGCAGTATAAAAGCAATTGCAATACAGGAAATCGTAATTACAATTCTGTTTCCAAATTTTTGTCCTAGATATCCAGAGATTGGCATCATCAAAATAGCGCCTCCCCCAAGCATTAAAAGAAGCAGACCAAGTTCTCCATCATTCAGATTTAATCTATTTTTAGCAAAAGGAACCATTGGCGCCCAGCTTGAAAGTGCAAAACCGCATACAAAAAATATGCTTTTAATGGCGGGTATCGCCTTGTTTACAGTAGTATTCATAAAATATTTAAAAAAAATTATAGATTGCAATATTATGCAAATTTATGCAAATTTGCAAATAATAGCATTTTATTTATTAAGCATAAAAAAACCGCCAACGGGGCGGTTTATATTTTAATTTCCTTACAGATAATCTAATCTTTTGATATGAATTATTTTTTTGATTTCGGAAATCATTTTTCGGTCGGTTGAAGAAATTTGTGAAGAAAGCACAAAGTTGATGACTTTATCAATGTCCGAAAATTTATGCTCTGAATCGAGTTCTACTAAAACAAAATCTTCTCTACTTAAATGAATCAATATATCTTCTAGAATAGGAAGCGCCATAAGAAGTTTCCCTAGTTTTTCATCATTTTTCCAAATTTTGCAAGCCGCGATTAAATATTTTGCCCCTTCTACTTCTCTGCCATTTCGAAGACTAAAAATTGCTTTTTGAAGAATAGCTGTACTTTGTTTTTCTCTTTCTAAATACTGCTCATCATAAAACTCTGGAGTATTCTGAATTTTAATTTGAGTTTTTAAAGAGACTCCCCCATTAATATTTTTCTTTCTCAAAGTAACTTTCTTTTCAAGCTCATTTAAAACATTGGAATGTTTTTGGGCTAATATATCTTGCTGTTCTTTTCCGCTTTTTGAATTGCCTAAAATAATGTATAAGGCTGAGGCTAAAAATGTGCAAAAAAGAAAAACAGCTGCTGCTTTTACTAAAGGATTATCAAACCATTCAAACTGGATCATAACTCATTTAATTTAAAAGTTTGAATAAAATTGTATTGGCATGCAGGACAAATCTCTTACTATTTACTGTTTCTTTTACAGGCATTCGAATACAATAAAAAAGCAGCAGCCGATTTCTATACAGAACACTGTACTATTCTGCAAAAACGGACGCGCTTATGGGAAGGGCTGTTGTTATTCCCGCACGTCCGCAATCATTACTAACTTAACCAACCCTTAACTTCTCTTTAAAAAACGTTTTGCCAAATAGTTTCTAAACGGAGCATCATAGAACTTTAATGAAACATAAGCCACCGTTATTGACAAAACAAATACTAATGCCGCCGCCGAAAAAGAATTTTCTAGCGTGATTTTATTTTTTACTACATAAGAATAATACACATACAAAATTGGAAAATGCGTAATGTAAATAGGATACGAAATGTCTCCTAGAAAGGTGCAAACCTTCTGCATTGTTTTTCCTTTTACCGTGCCCGAAACTCCAATGTATACGATAAGAGGAAACATTATAATAATCATAAGCGAATCATAAATTCCGTTCACCCATAAATTTTCGCTTCCGCCTACTCTTGGAAAAGCCAGTACAATAGCAATAAGAACACTGCTGAGTACAAAGGTGCTCCCCATATTTCCTGGTTTTGTCAATCGTCTAAGCAGAATTCCGGCAAGGAAAGGAAATGCCAATCTTGTAAAACCGATTCGAAGCTGTGCAGGATCAAGTGACCAGCCTCCAATAATATCTCCATGACTGCTTGTAACCGCAAGATGGATTAGAAAAAAAGCTGCAATTAAAGTCAATATCCATAAAATGGTGTTGGATGCTTTTCTAAGAAAAATAGCGTAGACAATATTGGCAATGTATTCAAAAAAAAGCGACCACGCGGGACCGTTTAATGGATACATTTCGCCCCATCCTCTAATATCTAAAGAGCCAGGAACAGGAATTAAAAAGATTCCAAGTACGAGAACTATTAGCATTTTCCACAACGGAGTGCCGGCTACAGCAGGAAACATCTCTGATGCACTTGGGTAAAAACAAACGGCTCCAAGCAGCATACCAATTAATATCATAGGATGAAGTCTAATAAGCCTTCTTTTGAAAAATTCTTTTATAGACATCTTTCCCCAACGGTCGTCGTAAGCATGCGCTATTACAAATCCAGAAAGCAGAAAGAAAAAATCGACGGCCAAATAGCCGTGGTTAATAAGCTGTTTGGTGTGATCGCCTCCAGAAAATACTTCTAGAATATGAAACGCTACTACGATTACTGCTGCAACTCCGCGAAGTCCGTCGAGTATTTCATAATGTTTTTTAGAATCAGGAAAAATAGATTCCTGCACAGATTTTACATTCATTTATTTTTGGTTTTTTGGGTTTTTGGTTATTTATTTCGTTAGTACAAAGTTTAAATCCTTTTGTGCAAAACTATAACGATATAGTATTGTTTTTGCACCGTAATTTAAAAATGTAGCCAATAAAAAACCATAAACACCTAATAAACAAATACTTAAAAATTAAACTATAGTAAAAAAAGTAGTTTATGTAGAGTAAAAAATAGAGCATTTCAGAATGCAAAACACCTCATCATCAGTCCTACAAAAGTGCATTGGCTGGTATAATAGAGAACGCTAATGCCTTTAAAACTTAAGAGTCGCCGTTTCCTGACATTCCAATTTTCTGAAGTCTGAATTCAAACTCTTCTTTGGACAATGAAGTGCGGTTTCTAACCTTGGTTCTGTAGTTATAAATTGTGCTGAGAGAATATCTAAGAAACGAAGCAATCTTAACGCTGTCTGAAAAACCAAGACGCTCCAAAGCATAAATTCGTAGTTCTGGATTTAGGATTTCGCCTTCTTTTAAAATGATGCGTTCTTCGGGAATGAGAAGAGTATTAAAATCAGAAACAAAATCGGGATAGAGGCTAATAAAAATCTCATCAAAACGCTGGTAAAGATCTTGAAGTTCTTCGTCAACCAGATTACTAGAACGAAGCATTAAGGACAATTCATCAAATTGTTTGCTTAAGGCTTTTTTATTGAGTTTTATTCTGTATTCATCCAATTTTCCGATATAAGAAGAACACATATCGAAGAACTTGGCAATGTAAGCCTGCTTAATTCTATTGGCTTCATGAAGTTCAATATTATATACGTTGAGTTTATTGTTTGCTTCTTGAATATCAGAATTAACGATTTTTAACTGTTCTGATGAAATAGAAAGTTCTTCTTTTATTTTGGATATTTTTTTCATCTGCCTGTACACATAAACGGCTGTAACAAGCAATCCGACGCTCAGCATTGTGATGGCGAAAATCAATACATGCAGTTTGTTTTTGTTTTCTTCTTCTCGCTCCTGATAAACGGTATTGATGATCGAATAAAACTCGGACATCATCAGTGTTCTGAATTTCACATTGCAGAAAACAGCATCTTCCAAAGCTGATTTGGCATAACGGTACGCCTTGTCGATATCACCGCGATAATAATTGTAAATGGCAAGATTCTGAATCGCGCCGTGATCTTTTACGCCATTTTCGAGATCGGCAACTGCTGCAAGTCTATAATATTTAATCCCTTCCTGCTCTTCTTTAAAATACATTTTTATGTCTCCAAGCAAGTACGTATACATCGCATAATCGTAATCTCTTTTAGTGCTTTTATTCAAAAGTCCGATTAACAGCTTCTGCGCTTCTGCATATTTTTTATTGTACATCAGTTTTTGCGCAAGATTGATCTTGTATTTATTGCTTTTAGGATCTAAAACTCCTAGCAGAGAATCTCTGTAAACTTCTATCTGTCTTCGGTAATGCGTGTTCGGATTATTGGTCGCATAATGTTCAAAAAACTGACTGTAGAACTCATAATATTGAGCTTTTAAGTCATTAGGAAGTTCACGGCTATTTATTTTTTCTAGAATTGATCTTGATTCTAAAAAACTTCCGTTTGATGAATATAGGTTTGAAAGTTCGATTAAAGCCTGTTTTTCTTTATAAGAATCATACGGTTTTTTGGCAATTAATAAGTTCTGACGAATGAAGTAAAGCGCCGAATCTATTTTATATTTTCTATATTCCTGATATAATTTATTATTGATGGCATACACCGCAGCGCTGCTATTTTTCCCTATCAGCTGTTTTCTATATTCGCCTGTTTTTTTATCCTTCCTTGCGGTATAAACATTCTTTTGCGCCAATGCTTTTTCTAAAGTAATTGCTTTTGATACGGACTCTTGGCATACAACATTACAAACGGAAAATAGGCAAACAGAAATAAGAATATAAATTTTCTTCATCTTGGGAAGGATATTGATTCATGCAAATATATACAAATTAGCATGTTTTTGTAAATTATAAAAAACCATTCTCAATAAAAAAACCTTAGAAATCATTGCGTTTCCTAAGGTTTTTTATTCAACAAAAGTTGTGTATCTCAATAAACGACAAATACGGCTCCCTCTCAGAAGACCGCATTTATCAAACTAATTCAAAATTAAAAAAAATTATAAACTTGCTTTGACTTCTCCGCAAGTCAGCATATTTTTCGGGTAATACGGATTTTTGATTTCCTTACTGTCACTTGTCCAAACTGCGCCTGTCATTGGGCAAACTTGTAAATATAAGGTTTCGTCAGCAGGTTTAAATTTTGCTGCCTGATCCCAATATTTTACAGAAAGCGTTTCAAAAATCTTACGCTGTTTATTGATGTTTTTAGTTGAAGCTATCGCTGTTGCCAATTCGATAATTTCTTTTCTCGAAGTGGTAGCTGCATTCATGTCTGGTAAACTCAATTTTTTAAACTTGAAGCTTTTTAATGCATTTTTAAAAGCTTCTGCATTTTTAACAACCGCAAGACTATCTGAAGTCAGAAAACTGTTTTTTAAAGCCAGATAATTTTTTGTGATTTCCTTTTTTTCTGCTTCTCTTTTTTGCACTAATTCTGGCACCACTTCTTCTTTTGAAGTTATTTGAGCCTGAGCCATAACGCTAAGAAAAAGAAATGAGATAACTATTAAATTTTTCATGATGTAGGTTTGTCTAATTTTGTAATGATTTTATCTATATCTATTAAAATGCTTTCGAAATGATCTTTGTTGATTCCTGTTGAAGCATTCATGAGCTTTGTGATATCTATTTTCAATTTTAAAAGATGCTGTTTTGCATACAATTTAACATCGCTTCGCTGAGCTGTATTGGCTGCTTTTCCTGGCTCTAATTCTTTAGGCAATAAAAGCATTCCCAACTTTTCGATATAACCACGCTGAAAACCTCTTCTGTAAAAATCTTGTTTTTCGTCTCCGCTAAATTTCACCCAAACCGTTTGCTGTAAATCGTTTAAGAACTCAGGAACAGTATAGGCGCCTTCAAACTGCATCGATTTCAGGCTGATATTGTAAAGCATGCCAGAACTTAATAACATATTCAAAACTTGATTTTGCTGATCTGAGATTTGATCTTCTCTTTTCAAAGCAATAAGATCATCAATTTCTTGCGGATACATCCAAAGCGGTGCAACAAACAATTGTCTTCCTAAATAATCTATTGCCGCTTTTACTTTTGCTTTAGGAACTGGCTTATAGACTGCGCCTTTTTCGTCAACAGTTCGTTTTGTGATATAGTTATTTCCAATATTTTTCAGAACATGGTACAAATACAAACCGTATTGTCTCACCACTGCTTTGTGCATATCGGCTAAATTATCGTACGGATCGTTTGGCTGATACGTCCATTCGATAAGATGAGGCACAACACGTTTTAGGTTTTTAATTCCGTAATCGCTGGCTTTTACTGAATCATCTCCAAGATCTTCTGCTTGGCTGCGGGGATCTTCGTCTTTTCCTTCTCCTCCAAACCATAATTTCGGATTTGCAGTTAAACTATCCGTTGTTAGTTTGGCTAATATTTTTTCTTCTTCAAACTCATCTTTCGCATTCGGATAATATTGGTAACCCCATTCAACAGCCCATTTATCGTAGCTTCCAATTCGCGGGTAAAGACCTTTCGGACTAATATTATCTTCTGGCTGCGCTACATAATTAAAACGAGCATAATCCATAATAGAAACCGTGTGTCCATTTTCTTCTACCCATTTTTTATCACGAAGTTTCTCTACTGGAGTGGCACTGCTCGCTCCCATATTATGACGCAAACCAATCGTATGACCAATTTCGTGAGAAGAAACAAAACGGATTAATTGTCCCATTAATTCATCATCCAAATGCATTTTTCTAGCTCTTGGGTCTAAAGGTCCTGCTTGAATCATGTACCATCTCTGCACCAATTTCATTACGTTATGATACCAACCTACGTGGCTTTCCATAATTTCACCACTTCGTGGATCGCTAATTCTTGGCCCATAAGCGTTTGGCGTTTCAGAAGCTAAATAGCGTACTACCGAATATCTTGCATCTTCTAAACTCATGGTTTTATCGTCTTCTGGCCATTCTTTACCTACAATGGCATTTTTAAAACCAGCAGCTTCAAAAGCTTTCTGCCAGTCGTTGATTCCAGCAATTAAATAAGGTCTCCATTTTTTTGGAGTCGCAGGATCGATATAGTAAACGATTTGTTTCTTTGGTTCGACCAATTCGCCTCTTAAGTACTTTTTAATGTCTTTTTCTTTTGGCTCCAAACGGTAACGCTGCACAATAAATTTCTTTTGAGCGCGCTGTTCATCATCATCAAACAAAACATATTTATTGGCAAAATAACCTACTCTTTCGTCAAAGAATCTTTTTCGCATTGGCGTTTTCGGCAACAATACGATTGAGGTGTTTAATCGTAAAGTGATACTTCCGCTGCTTGCTGTTGAGCTCGTATACGTTTTTGTTGTTTTAGTTTCGATATTAATTGGATAAACATCAATACTTTCAACAAAGGTTTTGTCATCCGCCAGAGACGTTAATTTTTTCTCTGTTTTTTCCTGACTCCCAATAGCAAACATGGCGTTGTCTTTTTTGAAAACGTCTGTTACTTCAATAACCACATCTTTTGTATCTGGATTGGTTGTTTTTATTGGAAAAGCAGCCACAATCGGATTTTCATTGCTTCCTTCCAATGCTTTTGCCAGCATCGAATCGGCATAACGAACGTCTTGTTTGTATTGAAGCGATCTTAAATAAACAGTATTGTTAGCCCCTTTTTCAAAATAAATAGTCTGTTCGTTGGCTTTTTCTCCGCCAAAACTTCCAAAACCTTCAGGAGTTGAAAGATAGCGCGTTACCACCAACATGTAGCGATTAAACAAACTATCAGGAATCTGAAAGTAATATTTAGCATCGACTTGGCTTACGGTAAAAAGACCAGATTTGCTTTTGGCTTTATCGGTAATAACTTTGTTATAAGCCTGCATGCCTTTTGGCTGTGTGCTGGTGCTGTCGGTTTTCTTTTCTAGGGTTTGAGCAAAACCATGCTGCCAGGCCGACAGCATGATTAGAATTAAAATTAACTTTTTCATCTAAATTAAAATGGGACTTTTTCGTCTGTGTTTAATGTCAATTTCGGATTTTTCTGTAAAACCGATAATGGGAACGGAATGATATACAATCGAGAATTGGGCTGTAAAGTATATGTTTTTTGAGGAACCGTTTTGTTTACAATTGGAAATACTCTCGTAATTGTTTTTGCATATTCTGTTTCGGTATTTAATCGTTTCAGATCGAAGAAACGGTTAAATCCTAAAAGCAATTCTTTTCTTCTTTCATTAATGACCAATTCCATTGTTTCTTTTCTTGTCGCTGGAACGGTCAAATTAACAGTACCAGAAAGAATACGTTTTGCTCTTAATGTATTTAAAACATTAACTGCTTCATTAAACTGGTTCTCTCTTGCATAACATTCTGCTAAAATTAAATATACTTCAGTGGTTTTCATTCCAACAGTTGGGTAGAAAAATCTCGTGTATTGTGTTCCCCAATAGGCTGTGTTTGAACCTTGATCTAGGTTTGTTGCACTTGTCGAGTTGAAAAACAAATTGAAACGCCCATCGTTTGTTCCGAATAAAGTTCTTAATTCAGGACTGATGATGTAACTCTGAGCAAAGTTCATTTCGTTATAACCTGTCATGTACATGTAGCTCAAAACTTCTACATTACTTGCCGCCGGAACAGCAACCGCCGTTGGTCCGCCTTGTTTGCTATACGCTACTAAATCAAAGATCTGATTGTTATAGCTTAATGATTTTTCTGCCGCTTCTTTAGCTTTTGCAATTTCACGTTTAAACAAATGCACTTTCGCTTTAAATGCGTACGCAAATGCTAATGACGGGTGATAAACATCGGCAGGTTTTTCTTGAATAAAGGGCAATGCATCTTCAATATCTCTCTGAATAAAATCGTAAACCTGTGCAACAGTAGATTTTGAAGGCTGTGCTTCTAAGTCAAATTTATCCATTATACAAATTCCTCCATCTGTAGCTGCGGTCTGCGGATCATAGGCTTTTGCATACGTATTCACTAATAAAAAGTGATCGTAAGCTCTGAATATTTTAGCTTCAGCTTTGGCTAATTGTTTGATATTTCCATCTCCTTTACTCTCATCTACCAATGAAATAATTGTATTCCATCTGTTGATATAACTATAAGCCTGATTGTAAAAACTTGAACCCGTCAATAACGAAACTCTATCTATACTTTCATCAAAAGTAAAATTAATAATATCAATGTTTGGAGTTCTTCCGATTACATTAG
Source organism: Flavobacterium erigeronis (assembly GCF_054075165.1). Lineage (NCBI taxonomy): Bacteria > Pseudomonadati > Bacteroidota > Flavobacteriia > Flavobacteriales > Flavobacteriaceae > Flavobacterium > Flavobacterium erigeronis. The sequence continues at coordinate 173,755 of NZ_JBSKGP010000010.1, read as the reverse complement.
CCTCTCTCATCCATTGATCGTCTGACAAGTATTGAAAGTTATTGATTGGATAACCTCTGTTTGGCAATGATACCAATTCTAGAAATTGTTCAGGAGTTTCAATTACTAAAGCTCCTTTGGGTGTGATTTCTGTATAATCTTCGCAAGATGATGCAGTTAACATCAAAAGCGACAGTAGTGTTATATATATCTTTTTCATTTTTTTAAAGAGTAAGATTAAAGCCAAATAAATACGTTTTTGGCGATGGTAAGCTGCGAACACCAGAATTTAAGCTGTAAACCTCTGGATCAATGCGGTTTCCGGCTGCGCTCCAATACCAGATATTATTCATTTGGAAAGTGAACTTTGCCGAAACCATTTTAATTTTATTTGCGAATGCTTTAGGCAAGTTATATCCTAAAGAAACATTTCTCAATTTAATATAATCGCCATCCACCACATTGGCTGATGAATATCGCCATTGGCTGCTCATCGTTCCAGCATAGTTTCTAACACTTTCGTCTAAATCTACATACAAACGAGTATTGCCATTTCTATTGTCATCGGTATAGCGATCTGCAATTCCAGAAAGATTTACATTATCAGAACTCATGTCTATGGTTTCTTTACGCATTACATTTCCTCCAGAGAAAACAAATAAGAAATTTAAATCAAATTGTTTATATGAAAAACGTTGTGACAACGAACCTGTGTACGTTGGCATCAAAGATCCCATGTTCTGTAAAGCATCTGGATTTGTAATTGTTTTTATGCTCGTTGAAATTGGATTTCCATTTTCGTCAAAAGTGATAGACGGATTTCCGTTTTCATCCAAAACATACGGATAACCATTTACTGTTCCGCCATATTTGTAAGCATACATGCTATTGAAATAATCGTTTTCTACAAAAAAACTGGTTGGAGAAGCAACATAAACTGAAGCCGTAGATTCTGCTCTAGTTACTTTTTTCACTGTCGTTCTGTTAAACGCGAAAACGAAATTGGAATTAATTTTGAAATTACCATCATTGTACCATTCAGAACCCACAGTAAATTCGACACCTTTATTCAATAATGCTCCTGCATTAATTCTTCTTGATGTAGCACCAACAGTAGGATCAAGATCTGTGGTAGCCAATAAATCGGTGCTGTATTTGCGGTAAACGTCAATAGAACCATTTAACTTAGCTCGGAATAAACTATAATCTACACCAAGATTGGTACTTTGTGTTTTTTCCCATCGCAACATCGGATTTGGCTGCGAAGTGATATTGGTGTACTGTAAAGACTGGTACAAGTTATCGTTTCTTCGAGTTGCCGTGATATAAGGTGTTGTGCTTTGATCTACGTTTCCGTTGATACCATAAGTTGATCTCAACTTAAGCATACTCACCCATTTTACCGGTTTCATAAATTCTTCATTACTGATATTCCATCCTAAACCTGCAGACCATAATGGGCGGTTTTTATATTTTGGATCAACACCAAACAAATCAGCTTGATCGACACGGTAACTTCCTGTGATATTATATTTCGACAAATACGTATAGCTTGCCGTACTAAAAACAGAAAAATAACGGTGCAGGGTCTCCATCTGTGTTCTTGCTAAAGCTGCAAGCGTACGGTTGTTTCCAAACAGATAACTAGAAACTCCTGTCTGACTTAGCGCAAGGTTGTTTAATACTGCAGAAGTAAGCGTTACTGGATCGTAACCATATCGTAACTGCTCAATACTTCTAGGAGCATAAGTTTCGCGCATTTCGGTACCTACCAAAGCATTAACAGAGTGTTTGCCATCTGCAAATTCTTGATTAAAATCTAATTGATTTCTGAAAGAATAATTGCTTGCCTGAGCACTGCTTTGCTTGTATCGTCCTCCTGTAGAAAAACCATCCACATAGGTGTAGGCATTTGTAGTAGGATTGTATCCTGTCAATGCGTTGATCGCATAACGCATTCTATAAGAATTAACGTCATGATACTGTTCATTATCAACTTTTCTTACTTCGTACTGGAATTGTGTATTAAAGCTTAATCCTTTATATAGTTTTGCTTTTATGTTGGCAAAAGTTCTTAAGCTCAATGCATTTTGTTCTTCAATACCTTCTTTAAGTGCATCTAAAACATTAAAATTCGTTGATTTAAAACCACTTAAACCTTGCATTTTCTCAACCATAGCCGGATTTAGAGCTCCGCTTGAAGTAAAGCCGTCTCTGATTGATGCAAATGAAGATTGCACCAAATTTCCGTTATCGTCTGTAATACGCTCGTATCGTTTTTGGATATCATAATTTCCAAGATCATATTCGGTCACTTCAGCATTACTATACGTTCCGTTTACTCCAAAAGTAGCATTTAGCCAATTATTGACCTGAAAACTACTTTTTGCATAAAGGTTAAACGAGCGTCCTGCATTGTATTTTATACGACCTTTTGATTCATCATAGTTAAGCGAAACATAAGTGTTCTGCTTGCTTGTGCTTCCTGAAAAAGCAACATTATAACGCTGTCTTAATTCATTTTGCCAAACATTGTCACGATAATCTCTATTATAATCGTTTTTTCTCCATTGCGCAATAGTCGTGTTGTATGTAGCATTATCGATTTTTCCCTCTTCCAAATTTCTGTTTAACTGGTAAAGCGGACTGTAGTATTTTGTACTGCTGTTTCCAATATCTCCATAATTGCTAAACATTGTTGCAGTATCTGCAAATCTGGCTCTTTCTCTGTTGTAAACCGCCTGCTCAAAGTCGATAAGTTCGCTTGTTGAGGCATAATTCATATCTCTCAAATTTGGTTTCTCTGAGATAAAGAAATCGGAATTTACGGTTACTTTTAATTTACCGTTTCCTTTTTTAGTCGTTAAAACAATGATACCGTTTGCAGCTCTTGAACCATAGATAGAAGCCGCTGCAGCATCTTTAAGAACGTCAACACTTTCAATATCATACGGATTAATTTCATCCAAAGTCAATTCACTTGGAAGTCCATCAATTACAATAAGCGGACTGTAGCCCACATTCTCAGAAAAAGTACCAATACCTCTCAAAATAGGCGTATCAGAACCAAGTCCGTTCGGGTTTTTCTGAAACATCAAACCCGCAACACGTCCTTCGATTGCACCAGATAAATTAGAATTGATATTTTCATTTAATGTTTTCTCATCCACTTTGGCAATCGCACCTGTAAAATTACTTCTTGCAATAGTCTGATAACCTGTTACCACAACTTCTTTCATCGCCGCTACTTTATCTTCAGCGACAAGCGTAAAATCTGTGCGTCCTCCTATGCCAAACGATTTGCTTTCGATAGTTAAACCAGACAATTCTAGAACGGCATTTGGCGAAATTTTATCAAAAGAAAAACTTCCATCAAAATCCGTTATGCTTGTTCTGTTTGTTCCTGCAATGGTAACGGTTACTCCTGGAAACGATTCATTTTTATTATTTACTACTTTTCCTTTGATATCGATTAATCCGTTTCCCACGCTCTCATTTTTTTCTTTTGGAGCAGTAACTACAATCGTTTGATTGGTAACCGTATATTTTATACTCTGATTTTTAAAAACTTGACTTAAAGTTTCGTTCAAACTAGCATTCTTTACATTAATAGTTACTGGCTTTGAATCTTTAAGCAATTTCTGCGTATACAAAACTTCGTAATTGGATTGTTTTGCAATTTCTTTCAGCACTTTTTCTAGTGGGGCTTCCTTAAAATTTAAGGTAACTTGCTGCGCTTGCCCAGTAAAACTGCAAAGCATTGTAAATACAGCACTTAGCACCCATAAATAAGCTCTTGGAATCTTTTTCTTAAGTTTTTTGTAAGGTTTTTTTGGTTGTAAATTTAATTTCATACATTTACATTGGTTATAGTTAAACAATAGGTGGACAACTTATATTGGCTATAAACTTTTAAACAAACCAGAAGCATCGCAACTGCCTCTGGTTTTTTAGTTTATAAACTCAATATAATTCGGTTAAAAAAGATCTTACGGATAAACGATAATCGTTTTTCCTTCAACCTTAAATTTTATATCGCTAAGCTCAAGCACTTTTAATACTTCAGACAAATTTTTATTTCTAAATGTTCCTCCGTTAAATCTCACATCAGAGACATCACCTCGGTATTCCACTTTAATGCCGTACCAACGTTCCAGCTGCTTCATCACCGTTTTCAGATCTGCGTTATCAAATTTAAATCGGCCGTTTTTCCAAGCTATTGCAGCTTCTGTATCCACTTCTTTTATTGAAATTTTAGATGCGGTAGCTGTTAAACTAGATTGCTGGCCAGGTTTCAAAATTGCTTTTTGATTTTTAGAAGAAACCGCAACACTTCCTTCCAATAAAGTCGTTTTTATGGCAGATTCATTCGCGTAAGCGTGAACATTAAAATGCGTTCCTAAAACTTCTATAGTCTGATCGTCTGATTTTACAATAAAAGGTTTGCTTTTATTTTTAGCCACTTCAAAATAAGCTTCTCCTTCCAATTCAACAATTCTTTGATCTCCATTAAACTGAGTTGGATATTTGATCGAAGAAACGGCATTCAAGAATACTTTCGTACCATCTGCCAAAACAATATTATATTGTCCGCCTGTTGGGGTCGAAAGCGTATTGAAAGAATTCGCATCTTCTTTTGAAGTTTCTGCGTTCGGATTTATAACATAAGTGATCACACCATTGGCATCCATTTTAATGGTCACCTCATCCTGATCTTCTTTTGCAATAATATCTTTTGAATTGATATCTGAAAGTATAATCTGCTTTCCGTTTGAAAGTGTCAAAATTCCTCTGTTTCCGCCTGGAGCGATTTCTTTTGTTTTTTCGACAACTTGAATATTCTTTTCTTGAACTTCAATTTCTGGTTTTGCAAAATAGAATATTCCAGTGCCCAACAATAAAGCAATTGATGCCGCAGCAGCAACACGAGGCCAAAGACTTATTACTTTTTTCTCTTGTACCAATGGCAGTTTCGATTTTAAATATTCGTAACTGTCTTCCAGTTCGTACTCATTCAGCTGTCTTTTATCAGACGCTTTATACAGATACCAAGCATCCAATTTATCTTTTTCTTCGTTAGATAAAGTGCCGTTTTGATACTTTTTAAGCAATTCTAGAAGTTCCGTTTTATTCATAATTACAATACGAAATTTTGTCTTGTTTTATAATAAGACAGTTATAAAGGGGTTTTGTCATAGATGAAAATCAAAAAAATATTAATTTATCATTAATAAATTTCGCGAAACGTTAGTTTCTCTTTATTAATGAGAGGGTTATGAAGAGAATTTATTTTAAAATTTAACAAAAAGAAGAAGAAAAACTTACCAGATAAAAACATTCAGCGCCGATTTTAGTTTTCCGCGAAGAATTTTTAGCGAATTATATACTTGCTGTTTTGCTGTTTTGTCGGTAATATTTAATTGAATGGCAATTTCGTCATACGAAAGTTCTTCCACTTTTCTCAAAAGGAAAACTTCGCGCATTTTTTCTGGAAGTAAAGCAATTTCACTTTCAATAAGCGCTTCCAATTCTTTTTCTCTAAGTTTAGAATCGGCAAAAACATAATCGTTTTCAATAAAATCAGATATAGAATCGGCATAACGCGAAACCACTTTTTCGTGGGCGATATGATTTAGAATTCTGTTTTTTGTTGCTTTGTATAAATAAGAAGAAAGAGAACTTGTAACGGTCAGTTCGTTACGTTTGTTCCAAATAGATAAAAATACTTCCTGAACGACATCATTAGCTTCATCTTGATTGCCCGTTATTTTATAAGCATGATTTACTAAAAGTCTGGAATATCTTTCGAAAATTTCTGTATAGGCCAACTGATCATCTTCTTTAAGAAGATTTAATAAAATATGATCAGCATATTTGCTATAAACAGACATTAATTAATAAAAAGTAAGGATCAAAAACGCAATATTAAACAATTTTTATGTTAAAAGCCAAATGATTATTAAGTTTAAAAAAGCGCAAATGATTTCGTAAAGATTTTTGCATAAAATTCAATATGATTAATCTTAATAATATTGAATAGCAATGTTCTAGTTCAAAAAACGATTTAACATGTACAAGATTCCGAAGGATTCAAATGTTTGTAGAATTTTATGTTGCACCGTGAGTATGCCCCCTTCGGGGTCACATAGCATCCAGGGAATTGTCTGCTATAAATATTTGAATCCTCCGGATTCTTTTACTTTATAAAAAATTTTTGCGATTTTTCTTCATCCCTTATTTCGGAATACTAATTCACACAAATTGCATTTTTACATCATCACACCTAACGAGTTAATCAAAAACTGTGAAAATAAATTTACAGGTTTTCTGATGTGCTTTTTATTTTATTTTGAAGTTCACTATAAAGAATCCGAAGGATTCATATGTTTATAGAATTGTATATCTCACTGTGAATATGACCCCTTCGGGGTCAAATAGCAACGAGAGATTTGTCTGCTATAAACATTTGAATCCTTCGGATTCTTTATACTTTATGATAAAGTTTCGCGATTTTTCTTTTTATTTCTAGCCCAGTAAGTCAGATACAGAATTCCTAAAACGAAAAGCATAATATCAAATTTCATGATCTGCGGAATTCGCGCAATCTGATCGCTGTAATAACTTCCTCCCAAAAGTGCACCACATCCAATTCCGAGTTCCATCGAAATATACATGGTTGCAACCGCTTTTCCGCGATGATCGGGATTACTTAAATCTATAGTCCAAGCGCTGATTGCGGGAGACAAAATCCCTGTACCAATTCCGTAAATTCCTGCTCCAACTAATAGCATCTGAATATCTTTTCCTTCACTTATCATAAAAAGAGCAAAAGCCGTTATAAATAATCCCGCCATTATAACCTTTGGCCGTCCGTATCTGTCTGAAACTTTTCCTGCTCCAAAACGAACCATAACCGAAGCTACTGTAAATGCCGTGAAAAATATTCCTTTATTTGTTGCTCCCAAATGCTCACTCCAATCTGGAATTAAAGTCAAAATAAGTCCGAATGCGGTATAAGAAAGAAACGTGATAATTCCTGCTGGAAATACATTTTTATCTACAATATCTTTTCTACCAATGATAAACATCGATCTGTTCAGTTTTTCTTTTTTGGCAAGAGTTTCTTTCATGTTCATTACAATAATGATTGAAAAAAACGCTAGAAAAGACGAGCTGTAAAACATAGCATTAATGCCGTACATATTTACAATCATACTGCCCAGTGCTGGTCCTAATGCACCGCCAATGCTAAAACACAGTCCGTGCATTCCGAGCGCTTCTCCCCATCTGTGTTGCGGAATAATATCTGCCACATAAGCCGATGTTGATGTCGGTTTAAATCCTGTAGAAAAACCATGTACCAATCGCAACAGTAAGAATCCTGAAACAGAACTCAAAACAGGATAAAGGCATCCGCAAACCACACAAACCGATGAACCTATTGCCATAACGGGAACACGACCCCATTTGTCTGTCAGCTTACCGCTAAATGGACGCGAAATGGCTGCTGTTAAGGTAAATAAAGAAATAATAAGTCCTTTGTATTCTGCTCCTCCCAAACTGCTTAAATAATTGGGAAGTTCGGGAATCATCATATTAAAGCTTGATGAGAACAATAGAGAACTTAAGCAAAGTAAAATGAACTGTAGAGTATAAATTGATTTTTCGTTTTGTGGCATTATTGAACTTTTAAATAACTAAAGGCTGGAAGAAAATTGTAATTTTTAAAACAATTCCAGCTGATTGTTTGGTGTATCGGGCTTCTTTTTAGGAGGTTTCGCTTCTCCAAAAACGGTTCTTCCTCCATATTTATGCGATTCTTCTCTTTCTCTCTGAATCAAAGCATCAAAATTGGAATTTGGGGTGAAACTTTCTTCCGCTTTTCGCGAAATTTCAGATAATTTCTGAATGGCGCTCAGTTTATCGCTATTACCGATTTTAGCACGATTAATAGCTCTTTGAAGCGTATCGATAGTTTCGTCGTAAATTTTGACTGGAACAGGAAACGGATGCCCATCTTTTCCGCCATGCGCAAATGAAAAACGTGCTGGATCTTCAAATCGTGTGGGCGTTCCATAAATGATTTCGCTTACTAAGGCTAATGACTGCAAAGCTCTTGGCCCCATTCCTTTTAAAAGCAATAGTTCTTCAAAATCTTCTGGCTTGTTTTCGTGAGTAGCCCAAAGCATGGCCCCCAATCTTTTCATGTTCACATCTTCCATTCTCACATCGTGATGAGCAGGCATAGAAAGATGCTGCATTTCTTTTATGATTTTTACTGGCGATTCTTTTACCAATTCTAAAATGCCTTCTCTGGATTTGGTCGCAGCATTGGCCGTAAGATTTAAAATAGAACCTTGATTTTCACCATAAATAAAAGTATGCGGTTCGTTTATAAAAGATTTTAGATCTTGTGAATGCCAATGATATCTTCTAGCAGTTCGAGAATCTGGATTCATTCCTTGTTGAATAACCGCCCATTGCCCTTTATTGTCCACAATAAAATTATGCTGATACAATTGAAATCCGTCCTGAATGGCGGTGTTGTCTACTTTTGCGGTAAGTCGGCTGCAACTGGCAAGATTAATTCCGTCAAGACCCGTTTTTTCGCCTACGAACAAAAGTTCCTGCGGCGTTGCCATAGAATGTTTTCCTTTGCCTCCGCAGATATAAATTCCGAGTTCTTTAGAATGTGGATTGACCGATTTTTTTAATGCGCCAAGAACAGAAGTTGTAATTCCAGATGAATGCCAGTCCATTCCCATAACGGCTCCGAAACTCTGAAACCAGAACGGATTGCTTAGTTTGCTGATAACCTCAGCTGTCGAAAATTCCATTGCAATGGTTTCGACAATGGCCAAACCCAATTTAGACATTCGTTCGGCAAGCCACAATGGAACGTGTCCATAATGTAAAGGTAGATCTGCTGTGCCCGAACGTTTCATTTGCTAGAATTATAATCCTGCAAAAATAAACAAAATACATGGTAGTAATTGTTAATTGTCAGTTGTAAATTCTGAATTGTGAATCATAGAAACCCGACAGGTTTTAAAAACCTGTCGGGTTTAACTCGATAACAGACAAACCTAGTCTTACTTATTAGCCTACTTTCACTGCATCTAATAAAACAGCCAACTGAATACATGGCGACTCCGATCGATTACTCCACGCATGATTGGTTCCACGCTGAATTACAATATCTCCAGCTTGCAGTAAAGTTTCTTCTTCATCGACAATCAGGTAAATTTCTCCTAAAATAATAATGATATAATCTAAAGTATCGGTCTGGTGCATTAATGGATGAGGCCGTCCTTCTGGCGCTATTATTCCTAAATCTTTATCGGGCGGAATCTGAACATAACGAAAATAGCTTCCGTTTTTTGGCGTATTTGGAAAAGCGGTATTCTCTATAACTTTTTCTTCAAATTTTGCCGGAGTCGAATCTGTCGACCAAATATCTGAAATAATCAGTCCCGGAAAATGTTCCGACACATTGGTCACAATTGCATCTTGTTCTATAATTGATTTTCCGTTTCGTAAACCCGTTACGATTCTTCGTGGTATTGTTCTCATTATTTATTTTATTTACTTAAGTCAATTAGAAACCTGACAGGTTTTAAAAACCTGTCAGGTTTAACACAAAACAACAACATCATTCCATAGGAATGTTTCGTTGGTACAATCAAATTTAGGCAGCGATTATACGTTTCGTAGGAACGTTTGATTGACACAAAATATAATTCTCTATCAGGGTGTCCCTACAGGACACAAACACCAAACAATCCTATTTTTTTTCTACCGATGAGATATTCCTACGGAATATATACTTATCTCTGTTATGTTATTTTAAAACCCGACAGTTGCGAAATCTCGGAACTGTCGGGTTTAACAAAAAAAAAACAAAACTTAATTCCCCAGGACTACTGACTAGATATTCCTACGGAACACTTAACTACTCAACTAACTTAAACCAATCTTCTACATCTCTCCCGATGTTATCTTTTATTGCTGGATTTTCAAATTCATTTGAAACGGGATTATATTCATAATCTTTCTTCCATTTTTTATAATTCAAAGCTATTTTTTCAATCGCGTCGCAGATATAAAAAAGCTCTTCATTGCTCATAATCGGGTGTAGCGACAAACGAACCCAACCTGGTTTATTGGTCTGATTTCGTTGCAGCAATTCATTTGTAATTTCAGCGGATTTTTTCTCATTGATATTAAACAGATAATGCGCATACGTACTCGCACAAGACCAGCCGCCGCGAACCTGAATTCCGAAACGGTCATTTAAAAGACGTACAATCAAATTGTAATGGATGTCTTCAATCACAAAAGAAACACAGCCAATTCGTTCCGTTTTTAAATCGCCTAAAATGGACAATCCTGATATTTTCTGAAGTCTTGAAAAACAGAGATCAAGCAACTCTTTTTCTCTATTTTTGATATTCTCCACCCCCATTTGTTCTTTCAATTCTAAAGCCAAAGCAGTTCTAATAACTTGCAGAAACCCAGGAGTTCCTCCATCTTCTTTAACTTCTATACTATCGCTGTAACAATATTTCCCTAACGGATTCGTCCATCTTACGTTTCCTCCGCCCGGATTATCTGGAAAATCGGATTGGTATAATTTTTCATCAAAAACCAAAATGCCACATGTCCCAGGACCGCCTAAAAATTTATGCGGAGAAAAGAAAATTGCATCCAATTGCTCTTCTGGATCTTCTGGATGCATATCGATTGTAACATACGGTGCCGAAGCTGCAAAATCGACAAAGCAAAGTCCGCCATTTTGATGCATGATTTTGGCTAGTTCATGATAAGGCGTAATAATTCCAGTAACATTAGAACAAGCTGTAAACGAACCGATTTTTAAAGTTCTATCTGCATATTTTTTTACGACTAAAGAAAGTGTTTCTGGATTTACCAAATTATTTTCATCAGGTTCCAAAATCACAACTTCGGCATTGGTTTCGTACCACGAAACTTGATTCGAATGGTGTTCCATGTGGGTGATAAAAACCACAGGTCGATCTTCATCCGATTTTGTTCGGAGCGCCATAATGCGTTGCAATTTCGATAAAGCCGCCGTCATCCCGCTTCCCGTAGCGACCAAAACATCCGACTCGCTCGCATTGACTGATTTTTTTATAATATCCCTTGCATATTGATAAGCGTAAGTCGACGTTTTTCCAGTCTGACTTGAAAGGGAATGCGTATTGGCAATCATTGGACCAATTTTATTAAGCATTATCTCTTCGATCGGAGCGTATAATCTTCCGCTGGCAACCCAGTCGGCGTATACTAAATTTTGTTCTCCATAAACCGATTCGAAAGTATGATTAATTCCTACCGTGTTCTCTCTAAACTTAGAAAAGTAACACTCCGGTTCTGTTGGTTTTACTGTTGGCTCAATAGCATTCATATCCTTTACATTTTTTAAATTAACTAAATTGTATTGTTGTATTGTTCACTCCAATTTTTGTCATTCCTGAGGAACGAGGAATCTCACACGCAACTCGACAAAGATTAGCGACTTTCTATATGGATTCTCTAGTGTGATTCCTCGTTCCTCAGGAATGACAAGATTGGGTCTTAAATTTTATTCTCTAAAAGTGTTTTTAACGTAGTTTGCAATTCTTCTCCGTGCAGGTTTTTGGCAACGATTATTCCTTTAGAATCGATTAAATAATTTCCCGGAATGGCTCTTACTCCGTATAATTTGGCAACGGCACTGTTCCAGAAAAGCAAATCCGAAACGTGTGTCCAAGTTAGATTGTCGTCTTTAATTCCTTTAATCCAATTTTCTTTCTTTTTATCTAAAGAGATTGCCACAATATTGAATCCTTTGTCGTGAAATTCTTTGTAAGCCGCTACAATATTCGGATTCTCTTTTCTGCATGGTCCACACCAAGAAGCCCAAAAATCGACCAAAGTGTAGCCTTTTAAGTTTTCATAAAGGCGAACTGGTTTTCCTTCAGGATCATTGGCTGTAAAATCAGGGGCTTTTTTACCGACCGCTAATCCGTCTAAAACGGTAACCAGTTCTTTTAATTCTTTCACGTAAGTGGTATTTTGAAGACTTTTATCTAATAAAGCAATATTTTGCGTAATCTGTTCTGGCGTTAATCTGTACGACCAGTTTCTGTACAGCACATAAGCCGAAACTATAGATTTTGGATGTTCTGTTATGAATTTGCTGATTTCGACATCTTTCGTTTTTTTATAAGTTTCGAACAAGTCTTGAGAGGCCGAACCTGCAACAACTGAAGCGGTATAATATTTCTTCGGATTTAATTTTACTGTAATTGGGTCTTTTTCTAGAAAAATATACAATGGCGAACTTTCGGTATTGACGCTTAAACCGTATAATTCTGGGGTTTTTACTTTAGTTTTAAAACTAAAATTTCCGTCTTTTACTTTTGCCGAATCAATTGTCGTAAACATTTTATTGTGAAACTTCTGCAAGTAGACATATTGCGCCAAAGTATCGACAACAGTTCCTTTTAACTGTAAATTATTTCCCTGCGCTTGAGTTTGAAAAGCACCCAGAAGCAAAGCAAAACCTAATAGTATTTTTTTCATTTTATTTTTAGTTTTTAGATTAGACAAAAGAATTTCAGGCCAATGACAAAAGCCATTAGCGATATGATTAAAGAAAGAATCTCGTGGAACTAGAATTTTCTCATTCAGAAAAAGGCAAAGCTGTTTTCTTCGAAAATTAAATTCAAAAGCTCGTAACTCGCGTACAAAATGGATTCTGCTTTCATTTAAAAAAAATTAAAGATTAACATTATGATCTTAAACAGATTTACGGAGAAATCTTTCTTATCTGCCCGCACACAGCGGAAGGATTTAGCACCTTATTCGGCAACAGGTTGCTAAGACATCAATGGGCCTATTCCCTCAGTCTTTCTGGATAAGTATCATTATATAAATTTTCTGCATTACAAATATATATTAATTCTACCGAACTAGTATAGTTTAAATTGTGTTTTTTTGTAAAATTTATTTAAAAACTCTTTCAGCATACTTTAGCAACTGAAAAACAACAAATTAAAACAAAGTTATTTTTTGTTATGATCCCTTTTTTATAAAAGAAATTCAGACGTTTTACTCATTTAAAAAGAAAAAACATGCAAGTATTTATTTTTTTCGAGAGTTGGAAGCGCTTCTTTTAATCCTTTTTCGAGATTAGAAGTAATAAATTGAAGCACTTGTTTTAAATCGTTAAAATTATTTGGCTTTACAAAATAACAGACAGCGCCAAGATTTGCTGCTGTGTCCATATCATTTTTATGCGAAGAAGTAGAAATCATAATTACAGGGATTTCTTTATAGCGCTCATCTGCTTTTAATTCTTTCAAACATTCCCAGCCATTTAGAATGGGCATATTTAAATCTAGAAAAACAACACCTGGAATTTTATCTTCGTTTTTAAGCATTTTTAGTGCTTTATCACCATTTTCAGCACAATGACAAATAATATTTTCATCGATATCAGCCAGAGCTTCACAAAACATTTCTGTATCGTCTCTGTCATCATCAGCTAATAAAATTATCTTTTTACTCATAATTAAATGTCTTTTTCTTTTTGTTCAAATGGCAATGTAACAATAAAAACAGCTCCTTTATTGGCAATTCCTGTTGCGGTAATATTTCCTCCATGACGTTCTGCTATTTTTTTACACAGCGATAAACCTAAGCCAGTTCCTTCGTAACGGTCTTTAGAATTTAGGCGGGTAAAAGTTTCAAAAATACGTCCAGTCTGATCGAGGTCAAAACCAATTCCGTTATCTTCTACAGTAATTATTGCAATTCTGTTGCCGTCTTCCGTCTTTTCAGTCGCTGTAACCGTAATTTGCGAAGGCGTATTTTCTCTAGCAAATTTAATGGAATTGTTAATCAGATTATAGAAAAGCTGATACAATAATACCAAAGCTCCTTCCAAAACTGGAAGTTCTTCATAATAAATTTTACCGCCTGTTTTTTGAAGTGCAATTTCGAGATCGGTTTCTATATTTTTAATGACTTCATTTAAATCGACCATTGTTGCTTTTTGCGAATCGGCATTGATTTTAGAATACGCCAGCACGCCATCAATCATATTAAACATACGGTCAGCCGCAACGTGAACTCTCTCAATATATTTGGATGCCGATTCGTCTAGTTTCCCTTCTAAGTGATCTTCTAGACGGCTTACAAAAGTTTTTATTTTTCGGACAGGTTCTTTTAAATCGTGCGAAGCAACGTGCGCAAACTGCTGTAAATCATCATTCGATCTTTGCAATTCTTTGGTGCGGTCTGCTACCAAAATTTCTAATTTTTCGGTAATAGATTTTTGCTCATGGATATCGGTACACGTACCAAACCAATTCGTAATTATTCCCTCTTTATCTCTAATCGGAAGCGCTTTACTCAAAAACCAGCGATACTCGCCTGTGCTTCCATTTTTTAAACGAAATTCTATTTGATACGGAGTGCCGGCATGAACACTTTGGTACCAAGTTTTCAAAACCTGAGAAACATCGTCTGGATGCAGTTTTGGAACCCAGCTCGAATCGCCAAATTCATCTTGTTTAAAACCAGTATATTCGTACCAGCGGTTGTTGTAATAATCTGTAAGTCCGTCTGGCTGAGCTGTCCAGATAATTTGCGGAACCAGATCTGCAAGCTGTCTAAATTTTTCCTCGCTTTCTGCGATTACATTTTGAAGTTCTTTTTGCGAAGTAATATCACTTGCAGCGCCAAACCACTCTATAATTTTTTCCTTATCGTCTAATATTGGCACTACTCTCGAGAAAACCCAGCTGACAGAATCATCTTCATTGATGACTTTGTGTTCCATTTCAAAAATGCTTTTCTCTACAATAGATTTAGAAATAAGATGAACAGCCTGTTCCAAATCACTTGGATGCACAAACTTATCCAGCCAGTTAATGCCGTGTCCGCCAGCGCCAGAAAGTCTTCCTCCTCCTTCGAGACTGTGCATAATCATCCAGTCGGCGTCCATACGGTAAACCAAATCGGATGAGGCATTGACTAAAGCTCTAAAACGGCTTTCGCTTTCTTCCATTTTGTGGCGCGCTACAACCTGCTCCGTAACCTCAACCGCCACTTGAATCATTCCGGTTATCTCTCCATCTTCAATTAATGGACGATAAGCCAAATTATAATAATAGTTTTTGAGTTCTCCTGTACGATTGTGCGGCACGAGAACTTCGCTTTGGTCAAAAGGAATTCCTTCGTTATAAACCTTTAGAACCTGTTCCCACACATATTGACCTTCGAGTTCTGGCAAGACATCGATCAATCGCATGCCGATAATTTCTTCTCCGCGGCCAATCATTTGCAGCATGTGCTTATTAATCTGCTCAATAACAAGATCGTCACCTTTAAGCACTAAAGTTGGTGCAGGAGTCTGATGAATCATTTTTCTGAAACGATTCTCGCTTTGCTGCAATTTTTCTTCAGCTTGCTTGCTTTCTGTAATATCTCGAGTCGTTCCGGCAACCACCTCAACCTCCCCTTTATCATTAAATACCGGAACTAAAATATAATCGTAAATTCTTCTTCCCAATTCAGCATGCGGAAAAGAAACCGTTCCTCTCACGGCTCTTTTTTCTGCCACTACAGTATCTATCTCTCGTTCATGCATTTCGGCATGCCATTCTTCATAGCCGTTTTCTCTTAGTCCGCGGCCGATGGCATCCTCTGCCGATTTCCCCCACATATTCAATAAGGCTTTGTTTGCGTACGTGAACTTATAGTCAAGATCAAATACGTAAACCAAATCGGGAGTCGCATATATAATGGAATTATAAAGTCTTTTCTGTTTCTCTGCGTCAGCCAATGCATTAGTCAAAGCCCTTTCTGCCTCTTTCTTTTCGGTGATATCTTCCATTGTCACTACTAACAAATCATCTTGTTTGACAGCGGTAAATTTGAGACAGAATTTTGCGGTCTCGCCTTGGTACGATTGTTCGAAATTGGCGGCAATTCCAGTTTCTGCAGTTTCAATAAGCTTTTCAAGAATATTGCCTTCTATTTTGGAGAAAATATGACTGAATCTTTTTCCTTTATAATCTTCATTTTTGATCCAGTTGACAAAGTAAGAATTCAATAACAGTATCGAAAAATCTTGAATTTTATTTTTGCTATTGTGCAAAGATTTTAGCACTGCAATACCATTTGGTGCAGAATTAAAAACGGTCTGAAAAAGGTCTAAATTATTTATTAGCTCCATTATCGTACTGAGTAAGAATACTTTCTAATGTTGTTTCTGGATACCAAAGGCATATAAATTTGTTAAATTCTTTCTCAAATATAGAGAAAAAGGCAATTACTTTAAAGATTTGTTAAAGTGAATTTAATCATCTATAAATTCTTTGTATTTGAATTAAAAAATCAAAAAAAGCCGAATCATGAAGATTCAGCTTTTACTTGTTTTTATTACGAATCGTTATTGCTTGATAGAATCGGCTTTAACGGTCGTTGTGGTATCCATATTGATCGTATCAACTTCTGGTCCCACTGTGTCAATCGTATTTTGAATAGTATCATTTTCGTATGAATCTATTGTTGCGCTTTCGTTTTTCTTGCAAGAAAATACTAATCCTGTCAGAAGAACCAAGAAAGCGGCTCTAGTTAAAATCTGCGTTTTCATAATTATATTTTTAAATGAATATTTTTTAATTTAATAAGTATAAAAATAACCGTTTTTACAAATGTGATTTTTACACAATTTTAAAAACTTCTTATATAATGAATTACTTCTTTTTACTTTTTACGGTATCTCTTTGGGGTCTCAAACTATCTTTTTGCAGTCCAGCAGCGCTGGTATAAGTCGAGCCGTCTTGCGAACTTTCTCCAGGTCCGCTTCCTGTACCAGCCGTACTCTCAGAACCATTTTTTTGTGTCGTTTCGATATTGGTAGAAATATGTTCTTCCGTTTTTATGCTGTCTGTTGTACTTTTTGCACTGTCAAGAGGCGAAATAACGGTATCTATTTCATCACTATAGCCATCTTTATTGTTTTTACAAGAAATTAATAATCCGCTGAAGATAATCAGAATCATAATTGTCGTTTGCTGAATTGCTTTCATAATAATTGCTTTTCGATTTTTAAACTTGTTTGATTTCGTAAAAGCTAAGTAACTATTTATAAATCGGTTACGTTTATACCATTTCTTTTTATTGTTATATAAAATCATACTGGAAATCCTATAAAATTTTAGAAATAATGCTGTAAGCCATCTCCTATTTTTACTTAGTAGCTTTGATATAAATGTTTTAGCGCCTTAAAAAAAATAATAATGGAAAATCTAAATCAAAATATAAATGAAGGCAGTATCTCATCTGGCGATAATGTTTCTTTCTGGATTGATTCTACCGATATAATTGCCTTTGAAAAACCAACTCAAGATGTTAAAACGGAAGTTTTGATTATTGGAGGCGGTATTGCTGGACTTACAACTGCTTATAAACTTTTGAAAGCAGGAAAAAAAGTGGTTTTGGCTGAAGACGGTTTCATTGGCAGCGGAGAAACTGGACGAACTACAGCGCATCTGACTTGTGCGTTAGACGATCGATATTACTACCTTCAAAGCACTTTTGGAAAAGAAAATGCAAGACTTGCTGCGGAAAGCCATACCGCTGCTATTGACGAAATTGAAAAAATAGTTACTGAATTAAATATAGATTGCGACTTTGAACGCGTAAATGGCTATTTGTTTCTTCACCCAAATGATAAGGAAAAAAATCTAGATAAAGAATTTGAAGCTACTCAAAACGCAGGACTGGAAACGGTTCTTTTAAATCATACTCCTTCTTTGGCAGAAGCTCAGGATCAAAGATGTTTAGCATTCAAAAATCAGGCGCAGTTTCATGTTTTGCATTATTTAAAAGCCCTTTCTAAAGCGGTAATAGATTTGGGCGGAACTATTTATACCGAAGCTCACGCAGAAAATATAGACGATAAAGGTGCAACTGTAAATGGCTATAATTTTTCTGCTCAATATATTGTTGTGGCAACCAATACGCCTATTAATGATGTCCTGACCATGCATACCAAACAGCACGCTTACAGAACATATGTGATTGCAGGAAAAATTCCGAAAGGCAGTCTCCCACATGCTTTATGGTGGGATACTGGAGATCCAGAATCGAAATGGGTCGCGCAGCCGTATCATTATGTACGCTTGCAAAGTTTTGATGATGAATATGATTTACTGATTGTTGGCGGAGAAGACCACAAAACCGGACAAGCCGATGAAGAAGGAGTTTCTGAATTTTCGCGCTACGAACTTTTGGAAATCTGGGCTAAAAAATATTTTCCGCTTTTAGACGAAATCAGTTATAAATGGTCGGGACAAGTTATGGAACCTTTTGATTCTTTAGGTTTTCTTGGCAGAAATCCTGGAGACAAAAATGTGTTTGTGATTACAGGAGATTCTGGAAACGGAATGACGCATGCCACAATTGGAGCCATAATTATTACAGATATGATTCAGGGAATTGAAAACAAATGGCAGGATTTGTACAGTCCGTCGCGAATAACTTTTAAAGCTATGGGCGATTATTTGAAAGAAGCTGGAAATATGGCTTCGCAATATCTGGACTGGATTACGGCATCTGACCTTAACAATACGGCCGACTTAGAAGCTGGGGACGGCGGGATTCTTTCTGTCGGCTTGCGAAAAATTGCGGTGTACCGAGATTATGACAAAACCTTACATGCTTTTTCAGCGGTTTGTCCGCACTTAGGCTGTGTGGTACAATGGAATTCTGACGAAAAATCTTTTGACTGTCCTTGCCACGGCTCGAGATTTTCTTCTGACGGAACGGTAATTAATGGTCCCGCCGAAAGCAACTTAAAAGATCTTAAAATAAAATAATAAAAATATACAATATGGAAATCTTGTCGAATTACTTTAAAGATACTATCTGCCACAAACGAATTGTGATCACTGGCGGTACAACAGGAATTGGTAAAGCAATTGCAGATTTGCTTGTTTCTCTTGGTGGCCGTGTGTTTATTTTTGGAAGGGACGAAAACGACTTTTACAAAGCGATGGATGATATTAAAGAGAAATCATCGAAAGGAGAAATCTATGGAGAAACAGCAGACATTACCCAAAAAGAAGATATTGAACGAATTTGGGACAGGGTCGATAAAGTTCTTGGCGGCATCGATATTTTAATTAATAATGCTGCTCTTCCTGCCAGAGGAATTATTGAAGGCGAATATGATGACTGGAAATATATTTTAGAAACTAATATTCTTGGATATATCGCTTTCGCGAAAGAAGCTGTCAATCGAATGAAAGAACAGAAATCGGGACATATTGTCAATATTGGTTCTATGAGTGCCGAAGTACAAGAAAAAACAGGCGTTATCTATGTCGCAACCAAAACCGCGATTAGAGGATTTAGCACGGCACTTCGAAAAGAAATTAATCCGTTGGGAATTAAAGTTTCGCATGTAGAACCGGGAGCGGTAATGAGCGATATGCAACCAGATTCAAAAGAAGAACAAAAAGAAAAAATAAAAGATATGGAAATGCTTGAAGCAAAAGATATCGCAATGAGCGTTTTGTTCTGTTTGGCACAGCCGAAACGTTGCGATATAGTTAGTATGCAAGTAAGACCTCATTTGCAAATTATTTAAAAATAAAACCCTCACTTTTTTCATTTTTTTAATTTGAAAACACCTGTGCAATTTACTGTGCAGGTGTTTTTGTTTTGATTTTTTGCAACAAAAAAAAGAGCAGTAGTAATACTGCTCTCTTTCTTAATCTATTTTTGTGGCATCATTTTCTGCAATGTCTCTGTGCAAATTATCTTTATGCCTAAGTTCTTCATAATCGGCATCATCTCCCCAATCTCCAGTATTAGGCTGTTGAATAGGATTATTTCTTTCACTCAGCTGATCATCTTTATTTTCTTCACTTGGAAAATACATCTGATAACCCAAAATAGGATCCCAATTTGATTCTTGCGTACGATCGATTCCATCTTGGAATAAATCGTTTGGTTCATTTCTTGTATCCATTTTTAATTCGTTTTTATACCATCAGAAACTGAAGAAACTGAAAGTATGATTATTACTTCGTTTTCATAGATTGGTAAAATTCAGCAAATTAAGCCAAGAAATTGTTACATTATTTTGGAGAAAGTTTATATGATTTTTGATTTCATTCTTTTTTGGTCGATAATTTGAAATCAAACTGAAGCAAAAAAAGCCTGCAAACGCAAAGTTTACAGGCTTTTATAACAATCTAATCCTAAATAAAAGTATTTTTAAAAAGTAACCAGTTTTACTCCCAAAGTAAACCATCTAGAAGGCAATGGTACTGCTCCAACTTCATAATAAGTTGCATTAAATATATTTTGTCCGTCTAAGAAAACAGTAAATTTATTTATTGTCTGACTTACTCTAAAATCATTTACCCAATAAGACGGTCCTGTAATTCTTTCGTTAAAACGAGTAGCAAACATTACCGATAAGTTTTTAAACTGATAATCTATCGTGTTGGTAATTTGATGTTTTAAGGATGAAATAGCATATTTTGAATACGTTTCTGTACGCATGGTTTTGAATTCAGAATCTAAATACGTGTAGCCTAAAAGAATATTCAATCTAGAATCTTTAGAAAAATCAAATCTATAAGTTCCACGCAAATTGATTCCGTTGGTATTCAAATCTCCAGTGTTCTGACTTTGCCACGGCTGTGTCGTAAGATTACGCATCCAGTCGATATAATTGTCAATTTTTCTGTAGAAATAATTAGCATTAAAACTCAAAGCTCTTTTGTTGTATTTAAATCCGATCTCGCTCTGAAAAGCATTTTCTGAATCTAAATCTGCGTTTCCAATGTTTCCTGTTTGCTTCAAATACAAATCGGTGAATGACGGAATTCTTTGGCTTGTTCCCACATTTCCAATAATTTTAAAAGCATCCGTAATCGCGTAACTCGCATCAATTCCTGGATAAATTTGCCATTTATAATCAGAATTGTAGTTTAAATATGTTCCGATATTTACATCTAGTTTTTCGGTAAAACTTGTTCTGTATTCGGCATAAAGACCAACATTTTCGCGATCGTGATCTCCAATGTTTGAAGAATGAATATTCTCATTTCTAAACTCAGCTCCAAAACCAATTTCGCCTTTAGACAATTTCACTGTAGAGTTCAATTCTCCCGCAATAGAATTCGTATAATGCTGGCTTCTTCCAACTGCTAAATTTGAATTTCCTAAATAACGGTAATCGTCATAATTGTAACGATACGTTACTCTCGGCATAATTTTCCAGCTATCTGTAATTTGATGATTCGACTGCAGATTGGCAAATGTAGTCTGCACAATTTCAGTAGAATTTCTATCTCCCGGCGCAGCGTAAAATCCGTTAGCTCCAAATCCGTTGTTGATGTAACCTGCAGAACCTAAAATTTCATTCTTATCATTGATCTGTACATTTCCTTGGTAGAAAATTTTATTGTTTTCGAATGCCGTATTGTAACGGTAACCGTTGCTTTTATCGTGTGAAGCAAAAATTAAATGCTGCTGTTTTTCTTTTCCTAAAACTGCTCCTGCCTGAATTCCCGCTCCGTAAAAAGTATCTCCTGTATCTTGTGTATCTTTTTCGAAATTAGAACCCGCGTAAGTGCTTACCATAAATCCAGAATCGGTTGGCTTTTTTGTAATGATATTAATGGCTCCCGTTAAGCTGTTGATTCCGTAAATTCTCGCAGCCGGACCACGAACTACTTCAATTCTTTCAATCGCTTCAACCGGAAGAGGCAGATTCAGCATATTATGTGCCGTTTGCGAATCGATTACTTTTGCTCCGTTTAGTAAAACAACAGTCTGCTCAAAACTTCCGCCATCAACACTAATATCTGCTTGAGTTCCAAAAGGCCCTCTTTGGCGAATGTCTACTCCGTTGGCATATTGCAATACTTCTTGTAATGTTCTTCCTGGCAGTTTTTTTATGGTTTCGCTAGAAATTACATAGACGTTTCTGTTTTGTTTCGAAATTGGTGTGTTAAAACGACCTTCATTGATAATAACTTCATCCATTTGGTTAATGGAATCTTGCTTGTTCTGTGCGTAAAAATTGGTACAAATTACTGTAAATACAGCAAAATAGATTTTTCTCATTTTGGTTTGCTATTTTTTTGGCAAAAGTAGCTCCCTACCGTACCAATAAAGTATACCAGTTTTATAATTATAGATAGTCCGGATGAAATTATTTTTTTTCGCCACGAATTCACGAATTATTTTTAAAATCTTTATGATAAACCATGCTGAATTACACTAATACATTCGGAATAATTCGTGGCTAAAATCATATCGTATAAATTTATTCAACCAGATTGGAAAAAATAATTCGTGAATTCGTGGCGAATAAAACCTCTCAATCTGTGGCTATTTTTTTCTCGCAGATTTTGCAGATATAGCAGATTTAGAAACCGAATAAAGATTTCCGCAGATTTTTTTAGCCACGACCCGAGCGATAGCGAACAGGCGAAGCAATTCACGAATTATTTTTTCTTATCTGTATGAAAAAAAAACGCTGAATTGCACTAATACATTGGGAATAATTCGTGTAATTCAGCATGGCATACCACACAGATTTTAAAAATAATTCGTGAATTCGTGGCGACTAAAACCTCTCAATCTGTGGCATTTTTTCTCGCAGATTTTGCGGATAAAGCAGATTTAGATACCGAATAAAGATTTTCGCAGATTTCTTTTTTTAGCCACGAATTCACGAATTATTTTTTCTCATCTGTTCGAAAAAAAAGCTGAATTACACTAATACATTCGTATAATTCGTGGCTAATAATCGCATAGCATAAATTTATTCAACCAGATTGGAAAATAATTCGTGAATTCGTGGCGAATAAAACCTTTCAATCTGTGGCTAAAACTATTTATTAATCTGTCTCCAAATTTTAGCCGTAAAATCGTCTTTGTACATTAATCGGTTAGTTCTGGTTGGATTTACGCGATTGGTTAGAATAATTAAAAACCTTCCGTTATCAGGATTCATGAAGAAGAAAGTTCCTGTGAAACCCGTATGTCCAAAATCATCTTTTTTATAAAACTCGTCTGGTTTTCTTTTGTCAAAACCTAAACCTCGATAAATGCCGCTTTTGGCTAAAGGAGAATCTGTAAACTCTTTTACGGCATTTGCTTTTAAAATTTGTTTTCCTTTATAAGTTCCGTTATTCAGAAGCATTTTGCAGATTACGGCAATCGATTCGGCGTTTGCGAATAAACCTGCATTTCCAGAAACGCCGCCAAAAATCGCCGCCGCTTCATCGTGAACATAACCTTTAATGGTATCTTTTCGAAAAAGATTATCCACTTCAGTTGGCATTACATTATCAATCGAAGTCCATTTTAGCGGATTATATCCAATTTTTGAAATGCCTAATTCTGTATAAATTTCATTTGTGAAGTAATCTAATTTCTTTCCTGTTTTAGTTTCAATCATTTGCTTAACCAAAAGCAAATTCAAATCACTATACAAATATTTTCCTCTCGGATTGGTATTTGCCTTTGCAATTCTATTGTAAACCGACGGATAAAATTCTGGATTCAACCACATGTTTTTATAAACCTGAATCCAATTTTCTTTTGGTTCAAAAGCCAAATATTTAGAATCGTAAACAATGTTTTTATTGACAAACATAATATCAAACGGCTCAACATATTGCTCTGATTTCTGATTGCTCAGCAAAGGCGAATTATCTGGCGTAGAAAGCAACGCCTGATAAAAAGTAATACTTGGCGTTAATCCAGAAGTATGCGTTAGCAATTCAAAAAGCGTCAAATCGGCAATGGCTGTGTTTTTGTACATCGGAACAATTTCGCCAACTTGATCTGTAAGCTTTAGTTTTCCATCACCAACCAAACGCATTGTGACAAGCGTTGCTCCTAAAACTTTAGACATCGAAGCCAAGTCAAAAACGTCATCTGATTTTACTAATTGCTTTTTGGTATAATCATGAAAACCGTAGTTTTTATAAATTAGATTTTCTTCTTTAGTTCCCACTATAGTCTGCGCCCCAGGAAAAAATCCTTTTTCAAGCGCATTGGTCATCATCGAATCAATGTAAACTTCATTTCGTTTTACATCAAAAGAACTCTTGGCGCTTTTCTGAGAATACCCCTTTATTCCAAAAGAAATCAGGCAGACAATTACAATCTTGATCGATATATTTTTCATATTTCTATGGATTAATTTTTAAGTCCTGTCCTGCCATCAAAGGCTCGTTGTTGGTTCCTGTAATTTTTATTCTGACTGCTTTTACAGGCTGTTTCGGATAAATTGATGCATTTCCGTAATCAAAATTATCGCCTTTTATAAAATCAGTTCCGTTATATGAAAACTCGACAAAACCGTTGTTTATTATAAATCTCGGGTGATGCGGAATTCCAGTTAAAACATCAATTTTAGAAGAAGTTACCGGATTTGTAAAAGTGTACAAAATCCAGTCGCCATCTTTGCACGCTACATCGGTACGCAAATAGGATTCTTCGTTATAATCTTGCAGATTTACAATTGGAAACTTCGGATTTTCTGCCATTGAAGAAGTAACTTTCACTTCTGGTTCTTGATAAGGCGAACAATTGAATTTTACGTTTGCAGCCGACTTTTTGTCTTCTTTATTTTCAACTGTAAAATCTAATCTGTAGGTGTTTTTTTCATTATAATTTTCAATCGCAAATCTCAAACGAGGTTTTGATTTCAAAGACTTTTCATCTGTATAGGTTTGCAATAATTTATCATTTTCAAAAAGAGAAACATTTTTAATTGTTCCATTTGCGCCATCATCCGTTGGATTAAAACTCAAATACCAAATGCCCTTTTTATCAACATGCTCTGAAATATTTTCCGAAACAGTTAAAACTTCAACTTTCGAAGTATTCCAATTAGCAACAGGCAATTTCTCCACTTTAACCGCAGGACTTGCCGAAGTTTCGTTAAAAAAAACTCTAAATCGATACTGCTCGTAATCTTTGGTTTGAATTGGTCCTGTATTCAAAGGCGATTGTCTTGTTGGCTCATTTCCATCTTTCTCAAATCGTACAACAGCGCCTTGATAAGGTAGTGTTACGGTAATCGTTCCGTTTTTATAAATGGCTGTTGGAGGAAAATCTCTGAAAGCAATTCCCATATCAGCCAATCTTTGCAAGTGGCTGTTGGTCAATCTTCCATAAAAATCATCCCAGTTTTTATCTTCTTTTTTAGACCAGCCTATTTCAGATAAAGCACAAATTCTTGGATAACTTTGGTATTCCATAATTCTTGCAGGGCGGTCTAGATATTCGCTCCACAAAGCGCCTTGAACACCTACTATATTTTTTTGTTCTTCGGGCGTTAAATCAGCATCTGGAATTGGTTCAAATGAATAAGCGCGTTTTGTATCGGTAATCGCTGCCCAACGATGGCCACGTTCTGTTTCAGATTGTGCCATGTCATAATACGTAAATTGTCCCGGCATCATAATGGTTTTATACCCTTTTTTAGCCGATTCGATTCCGTAACTAATTCCCTGCCAAGCAGAAATCAGCGTATTGGGATCGATTTCTCCACCTTTCAGGATTTCATTCCAGCCGTCTGTTTTTTTATGGTATTTATCGACAATTTTCTGAACTCTTCTAAAGAAATAATTTTGAAGCTGAAAACTATCTGTAAATCCTTCTTTCGCCATCAAAGCTTGACATTTTGGACAATGTTCCCAATTCGCACGATTCACCTCGTCTCCTGCAACATGAATATATTCGAAAGGAAATAATCCAGAAACTTCTTTTATAATATTATCCAGAAGTTCATAATTCTCTTCGCGTCCCACGCACCAAACATTTTTCACTTCACCTTGAACACTTTTCAGCTCTTGCGTTATAGCGCAACCAACTTCTGGATACGAAGCCGTTACTGCACGCGAATGCCCAGGAATCTCAATTTCTGGCATTACTGAGATTCCTCGATCGGCAGCATAAGCCACAACTTCTTTAATATCTTCTTGCGTATAAAAACCTCCATAGCGTTTGTCTCCCGAACCGTAAGAGGGCAGTAAAACTTCGCCTGGACCACGCCAAGCACCTTTTAAAGTTAAATCTGGCATCGATTTGATTTCGATTCTCCAGCCGTTATCATCAGTTAAATGCCAATGAAAAACATTCATTTTGTGAGCCGCCAGCCAATCGATATAATTTTTTACGGTTTGTTTATCGAAGAATTGTCTTGAACAATCGAGCATCATTCCGCGCCAGTCAAAACGAGGATAATCTTCAATTTTCACAAACGGAACAGTTCCTTTTTTGACTTCTTTTGCAGAACAAATTTGGACTAAAGTCTGAAGTCCGTTTAGAACTCCGTTTGCTGTTTTTCCTTTTACGAAAATTCCTTTTTCGCTTATTTCTAATTGATAACCTTCATTCGGAAGGTTTATTTTTTTATCTACTAAAAATGAAATGCTATTTTTTCCGTGCTTTTTTCCAATCGAAACTATCGGATTAATTCCTGTATTTTTTGAAAGACTTGCAGCAATATAATCCGCACTGTTTTTTAGTTTTTTATCAACCACAATTTTTAATGGCGAAGTCAAAACCAACTGACCAGCACTTTGCTGAACGGAAACTGGTTTCGGAATCATATCTAATTTTTGGGCTTGTACAAAACCTAACGAACTTAGAAATAGGGCAATTAGAAGAATACTTTTTCTCATCTCTATATTTTATTTTACTGAAAATTCAATCGGACTGCTTTCTGTCTGGGTCTGACTCAAAGCGGTGAGCGCATAAACATAGTTTTCCAAATCGGCATTTGGCACTTCTAGTTTTAGCGCTGTTGTCACGTAATAAATGTTTTCAGGATTTGAGAAATCGGTTATTTTTCCTTTCGGAAATCTGTAAATCACATATTTTTTGTCGTTAAATGCTGCTTTCCAAGTCAAAACTGCTTTATCGCCTTTTTTAGCAATTACTGCATTTGTTGGCACTTCTGGTTTTAATCTTGTAATTCTATTTGCTTCTGGGGTTAAAGCAATGTATTTGTATTCTTTTTCAAGAAGTGGTTTTCTCAACGTATCTCCTTTTTTCAGAAAATTAGAAGCGGTAAAATGCATCGAACCTTCAATTTGTGGCAGTTTACGGATCATTTCAATCTGTTTTACAATTTGATCAGGACTTCTCCATTCTGGTTCTTTAGCCGAAGTTGAAATTTTATAATCGCCATGACCAACATAGACATTGGCTCCATATTTATGTTCTGCCCACCATTTTGCTAAAACTTCAAAATTAGCACGGTCAAAGCCAATATGCCAGTACAATTGTGGCGCAACATAATCGATCCAATTTTCTTTTTGCCATTTTAAAATATTAGCATACAAATCGTCATAGTTTGTCGCTCCTGCAAGGGTTTTAGAACCTTGAGAATCTTTGGCAATATTTCTCCAAACTCCAAAAGGCGAAATTCCGAATTCGACTTCTGGTTTATTGGCAATAATGGTATCTCTAATTTGTTTGATGATTAAATCGACATTGTCTCTTCTCCAATCGTCTTTGTCTTTAAACTGGCGCGGTTCTTTAGCGAAAGCTTTATTATCTGGAAATTCCTGCCCTTCAATTTTATACGGATAAAAATAATCGTCCATGTGAACAGCCTGAATATCGTATTTACGAACAATTTCGCCCACAACAGAAGCCACAAAATTTCTGGTTTCTTGCAAACCTGGATTAAAATATCTTGTTTTTCCGTAAGTCAGAAAAAGGTCTGGTCTTTTAAAATATAAATGATTTTTTGAAAGTACATCTCTCACCGTATCTTTCTGCACACGATACGGATTCAGCCAAACGTGCACATTCATACCGCGTTTTCCTGCTTCATCAATCATCATTTGCAGCGGATCGAAACCTGGAGCAATGCCTTGAGTTCCTGTTATCCAATGCGAAGCGGGTTCTTTAGTCGATTTGTAATACGCATCGGCAGTTGGGCGGATTTGAAAAATTACGGTGTTTAGATTATACGAACGAAGATTATCCAAAAGGGCAATCATTTCGTTTTTCATTTCTTTGTCTGATAAGCCTGGTTTAGACGGCCAATCGATGTTTTCTACTGTCGAAATCCAAGCCGCACGCATTTCTCTTTTCGGAGATTGCTGGCTGAAAATTTTGGTTTGAATCAGTAAAACTAGAATTATGATTTTTATGGTTTTCATAATTATTATTTTGGGTTAGTATCGTTATGTTTAACCGCAAAGAACGCAAGGGTTTACGCTATGTTCGCTAAGTTTTTTTTATCTGTGGCTATTTTTATTCGCCACGAATTCACGAATTATTTTTTCTCATCTTTACGAAAAAACGCGCTGAATTACACTAATTTATTCGTAATAATTCGTGGCTATTACCACATCAATTTATTCACCCAGATTGGAAAAAAAATTCGTGAATTCGTGGCAAAAAAAATCTTCTTAATCCTTTTAATCTGTGGCATTTTTTTTCTCTCGCAGATTTTGCAGATCTATCAGATTTAAATTCGTGAATTCGTGGTAAAAAAATAGCCACGAATTCACGAATTATTTTTTCTCATCTTTACGAAAAAACGCGCTGAATTACACTAATTTATTCGTAATAATTCGTAGCTATTACCACATCAATTTATTCACCCAGATTGGAAAAAAAATTCGTGAATTCGTGGCAAAAAAAATCTTCTTAATCCTTTTAATCTGTGGCATTTTTTTTCTCTCGCAGATTTTGCAGATCTATCAGATTTAAATTCGTGAATTCGTGGTAAAAAAATAGCCACGAATTCACGAATTATTTTTTCTCATCTTTACGAAAAAACGCGCTGAATTACACTAATTTATTCGTAATAATTCGTAGCTATTACCACATCAATTTATTCACCCAGATTGGAAAAAAAATTCGTGAATTCGTGGCAAAAAAAAAATCTTCTTAATCCTTTTAATCTGTGGCAAAAAACTATTAAAAGTTAGTCCAATTTGTAAATTCCACCTTCGATAAGTGATGTCCACACTTTTCCGTTATTGTCTACAGTAAATCCATTTACGCTTGAACTTCCTAAATTAAGCACTTTGCTAATTTCAAATTTTAACGCATCTACAATAATCACTTCGCCTTTTCGGCTTCCGATATAAATTTTATTATTTTTTTCAATTATTCCCGCCGGATTGTGCTCGTAACCTAATTTCAGATCTAAAACTTTACTTTGGGCAATTACATTTTCTTCCGTTAATTCCAAATCATCACTTAACGGAACTCTTACCAATTCACCTTCCATTGTTTTACCGTAAAACCATTTTCCATCCTCGCTTTTCCCCATCGATTCTCTAATTTTCCACTTAGAAGTTCTCAGAAGAGTTTTTCCGGTTTCAATATCTAAAATAGTCATAAATCGCTGAGGCGTAACAAAATACAATCTCTTTTTTGTTACAACCATATTAACGTTTCCAGCTGAGTATAAAATTTGATTTTCGTTTCCGTTATTCCATTTCCAAATCAGATTTCCTGTGTTTTTATCAAGGCAGTAAATGTAAGAATCCCAAACGCCATAAATAATTTTATCGCCATGTATTACGGGAATTCCCTGCGAATACGATTTTGGCAATTTATTTTCCCAAAGCAATTTTCCTGTAACCGCATCAATACAAACAAATGCAGTAGAACTTTCAGTATATAATTTGTCGTTTTCAACAATTGGAGAACCAACCAAAACACCACCTACAGAAGTGCTCCATTTTTGCTTTCCGTTTTGCGTGTCGATTCCTAAAATATTGCCTTCGATTGTCCCTTCAATCAGATTATTTTTGACTACAATTGGAGAAAAATAAAGCGAATTTCCAGTCTGAATCTTCCAATTCACCGCTTTATTCTTCAAACTAACCGATTGAATTTCGCCAAGCGAATTTGTAAAATAAAGGTTCTTTTTATCAAACGCCGGAAGATTGTAAATTGAGGCAATATCTTTTATAAAAGGATTTAAGCTTGCCGGATTATCTTTCGGAATTTCAATTTTTGAAGGTGTTGAAGGAACAGCAAATTTAAAAACGCCAGGTTTATCAAGCTCTTTCTGATAAATGCGAATACTATCTTTACTTACAATAACCTCATTGTAGCTTTTTGTTTTTCCGTCAAGCGAAGTGATTGATGTTCCCATTAAACCACTCAAACCAGAAAAATCATATTTTCTCAAAGTATGTCCGTGACCGCAGAAAGTGGCAACAGTTGGATATTTTTGTAAAACCGAAAGCACTTCTTTATAATTGCTCACGCTGTTATCTAAAGGATAATGAGCAAAATTCAATACTTTTTTATTGCTATTTTTTAAATTGTCCTGCAATGTTTTGTCCAGCCAAAGCACATCTTCGTGTTTAACAAATCCGTCTCCCATTTTCATGTAAGGTCCACACGGAAATCCGATAAAAACATAATCGCCTTTTGAAAAGACAAATCGGTCTTCTCCCCACAATTTTTTATACGTCAGTCCAGCGCTTTCGCTCCAATTGGTTTCATGATTTCCTGAAACTACATAGTACGGTTTCTTTAGTGTTGAAAGTATTTTATGCACTTCATTCAACTCGTCATCAGCACCACGATTGGTTAAATCTCCGGTTACGATTACAAATTCAAAATCTGAGTTATTAATTTCTTTTACGATATTTTGAAGCAGAAAATCATTATCATTCCCTACAGAAACGTGCAAGTCTGTAAGTTGAACAAATTTTATAATTTCCTTTTTTTCTGCATTCTGCGAAAATCCAGATGTTATTACAAAAAGCAATAGTATTCTGAAAAATAGATGTTTCATGGTTCTTTTTAGTTAATTAGCAATAATTTATTTTAAACAGTTCTTATTTCGGAATTCACTGTGTCACTTAACAGCAAAGCGCAATGATTTACGCAATGTTCGCAAAGTTTTTTTTTTAATCTCGCAAAGACGCGAAGACGCAAAGTTTTTCTCTCGCAGATTTCACAGATTAAGCAAATTAATTGGCGGAAATT
Source organism: Flavobacterium erigeronis (assembly GCF_054075165.1). Classification (NCBI taxonomy): domain Bacteria; kingdom Pseudomonadati; phylum Bacteroidota; class Flavobacteriia; order Flavobacteriales; family Flavobacteriaceae; genus Flavobacterium; species Flavobacterium erigeronis. The sequence continues at coordinate 142,732 of NZ_JBSKGP010000010.1, read as the reverse complement.
TGTGAAATTTGTGGCAAAAAAAATCTTTTAATCTTATAATCTGTGGCTATTCTTTCCTCTCGTTGCTTTCGCAGATTCAAAAGGTTTAATTCGTGAATCTGTTGCGAAAAAAACCTAACAGGCTTAAAAAAAACCTGTTAGGGATAACCAACCAAAATTTATGTATTGCGAATTATCGGTAGTTTCGCAATGCACTTTATGTTACTTTGTTTTTACACTTTCGTTGAAGAAATCATGAAAAAACAAAAGTTGATATTTTAAAGCATTTTCCCAGTATTTAAGATTATGTTCTCCTGGACGCTCGATATAATCGTGATTTATTTTCTTTGCCAACATTTTAGAATGCAGATCTCGATTGACATTCATAAAGAAATCGTCAACTCCGCAATCAATAATTAGTTTTAAACTATTATTTGGCAGTAAATCAAGCATGTTGACTACTGTATTTTTGTTCCAGTTTTCTGGAAATTCGCTTATAGTTCCAAGGCGTTTTTTAATATCCCAGTTGTCTGGAAAAGGACGAAAATCTACTCCGCCGCTCATACTTCCTGCTGCTCCAAAAATATCCTGATGTTTAATAGATAAGTATAAAGCACCATGTCCGCCCATGCTCAAACCAGAAATAGCACGGCCTTCACGACTTGAAATTGTTTTGTAGTTTTTGTCAATGTAAGGAACCAATTCTGCCGTTACATAAGTCTCGTACTTAAATGTAGGATCAATTGGACTGTCAAAATACCAGCTAGAATAATTTCCGTCTACACCAATTACAATAAAATGATATAAATCTACCTGTCTTTTAAGTTCTTTAAAATCTTTTGCCCAAGAACCATAATTACCGCTGTAACCATGAAGAAGATACACTACAGGAAATTTTTCGCTGCTTTTTTTATAACTATCCGGAAGCATCACACAAGTTTTGATGTTCTTTTTCATCGAAGCACTATAAACCTGAATAGTATCTACCTGCGCTGCTTTGGCAGAAAATAGCGAAACTAAAAAGATTAAGATGTAGATTGTTTTCTTCATATTATTGCAATTTCAATTAAAATAATTATTTCAGACAAGCTTTTAAAATCGTAACCGGATGTTGGGCTATTCTGCTCGTTCCGTCAAAAATCTGATGGCGGCAGCTCGTTCCTGCAGCGGCTATTTCTGTTGTCGTTTCTGTTGCTCTGATTTTCGGAAACAGCGTATCTTCTCCCATCTTCATACTGATTTCGTAATGCTCTTTTTCGTAACCAAATGAACCCGCCATTCCGCAGCAGCCCGAATTATAAATGGTAACCGTATTATTTTTTGGAATATTCAGCATCGCAAAAGAAGCCTCAACACTGCTCAATGATTTTTGATGGCAGTGTCCGTGAATCTTTATATTTTTCTCTTTTTCAGAAAATTGTCCTGCGTGAATTTTTCCGTCTGTAATTTCTCTTTTGAAAAACTCTTCAACCGTAAAAGTGTTTTGGGCTATTTTTTCAGCACTCTCCTTATCTCCAGCCAATCGTAAATATTCATCTCTAAAAGTCAAAATTGCCGAAGGTTCAAGACCGATCAAAGGTGTGTTTTCTGAAATTATATTTTTAAAAGTATTGACGTTTTTATTAGCGATTTCTTGTGCTTCTTCTAGAAAACCTTTCGAAATAAAAGCTCTTCCGCTTTCTTCATGATCAATTACAATTACTCTGTAGCCTAGTTTTGTTAATAATTCGTAAGCATCAATTCCGACTGAAACATCGTAATAATTGGTAAATTCATCGCAGAAAAGATAAACGCTGCCGTTTTCAAAAGCGTTATTCGCATCAAGCTTCTTATTGGCTTGATACCATTTTCTAAACGTTTTTGGAGCCAGTAAAGGCACTTGTCTTTCAGGGGCAATTCCCATTCTTTTTTTAACGAAAGAAAGATTAGAAGCCCAATTGGTTACAGACGGCGCAATGCTTCCCAATTCATTCAATTTGGAATTGAAAGCAAATATTTTATTTCGGAAAGAAAAACCGTTTGCTTTCTGATATTGGTACAAAAATTCGGCTTTTAAAGTCGCTACATCCACATTACTCGGACATTCGCTAGCGCAGGCTTTACAGCTCACGCACAATTCAAATACCTTATATAATTCTTCGTGATCGAATTTATTTTCTTTTTCAGAATTCGTCAGATATTCGCGTAAAGCGTTGGCACGTGCGCGCGTAGTATCTTTTTCGTTTCTTGTAGCACGGTAACTCGGACATAAAGTGCCGCCCGCTGATGGCAATTTACGGCAATCGCCCGAACCATTGCATTTTTCTGCCGCTCGTAAAACTCCTAAACTATCAGAGAAATCCTGAATCGTTTTAATCTCCGGTTCTACTCTTCCGGCTTCAAAACGCAGGTTTTCATCCATTTTTGAAGCATTTACAATTTTCCCAACATTTAAAATAGTATCAGGATCAAATGCTTTTTTGATTCGTTTCAGCAATTCATAGTTTTTATCGCCAATCATAAAAGGTAAAAACTCTCCGCGCAAAATTCCGTCACCATGTTCACCGCTTAACGAGCCTCTGTATTTTTTTACCAAATGAGCCACTTCAGTCGATAAATTTCTAAACTGACGTAACCCATCTTTTGTTTTTAAATTGATTTTCGGACGCAAATGCAACTCTCCTGCTCCTGCGTGTGCATAATAAATCGCGCTTTGTCCTTGACTTTCCATCATGGCCGCAAATTCGGCGATATAATTTGGCAAATCGCTTAATTCAACTGCTGTGTCTTCAATAGAATCGGCGGCTTTGTCGTCTCCAACAATACTTCCTAAAAGTCCAAGACCCGCTTTTCGAACTTCGTTTACTTTGTCAATATCAGCTCCGTAAATTTTTGGCAAAGCATATCCGAAATTATTAATCTGAAGATCTTTAATCAAAGCATCAGCTTGCAGTTCGGCATCTTCCATACTAATGTGCGATCCCACTTCGAGCATGATAACTGCTTTTGGTTCGCCCACAATAAAAAATCGATTTTTGGACTGTTCTCTGTTGGTTTTGGTACAATCTAAAATCGTATCGTCCATCATTTCGCAAGTGTACAAATGATGTTTCATGGCTACAACGACAGCTTCTAGACTTTCTTGAATGGTGTGAAAATGCGCCACAACCATAATGTTATTCGTCGGCGGAAGATCGTCAGCTTTTAAAGTAACTTCTGTTGTAAAAGCCAAAGTTCCTTCGCTTCCGCAAAGCAGTTTTCCTAAATTGATGGTATTTTCTGTTCCCGAAAAAAGTTCTGATTTTAATAATGCATCAATGGCATAACCTGTATTTCGTCTGTGAATTTCTGGTTTTGGAAATTCTCTTAAAATTTCTTCCTGATTTTCTTTGTTCGAAAGCTCTTCGTAAATCGTTTTATAAATTTTACTTTCTAAAGAATCACCTTTTGTTTTCTCAATAAATTCTTCAGAAGTTAAATCTTTAAATACCGCTGTAGATCCGTCGCTTAAAACGGCTTTTATTTCTACAATTTTATCTCGAGTAACGCCGTAACGAATTGAGGTTGTTCCAGAAGAATTGTTTCCGACCATTCCGCCAATCATACATCTATTTGTGGTTGATGTTGTGGGTGCAAAAAATAATCCGTGCGGTTTTAAATATAAATTTAACTCGTCACGAATTACTCCCGGCTGAACGGTTACGGTTTTATTTTTAGGATCAAAAGCAACAATTTTATTGAAGTGTTTTGACACATCGACAATGATACCGCTTCCGACCGTTTGTCCCGCAAGCGAAGTTCCAGCTGTTCTTGGCGTTATTGAAATCTTATTTTTGGAAGCAAAACGAATAATATTAACAATATCATTTTCTGATTTCGGAATCGCCACGGCAAGAGGCATGATTCTATAAGCAGAGGCATCTGTGGCGTATATTTTTTTATGAAGTTCATCATAAAAAAGGGTTCCTTCTAAGGAGTTTTCTAATTCTTGTAGTTGAAGAGAATCGGACATTGAATTGGTTCTATTGCTTTTGGTTTTTTAATAATGTTTTATTTCTGAACTCAGTTTTAAAAACTGATCGATAATAAAACAAATTCTAATTTTAATTAGAAATCAATATTTATTAAAGTGCCTAGCTTTGAACTCCCTCCAAATGAAGCAATGGTTTTCATAAATATATTTGACTAACAATATTAGTTTTAACAAATATAGATACAAAAAAGAAACAAATACATTATTTTGCGTTTTTTAACATAATAAAATTACAAAAACGCAACAAAACGCAAAAAGTATTTTAGATACGTTTAGATTATAAGATAAAAACGCCAGATTTTCTATATTCGTCCAACCTTTCATCTTCAGGATCCAATTCGGTTACAATTGTGTCCAACTGCGTAAGATCGCAAACGCCGTGTGGCATTTTGGTATTTAATTTATTAGAAGCAAACATCGAAACTACTCTGTCAGAAGCTTCTATCATTGCTTTTTTCACTATAGAGATTTCGTAACCCACTTCTGTAAGCCCTTGCTTTATATTGATGCTACTGGCTCCGATAAAACAAATGTCGGCTTTAATTTTAGACACCACCTGAATTACATCCATACCTATTGTTACCATTGCATTTTTCTGCATTTTCCCTCCAATAAAAATCAGATCAATATTAGGATGCTGAGACAATTGCATCGCTATTGGTAAACTATAAGTATATATGGTAGCTTTTAAATCAGCAGGAATTAACTTCGCAAAAACCAAATTTGTACTTCCTCCACTCATTATAATAACCTGATCGTCATGAAGTAAAGACAATGCTTTTGTTACAATTTTCTTTTTCTCCTCTTCAGAAGTTATCGCAATGTCAAATACATTTGCAGGTTTTTCTTTAACTTGAACTGCACCGCCGTAGACCTTCTCCAACTGCTTTTTACTGTCCAATTCGTTCAAATCTCTTCTTATAGTATCTTCTGACAAATCGAGAGCCAAAGCTAAATCTGTTGTAACAACTTTTTGGTCTTCAATAAGCTTAGTCATTATATATTTATGTCTTTCGGCTTTCAGCATGTTTTTTATAAAAGTTAAAATTCATCACAAATATATCAAATATTTCAAATTATATCAGAAAAGACCCTTAAAACTGCAAAATCATGCATTTATTAAATTTTTAAAATAAATCAAATAAATAATTCGAATCAAAATTTGCGTTATTTTGCGTTATTTAAAATTATTTTCGAAAAATAATACAAAATAACGCATTTGTATGCAATAATTAAATATATTTGCTCAACAACAACCATAAAAAACCAGATTAATCATGAAAAAATTACTCTTTATTTCAGTGTTGTTTTTGTGCATTCAAACAATATTTGGACAAGCAAAAACGGTTACTGGAACAGTAAAAAACAAGAAGGATGGCTTTCCTCTTCCCGGAGTTAGTGTCCTTATTCAAGGAACATCAAATGGCACAACTACAGATTTTGATGGAAACTACAGCATTAGTGTTGCTCCTGGACGAAGCCTTAGTTTTAGCTACATGGGTTTTGAAACTGCGGTAGTGAAAGTTGAAGGACAACAGAAAATCAACGTTGACATGGCAGAAAGCGCTGCAAAGTTAGATGAAGTAGTTGTCGTGGGATTCTCTTCGCAAAAGAAAGCAAATCTTACTGGTGCAGTTGCTAAAGTTGATGTAAAAAAAGCTTTAGGAAGTATTCCTGTTACAGATATTACAAAAGGTCTTCAGGGAACTACTCCAGGACTTAATATTACTTATAATTCAGGTAGTATCGGTAAACAATCCAAAATAAATATTCGTGGAGCCGGAACTATTGTAAACGGAGAGGTTTCAGGATCGCCACTTATTTTAGTTGACGGTGTTCCAGGAGATCTTTCTTTATTAAATGCAGAAGATGTTGAATCGATGTCTGTACTTAAAGATGCAGCTTCTGCTTCTATTTATGGTGCACGTGCTGCATTTGGAGTTATATTAGTTACCACTAAAAGCGGTAAAAACGCAAAAGGCAAAGTACGATTTGCTTATAGCGTAAATACTGGTATTAGCAACCCAATTTCTTTGATTCAATTTAATGATCCTACAGTAGAGCTTCCTGCCATGATCGAGGCACAAGCTAGAGCGGGTAATGCCAATCCAGAGTCTTTTGGTATGAACTACAAAACATTATTGCCAGGTATCATTAACTGGAAAGAAAAATATGCTGCAACAAGAAATCCTAATGATAAAAATATGATTTTAGGAGAGGATTTTGACGTAATTGGCGGTAGAGAATATTTTTACAGAATCTGGGATCCGCACGCTGAAATGCTAAAAAAGAATGCTATACAAACGCTTCATAATTTATCGGCGCAAGGTTCTTTGGGAGAAAAAAGTTCGTTTATTGTTTCGTTAGGCCTTGCTAATCAAGATGGTGTAATGAAAATTAATACCGAAACCAATCAAAGATTCAGCCTTAATATGGGTATGACTACTCAATTAACAAGCTGGCTTACCGGAGATTTTAAAGTATTGGGAACTTTTCAAGAATATAATTCTCCTTTTAACTACTATAACAATGGTGTTGATACGGCTGGAAATGGATATTTTGGATACTACATGCGTTGGGGTTCTTATTTCCCTTATGGTACTTACAATGGCACTTATTTCAGACATGCGCCAGGTTATATGGCAAACGCATCTCAAAATGAGAATAAGTCAAATGATATGAGGATAAGCGGAAAACTTACGGCTCAAATTACAAAAGACTTTAATCTTATTGGAGAATATAGTATAAATAATAATTTTTCTAGTCTTAAAATGAATGGTGGACAAGTGCCGCTTTGGGACTGGTGGACAAGTGCTGCTGACTTAGTTGCAGGAAAACCTACCTCTATGGAAGTTGGAAATGATTTTGTTGCGCAAGCTAAAACATCTTACACTAGAAATGTAGCCAATATTTATGCAAATTATACTAAAACTTTGGGTGAAAACCACAACTTTAAAGCATTAGGAGGTTTAAACACAGAGTGGTACGATCAAGAAAGAACCTATGCGCGTAGAAATACACTTTTGGATAAAAACAAACCAGAGTTTAATCTAGCTATTGGTGATCAATTTACTGCACCTCTTGTGGCTAATGATATCTTAAACCCAGGTTTATCAAGATATGCCATTGCCGGATTCTTTGCACGTGTGAATTATGACTACAAAGGAAAATATCTTTTGGAGGTAAACGGACGTTATGACGGTTCGTCTAAATTCCCTACAAATGAGCAATGGGGATTCTTCCCTTCTGCTTCTGTTGGATACAGAATTTCGGAAGAAGCTTTCATGGAAGGTACAAAAAGCTGGTTAAATGATTTGAAAATTAGAGGATCTGTTGGTTCAATCGGAAATCAGAATATTGCTAACAATGCCTTTTTACCAGTTATGACTAACGTTACTACTAATCCTAACCCATATTGGATAGGAAGCGGTTCAACTGTTCCTCCAACTGTAAATCAGCCAACAAACGTTGATCCGAATTTAACTTGGGAAAAAGTAACTACTCAGGATATTGGTATCGATATTCGTATCTTTAATATGCTTGGATTGACTTTTGATTATTATCAAAGAGATACTAAAGGAATGTTGGCTCCTGGTAAAACGCTTCCAGGTTCATTTGGTCAGGCTGCTGCCAATACAAACTCTGGAAATTTAAGAACAAAAGGTTGGGAGCTTGCGCTTAACTTTAACAAACAAATCAACCAAAACATTAGCGTTTATGCAGATTTAACGCTTTCTGACAATACAACTGAAGTAACAGAATGGAACAACTCTGCGAAACTGATCTCAACTACATCTTTTTACGCAGGTCAAAAATTGGGCGAAATCTGGGGATTAGAAACAGATCGTTTGATTCAAACTACAGACCAAATTGATGCAACTGGATTAATCGTAAATGGTGTTGATTATAAAAATATTAGAACTGGTGCTTTCAAATTTGGCGCTGGAGATGTAATGTATAAAGATTTAGATGGCGATGGTGTAATCTCAAGAGGAGACGGAACAGCTCTTAAACCTGGAGATTTAAAAGTTATTGGTAATACAACTCCTCGTTACCAATACGGAATTCGTTTAGGAGGTGCTTTATACGGATTTGACGTTGATGCTTTCTTTCAAGGAGTTGGTAAACGTGAATACTGGGCAACTTCAGATTTAGTATTGCCATTCTACAATAGAACAGATGCTATGTATGTAAACCAGAATGATTACTGGACACCAGAAAACACAGATGCTTATTTCCCTAATCCATATCCTAACCATGCTGGAAATGCTTTTGGAACTTATGCACCTGGATCTAACAACTTTGTGGCACAGTCACGTTATTTATTAGACATGTCTTATTTACGTTTAAAATCAGTAACGATTGGATATACTTTTCCTAAAAGCATTACCGAAAAAATCGGAATCGATAAAATTAGACCGTACGTTTCTGGCTTAAACTTAGCAACTTGGAAAAGCAGCAAATTGCCAGTAGATCCTGAAATCAATGAAACTGAAGCGGCATGGGGAAGAACTTTCCCTTATTCTAAAACGATATCATTTGGTATTCAACTTGCTTTCTAAAAAAGGTATTTAAAATTTAAAAAATTAATCAAAATGAGAAAATATATAACAAACTCTAGGATAAAACTAACAGTTGCCTTGTTCGCTATTGCAAGTGTAACAGTTAGCTGTTCAGATTTTTTGGACACTCCACCTGAAGATGTGTTTACAGATGACAATTTCTGGACTTCAGAAAATAACGTAAAAACATTCTCTTGGTTGAACTATAATACCTTTAACGGTTATGGAAATAATGCAGGTACTACAGCTGACTTCTATTTTCATTCAGGAACAGGTTTAATAGATGACAATCTAGCTAATAACGTTTTTACCAACTTTCCAACGGCTCCAAATGCAACTAATGCAAACTGGAACGAATACTACACTTTGATTCGCCGTTGTAATCTTATGCTAGCAAGAGTACCTAATGTGCCAATGGATCAGGCAAAGAAAAATCACTACATAGGGGTTGCTAAATTCTTTAGAGCGCATACTTATTTCCGTTTGGCACAGCAGTTTGGCGATGTTCCTTATACAGATGAATATTTAGCTCAAAGTGATGCTAACGTATATAAACCAGCTTTATCAAGAGCAGAAGTGGTAGACAATGTAATTAAAGATTTGGAAGAAGCAATTCCGATGTTATTAAACGTTGATGACAGCAATGTTACTGTAAATAAATATACTGCTTATGCCTTATTAAGCCGCGTGTGTTTAAGTGAAGGTACTTACAGAAAATACAATGGTGGACAGAATGGAAATGCTTATCTTCAGAAAGCAAAAGACGCTTCTTTAGCAGTAATGAACAATAGTTTGTACAAATTAAACGCAGATTGGAAATCACTTTATAATTCTGTCGAATTATTAGGAAATGCTGAAGTAATCTTGACAAAGAGATACATCAAAGGTGTTTTAGGAAATTCTGTACAAGCCTATACCAATACTTCTACAGTTCAAAACGGATTGACAAAATTTGCTGCACAAAGTTATGTAACGACTAATGGATTGCCAATCAAACAAGCGGGCAATACTCAATATTTAGGAGATAACACTATTGCCAATACTTTTGCCAACAGAGATCCGCGATTTGCTAAAGCATTTAGCAATGTAGATTATGCTTATTCTGATAAACCTTATACTGGTTTGACCTCTATTACGGGTTATGTGTTCCAGTTATACAACAATCCTGCTACAACAGGTACGGAGGTTTCAACAATTGGCCAAAATCAAATTGACGCTCCAGTTTTCACACTAAGCGAAGTGTATTTAAATTATGCTGAAGCTTGTGCAGAATTAGGAACGATCACTACTGCAGATCTTAATTTATCTATTAACAAAGTTCGTACACGTGCAGGAATTGCTACTTTGACGACGGATGGTACAAATGCTTCTGTTAACGGAGTACAAATAGATGATCCACAAAGAACAGCAGCATTAGAACAAATTTCAGGAATTGTTAATCCAATTATATGGGAAATTCGTCGTGAGCGTAGAATCGAATTTATGAGCTGGACTACAATGAGAAAAGAAGATCTTATGCGTTGGAAAAAAGGAGATTACTTAGATACAAATGCTAATCCTGATGTTGCTTTAGGAGCTAAAATACCTGCTTTGATAGGAACTAATTCTAAAACAAAAGTAAACGCAGAAGGATATGTAATTCCTTATGCTGCAGGTGTTACAAGACCATTTGTTTCTCCAAAAAATTACTTAACTGCTATACCTACAAATGACATCAGTTTATACGCTGCAGAAGGTGTAGAATTAAAACAAAATCCAGGCTGGTAATACACTTAAAAACCAGATAATTGCCCCATAATAAACTGCCTCTGAAATGAGAAATTTTAGAGGCAGTATTTTAAAATACTCTTTTTTAAACAAAACGAGACTGGTAAAAAAGACCCAATAAAATTTCGCCCTGAAAATTCAGGCTTTCAAATCTTAGTTTTTTAGATTCCCCAATCTACTTTAAACATTCATATATACTCCGATAAAATAGTAATTTTATTAGTCCATTTTGTCTTAACTAATAAACTGTATTTAAAATGATAAAATTTATAGCAAAAAGCGCTTTTGTTGCAGCCTTTCTATTTTCTGCACCGTCCTATTCGACGGTAAATCGATCAATGGAAAGCAATAGTTCAGAAGAAATTAATTACGCTGCAATAAAAACCGGAGCCGATAATTACGAAAAATATTTACCTCTTTTAAAAAATAAAAAAGTTGGAATCGTAACCAACCAGACTGGAATTTTAACCAATAAAACCCATGTGGTTGATTTTCTTTTGGAGAAAAAAATCGCAGTTCAAACCATTTTTGCTCCCGAACACGGATTTAGAGGAACCGCTGATGCTGGAGAACATATCGTAGACGGAAAAGATCCGAAAACGGGTTTGCCGATTATCTCGCTTTATGGCGACAATAAAAAACCAAAACCAGCGCAGCTATCTGGTCTTGATGTTATGATTTTTGATCTTCAAGATGTTGGTGCGAGATTCTACACTTATATTTCTTCGTTGCATTATGTAATGGAAGCTTGTGCAGAAAATAACATTCCGCTTATTGTTTTAGATCGTCCAAATCCAAATGGTGCTATTGTAGACGGACCACTTTTAGAAAAAGAATTTACAAGTTTTGTGGGCATGCACCCTATTCCACTCCTTCACGGAATGACAATTGGCGAATACGCACAAATGGTAAATGGACAAAAATGGCTGAAAGATGGCGCTCAATGCAAACTAACCGTAATTCCTTGTGTTGATTATAAAAGAACAATGCCATACAGTTTATTGGTAAAACCGTCTCCGAATTTGCCTAACGACCAATCGATAAATCTATATGCCAGTTTATGCCTTTTTGAAGGAACAAACGTAAGTATGGGACGCGGAACCGAAAAGCAATTTCAAATTTACGGTTCGCCTTATTTAACTAAAACAAATTTCAGCTTTACACCGAAACCTAATTTTGGAGCAAAAGATCCTTTATATAACGGAAAAGAATGTTTTGGCGAAGACTTAACAGCGTATCCAAAACTAAAACAGCTAGAACTGAAATGGCTGATTAAAGCCTACCAAAACACCAGCGACAAAACAAAATTCTTTAACGGATTTTTCACCAAACTGGCTGGAACAAAAAAATTACAGCAGCAAATTGAAAGCGGTGTTTCTGAAAGTGAGATCAGAAAAACATGGCAAAAAGACCTTGAAGTTTTCAAAAAAATGCGAACAAAATATCTGATTTATAAATAATATTTCTAATTCAGTTTCCTTAGACTTAATTTTTTAAACAATAGAAACATAGATTTTATAGACTTACAAAAAAGCGTTTCATTAGCATAAACACACACATATATATTGCTATAGCAGAAATGTATTTCTCTTTGGTTTTCCTTATTAAAGATTGGTTACCTTTTATATATAAATCAAAAACTGTGTTTCTATGTTTAAAAATTAAATTCCATTCTAGATAAAAAGAGCAAACTATTAATGTAAAAATAGAGATCCTGAAATTGAAAAATTTTAGTTTCAAAAATCAAAAAAAAGAAAAATGAAAAATAAAAATCCTGAAACTGAACAAGAATCTTTGTACAAAGACTTGGATCAAATGAGCGTGAAAGAACTTCTTACCAACATTAATACAGAAGACAAAAAAGTTCCGCATATTATTGAAGAACAGATTCCTAAAATAGAAAAACTAGTTAAAGCCATTGTAAAAAAAATGCAATTGGGCGGAAGATTATTTTATATCGGAGCAGGAACTTCTGGAAGAATCGGAATTTTAGATGCGTCAGAATGTCCGCCTACTTTTGGCGTTCCGCATGATATGATTATCGGAATTATTGCAGGTGGCGACACTGCGATTAGAAAAGCAGTTGAAAATGCAGAAGATGATACCGAACAAGCTTGGAAAGATTTAGCCAAATTTGAAATTTCGAGCTTAGATATGATCATCGGAATTGCAGCTTCTGGAAACACGCCTTACGTTTTGGGAGCTCTTAAAAAAGCAAAAGAACACAACATCAAAACAGGAAGTATTTCTTGCATCAGCAACGGACTTATTGCACAAGAAGCTGATTATCCTATCGAACTAATTGTAGGTCCTGAATTCTTAACAGGAAGTACGAGAATGAAAGCAGGAACGGCTCAAAAATTGACTTTGAATATGATTTCTACTTCGGTAATGATCAAACTTGGAAAAGTAAAAGGCAACAAAATGGTTGATATGCAATTGTCTAATGAAAAATTAGTAAAACGCGCTATCAAAATGATTATGGAAGAATTGGAAATTGAGCATGATCTAGCCGAAGAATTATTGCATAAACACAAAAGCGTGAGAGCTGTTTTAATGGCGCACAGCAAAAATCAGGAAAACTAAAAACCACATTATCAAAATCTTTTATAGATTTATACAAATTCAAAAGCTGGATAAATTCATTTTTTGGAGTTTTTAACACCGACCTGACAGAGTAAAATCCGTCAGGTCAATTAAAAAAACTATGTGCATTTAAATTAGTGAAACGCCTTTTTAAATTTGTATGATCTATGTTTCTATGTGTTGAAAACAATTAAACCAAACAGATTTAGATAATTTATAAAAAACCAAAAAACTACCAAATTATAAAATGACACCAAGTACCATTCTTCTATTAATTATAATTTATTTCGGAACCTTATTTTATATCTCGCACAGAGTCAGCAAGAAAGACAGCGGAAACGAAGCATTCTTTACAGCCAATAAAAATTCAAAATGGTATTTAGTTGCTTTCGGAATGATTGGAACAGCGCTTTCTGGTGTGACTTTCATTTCGGTTCCTGGAGAAGTTGGCGCTGCCAGCGGAGAGCAATTCAAATATTTTCAGTTTGTTTTGGGTAATGCATTAGGTTTTATCGTCATAACCAAATTATTATTGCCTTTGTATTATAGAATGAATCTGACTTCTATTTATGGTTATATCGAACAGAGAATGGGCGTTTTTAGCTATAAAACAGCTGCATCTATTTTCTTAATCAGCCGAACGATCAGCTCGGCGTTTAGACTTTATTTGGTTGTCATTGTTTTACAGCGTTTTGTGTTTGACTTTTATAATATTCCGTTTGCTTTTACGGTTATGATTTCTTTACTATTAATTTTCTCTTATACCTACAGAGGCGGATTAAAAACGATTATTATTACTGATACTTTACAGACTTTCTTTTTGGTGACTTCTGTTTTCTTAACGATTTACTTCATCTGCGACCGAATGGATTTAAGCGCCATCACCGCTTTTGAAGAAGTAAAAAACAGTAATTATTCTAAGATATTTTTCTTCGATGATTTTATGGGAAGTAAGTTTCATTTCGTTAAACAAATTTTAGGCGGAATGTTTGTAACTATCGCTATGACAGGTCTGGATCAGGATTTAATGCAAAAAAACTTGAGCTGTAAAAACATTGGCGAAGCACAAAAAAACATGTTCACTTTTACAGGAATTTTTGTCATCATCAATATTTTCTTTTTGAGCGTTGGTGCGTTGTTGTACATCTACGCCAACAAAAACGGAATCGCTGTTCCAACAGATTTAGTAACAGGAAAACCAAGAACCGATTTGTTATTTCCAGAAATTGCTTTAAATCACTTGGCGCTTGTTCCTGCAATTGTTTTTTTATTGGGAATTATTGCGGCGACTTTTGCTACGACAGATTCAGCTTTAACAGCTTTGACCACTTCTTTCTGCGTTGACTTTTTAGGAATGGACAAAGCAGAAAACAGCCATAAGAAAAACACCGTGAAGATTAGACATTTAGTACACATCAGTTTCTCTATTTTGGTGTTTTTTATCATTTTGATTTTTAATGCAATAAACGACAGTTCTGTTGTCGGCATGATTTTCAAAGTCGCTTCGTATACTTATGGTCCGTTATTAGGATTATACGCTTTTGGTTTGTTCCAAAAATCAAGAAATGTAAATGACAAACTAGTGCCGATAATCTGTTTATTGTCTCCATTTTTCACTTATTTAATTAATGAAAATTCGAAACTTTTATTTGCAGGATATGTTTTTGATAATGAATTAATCGTGCTAAACGGATTAATAACGTATCTAGGATTATATCTGACAAGCTCTAAAACGAGCGAAAAAATAAGCTTCTAATACAGTGGAATCAATTTGGATTTCTTACTTAAATTCAAATTGATTTTAAAAAATAATTATATGAAAAATTCATTCCTAAAAATCAGTTTATACGCCACTTTTATATTTTTAATAACCAATTGTGCTTCTAAAAAAAATACCGTAACCGATGCTAAAAAGGATCTTCCTGTAAAAGACACCGTTGTTTATGTTCAAAAAAATAGTGCCGAGAAAAAAACTTTCTTTAAAGATTCTGATAAAGAAACCGCTTGGGTTGACAGCATTTACAACAAAATGACAGTGCAGGAAAAAATTGGCCAGCTGTTTATGGTTTCCGCCTATTCGAACAAAGATTCGGTACACGTTAATCAGATTAGCAAACTGATTGAAGATTATAAAATAGGAAACGTTATTTTCTTTCAAGGCGGGCCCGTTCGCCAAGCAAAATTGACCAATTTATATCAGTCTAAAGCAAAAGTGCCTTTGATGATCGGAATCGATGCCGAATGGGGATTAGCCATGCGTTTAGACTCCACTTATCGTTATCCTTGGAATATGACTTTGGGCGCGATACAGGATTTGAGTTTAATTGAAAAAGTGGGAAGAAATATGGCTACCGAAAACAAAAGAATCGGCGTTCATTTTAACTTTGCGCCTGTTTTGGATATTAATACAAATCCTAAAAACCCGATTATTGGAAACCGTTCTTTTGGTGAAGATAAAGTAAATGTAACCGAAAAAGCTTTAGCCTTAATGAAAGGAATTCAAGGCAATGGCGTTTTCTGTACAGGAAAACATTTTCCAGGCCATGGCGACACTTCAACCGATTCGCATCATGCCTTGCCAACAGTTAATTTCACTAAAGAAAGAATGGATTTAGTCGAATTATATCCATACAAAAAATTATTTGACGAAGGTTTAGCTTCTGTAATGGTCGCGCATCTTAATATTCCTAGTTTAGAATCACAGCCAAATTGTCCTTCTTCTGCTTCTTATAATGTGGTGACGAATTTGCTACAAAAAGAATTAGGTTTCAACGGATTGATTTTTACAGACGGTTTAGCGATGAAAGGCGCTGCCAATTTTAAAGGCCCTGGCGATTTGGAAATTGCCGTTCTTTTGGCTGGAAATGATATTTTACTTTGTCCAGAAAATGTGCCTGTAGCTTTCCAAAAACTGGAAGTGGCTTACAACGAAAATGTAATTACTGAAGAAAGATTAGCACATTCAGTTAAAAAAATATTGCATTTCAAATACAAAGCGGGCTTAAACAAATACAAACCGATTGATTTGAATAATTTGTATGAAGATTTGAATCCGACGCAAAATGATGCGCTGCATTATAAATTGTATGAAAATGCCATTACCGTTTTAAAAAATGAAAAAGAGATTCTTCCGATAAAAGATTTAAGCGAAAAAATTGCGTACATCAAATTGGGCGAAGATACCAACAGCACTTTTGTTTCGACTTTAAAAAAATATACCAATATTACAGAAGTTAAAGACACCAATCTGGACAGTTTAAATAAGGAATTGAGAAAATTTGACAAGGTTATTATCAGTTATCATAAAGTAAATAAAGCTTGGGAAAAACAAGAATTTACTTTAACCGAAATGCTTTGGCTGAAAGAAATTGCAAAACACAACGACGTAATTTTAGACATTTTTGCAAAACCGTATTCGCTATTATCTATCAAAGATTTTGATGATATTGAAGGATTAGTCGTTTCATATCAAAACTTAGATATTAGTCAAGTGGTTTCTGCAGAATTGCTTTTTGGAGCCATTGAAGCCAAAGGAAAACTGCCTGTTTCAATTAATGATTCCTTTCATGTAAATGATGGTTTAACGACCGAAAAACTAAACCGACTTGCTTTTACAGCTCCAGAAAATGCGGGAATGAATCCTGCCATTTTATCTAAAATAGATGCTGTGGCACAAAAAGCAATTGACGGAAAAATGGCTCCAGGAATGCAGGTTTTGGTAGCGAGAAAAGGGAACGTAATTTTTCAGAAATCGTACGGAGCACAAACGTATGATAATGGAAAAAAAGTAACTGATTCTGATTTGTACGATGTGGCTTCGATTTCAAAAATGATTTCGACACTTCCAAATGTGATGCAATTGTATGATAAAGAAAAAGTTACGCTAGACACCAAACTAAAAGACATGGTGCCGTTTTTTGCCAAGACCAATAAAGAAAACATCACTTTCAAAGATTTATTAAACCATTACGCAGGACTTCAAGCTTGGATTCCGTTTTACAAAGCCACATTAGACATCAATAATCAGCCTTCTGAAAAATATTATAGAAAAATAGCAGGTCCAGGTTTTACCACTAAAGTTGCCGAGAATCTTTATATTCGAAATGACTATCACGACACGATTATGAAAATCATTGCTGAAAGTCCTGTTTCTCCAAAAAAAGAATACAAATACAGCGATTTTACTTTTATCATTTTAAAAGAGTATTTAGAAAGAAAAATGCATAAAAAGCTCGAAGATTTGAGCAAAGAAAACTTCTACAGCACATTAGGAATGACCAATACGCTTTACAATCCGCTGGACCGATTTGACAAAAGCAGTATTGCGCCAACTGAAATTGATAATTATTTCAGACATCAAGTAATTCAAGGTTACGTGCACGACATGGCAGCCGCGATGGAAGGCGGGGTTGCAGGACATGCCGGAATTTTTTCGAACAGTATGGATGTTGCCAAAATGATGCAGCTATTTTTACAGAAAGGAAATTACGGCGGAATTCAATATTTTTCCCCGCAAACTTTTGATGCTTTCAACACTTGCTATTACAAAAACGAAGGAGTTCTAAGAGGTTTAGGATTTGATAAAAGAGTTCACAAAGGCGGGCCAACTTGCGACTGTGTTTCTGAAGCAAGTTTCGGACACACCGGTTTTACAGGAAACATGGCTTGGGCAGATCCAGAAACCGAAATTGTATATGTTTTTCTATCCAACAGAACATATCCTGAAGTAGTTAACGACGAAAATAAATTAGCAAAAGGAAAAATAAGAGAAGAAATTCAACAAATAATTCAAGATGCAATAATGAAATAAATTCCAAATTTTAAATTCCAAAATCAGAAATCAGAAATCTAAAATCAGAAATCTAAAATATCTAACCCATGACAAAAGAACGTTTAACCTCACTCGATGTCTTTAGAGGATTTACCATTTTCTTGATGACAATCGTCAATAATCCGGGAAGCTGGTCATCTATTTATCCGCCTTTAGAACATGCTGAATGGCATGGCTGTACGCCTACTGACTTAGTTTTCCCGTTTTTTGTTTTTATAATGGGAACAGCGATTCCGTTTGCAATGCCTGTAAAACATTTTGACGGAAGCGTTTTCAATAAAATCTTAGTCCGTTCCCTTCGAATTTTCTGTTTAGGATTATTTTTAAGTGTTTTCAGCAGAATCCATTTATTTGGTTTAGAAGGAATTCCGTTATTAGGAGTGAGATTAGTAATTGCTTTTGCAGTGGCTTACGCGCTCTTAGGAAACTTCACTATGAAAGTGAAAACTATTCTTGCAGTAGGAATCTTTATAATACTAATTGGACTTTCATTTAGCGGATTAGAACATTTTGAAGACACAAGAATTCCTGGAGTTCTACAGCGAATTGCCATTGTGTATTTCTTTACTTCAATTTTGTATTTAAAGACCAATTTAAAAACACAGCTTTTAGTTTTAGCGACACTTTTAATCGGATATTGGCTTTTAATGGCTTTTGTTCCCGTTCCAGGATTTGGTCCTGCCAATTTCGACAAAGGAACCAATCTGGCAGCTTGGGTAGATGATACTTTTTTAAACGGTCATTTATGGGCATCGTCTAAAACTTGGGATCCAGAAGGAATCTTGAGCACGCTGCCAGCAATTGGAACTGGAATTTTAGGAATGTATATCGGACAGCTTTTAAACTTATCGATTACTAAAATCGAAATCGTAAAAAAGACGGCTATAACAGGAGTTGCGTTAGTAATTGGCGGTTTAATTTGGAACATCTTCTTCCCGATCAACAAATCGCTTTGGACAAGTTCTTATGTTTTATATACCGCTGGAATTGCGACAATTTGCTTAACGCTTTTATACTACATAATCGATATTAAAGGTCATAAAAAATGGACGAAATTATTCTTGATTTGGGGTGTAAATCCGATGATTGTGTTTTTCTTTTCTGGAATAATTCCGAGAGTTTTAAGTTCGATAAAAGTAGCCAATCCTGAAACTGCTGGAGAAGAAATTGGACTTCAGGCTTATATTTATGATCATGCAATTGTGCCTTGTTTTGAAAATCCGATGAATGCTTCGCTGGCTTATGCTTTGTCTTATGCGGTTTTCTGGTCGTTTATTTTATGGATTTTCTATAAAAAGAAACTGATTTTTAAAGTCTAATCTAATATTCCGTAGGAATATCTCATCGGTATAAAATATATGTTTTTTTCATGGTGTTCTGTAGGAACACCTGATTTTATTGATATGGAGCAACATTATATTAATCAAACGTTCCTAACGGAACGTATAACCACAATTCCAAATTGTTCTACCAATGAAACATTCCTACGGAATGTATTTCTGAGAAAAAAATAGTTTCAGCCGGACTAACGTAATTGTTTGTTAGTTATGTTTTCTGATGCTTGTATAATAGAACTGCTTTTCTTTTCTAAAAATTTTAAGAAAAGTAGTATCTTGCCGTACTAATCAAAGTATCAGATTTTAAATTATGGATAGTCCGGTTGAAATTCCTTTTAAAAGCTTTATTCAGCTTAAACCAGAAGAAAGCACTGCAATATATCTGCAGTTGGTTTTTGAGTTTATCAAAGCCATACAAACGGGCTTTCTTCCTGAAGGCACCAAACTTCCCGGCACACGAATTTTATGCAAAGTCCTTTCTGTAAACCGAAATACTTTAATCAAAGCTTTTCAAGATTTAGAATCTCAGGGCTGGATTGAAACTCTTCCGAATAAGGGAACTTTTGTCCTTTCGCAGCAAAAACAAAAAAACGCAGCAGAATTTACGATTTCGAAAGAGCAAAATATATCCAAAGATAATATCGGTTTTAGTTTTCAGCGTTCGACCATTCTAGAAAATCCGATAGAAATTAGCAATCTTCCGTATCAATTTAATGACGGAATGCCCGATTTAAGATTGGTGCAAACGGATGTTTTGGCAAGATTGTATGTTTCGAAATTAAAAAGAAGAAAAACGTCTAAAACCTACGAACAGATAGAAATGCGTTCGCATTCGAATTTTAAAACTCACTTTTCCAATTATCTCAATCTTACCCGCGGTATTCGTATTTCGACTTCAAATCTGCTTACCGCAAGCAGTCACGAAATTGCTTTGTATCTGGTTACCAAAGTCCTTATTGCCCCAAATGATAAAGTGGTTGTTGCTTCTCCAGGCTATTATATGTCTAATATGACGCTGACGAATACAGGAGCACAGATTATTTCTATTCCTGTAAATGATGACGGAATCGACACGAAACGTTTGAAAGAAATCTGCGAAACATCAAAAATTCGGGTTTTGTATTTAACTTCCAATTATCATTATCCGACGACTATTTCGCTTAGCGCGAAAAAAAGAATCGAAGTTCTTGAATTGGCCAATCAATACGGTTTTGTGATTCTGGAAGACGATTACGATTTTGATTTTCATTATGATAACAATCCTGTTTTACCTCTCGCTGCTTTCGATTCCAATCAAAAAGTGGTTTATATTGGTTCTTTCGGAAGATCGCTTCCTTCAGGATTTAGTTATGGTTTTGTTGCCGCTCCAGCGGAATTTATAAAAGAACTTGAAAAACATCAAAATATTCTTGAACCGAGAATCGATGTGCTCAAAGAACAAGTTTTAACGGAATGGATTACGGAAGGAGAAGTGCACCGCCTTTCTAAAAAAAATAAAAAAATCTACAAAGAACGCCGTGATCATTTTGTTGCTCTTTTAAATGAAAAATTAAATGGCAAAATCAAATTTAAGGTTCCGCAGCGAGGTTTGGCTATTTGGGTCGAATGGCTGGATCATTTTAATCTGATACAATTTCAGAAGGAATGTTCTAATCATGGTTTGTTTCTGCCAAAAACTATTTTGTATCAAACTAAAAATCTTACTGCGACCCGCTTGGGATTTGGACATTTGGAAAAAGAAGAAATGGAAAAAGCGGTGGCTATTTTGGATGAATGTTTGGAGATTGTTTTAGCGAAATGATTCTTATTTTTTAAACACGGAGCATAGAGGCCAAAATTGAGTACCCAAGGTTAAAACCTTGGGCTATGTTGAATAAATTGTTTATAAAATATTGTAAACAAAATAGGCGCTAAGCTTATTTAAATACAGATAGAAAAACGAAGCAAAATCATCACATTTTTACAGCTTGAATATAAAAACATAGCCCAAGGTTTCAACCTTGGGTACGCAATGTGGTTTCCTATATGTGTACCCAAGGTTGAAACCTTGGGCTATGGTTGAATAGGATTGTGTTAAAATCATTCTAAGCTATTTTTCAAACCAAAACCCAAAAGAGTCATATTTTACTGATAATTATATAATTACACTTTTTAATCCTATAACAAAAAAAGCCTTTTTGAAAGTAACTTTGAAATAGAGTTTCATTCAAACAAAAAAGGGCTTATGATTTTATATTTACTTATACAGTTAATTCTAGTTGCAATTGGGGCGACATCGGCAATGACTTGGTTTAGTTACGCAGTGTCGAAAAGCTTTAGAGAATTGTATAAAGAGCCTGTTTTATTGAGTTATGCTCTGCAAAAAACAAATATCAGCCTTTCTAAAAAAGCACAAGATACTTGGGCATGGCTGATACATTACATTATTGGTTTTCTATTTGTTATGGGATATCACATAGTATGGGTAAAGGACATATTGCCAATTTCGCCACTAAGTGCACTTATTTTAGGTGCTGTCAGTGGTGTAATTGGAATACTCAGCTGGATAGTTATATTCAAAATGACCGATCATCAACCCCCCATTGATTTTAAAGGTTATTATATTCAGCTGTTCTTTGCCCATATTATTTTTGGTGTTGTCGCAACGGCTCTATACGCTATTCCGCTAATCTTTTAATACTCACAAAAGCTTATGTCACTGTCTAAATACAACGAGAAAAGAGATTTTAAACAAACGCGCGAACCGAAAGGAAAAATCGAAAAATCGGCAAGCGAATTGATTTTCGTGGTGCAGAAACATGCTGCGTCTCATCTTCATTATGATTTTAGACTGGAAATGGATGGGGTTCTAAAAAGCTGGGCTGTACCAAAAGGTCCGTCAATGGATCCAGAAGTAAAACGCCTAGCCATGATGGTCGAAGATCACCCTTATAGCTATAAAGATTTTGAAGGTACAATTCCAGAGGGCAATTACGGCGCAGGAAATGTGATTGTTTGGGATAACGGAACGTATACTTCTGATGAAAAAACAGCTTCAGACGAAAAACAATTATTAAGTGATTTGGCAAAAGGCCGTTTGAGTTTTATTCTAAAAGGCAAAAAACTAAAAGGCGAATTTTCGTTAGTCAAACTTCATGGAAAACAGGAAAACGCCTGGCTTTTAATTAAGAAAGATGATAAATATGCTTCTGATACTGATATTTTAGAAAAAAACAAATCGGTTATTTCTAAAAGAAGTTTGGAACAATTGGAGAAAAATGCTGAAAAAGTGGCTTCAAAAACCAAAGAAAAAACCACGCCGAAAACAGCTCAAAAGAAAGCAGTAAAAAAAAAGTCTGATCCAGAAACTGAAAAAGCAACATTCCTAAAACCGATGCTTGCCAGCGTTCGCGAAGAACCTTTTGATGATGATGAATGGATTTTTGAAAATAAATACGATGGTTACAGAACCATTGCTGTTATTAATGAACAGAAAGTAGATTTATTCAGCAGAAATGAAATTTCTTTTAATACTAATTTCAAACCTATTGCCGAAGAGCTAAAAAAAATAGATCATAATGTGGTTCTGGATGGCGAAATTGTGGTCGAAAATGAGGCTGGAAAAGCAGAATTTCAACTGCTTCAAAACTACATGAAAACTGGAATTGGCAATCTGAAATATTATGTTTTTGATTTATTGAATCTAGATGGAAATCTCATTACCGAATTATCGCTTTTGGAACGAAAAGAATTGCTTAAAATTCTCTTTAATAAATATTCCTTTTCGAATGTTTTCTATTCGGAACATACAGTCGGCGACGGAATTAAACAATTTGAAAAAGCAGCTAAAAATAAAACCGAAGGCATAATTGCCAAAAGAGCCGACAGTAACTACACCGTAAATCGAAGAAGTAACAATTGGCTGAAAATAAAAACAGCAAACGAAGAAGAAGCCATTATCATTGGCATTACCGAACCTAAAAATTCGAGAAAATATTTTGGCGCGATTCTTCTTGGACAATATGATGGCAAAAAACTGCAATATATTGGCAAATGTGGCACCGGCTTTACAGAAAACACACTGAAAGATTTACACGCCAAATTGAAACCTCTTTTTATTGATGCATCTCCGCTTGACGCGAAAATTCCGATACGTGACAAAATTCAGTGGGTAAAACCAAAAGTCGTCTGTCAAGTTAAATTTTCAGAATGGACACAGGATCAGCATTTGCGACATCCCGTTTATCTCGGAATACGAGTAGACAAAAAAGCAGAAGAAGTGCTTTTGTCTTTTAAAAATGAAACTACAGCAAAACTAAACCAAGAAGAAATGACAGTTACAAAAGAAAATAAAGCCCCGATTAAAACAGAAAATGATTTCGATTTGAAAGTCGGAAAAACGGTTTTACATCTTACCAATCAGAATAAAGTTTATTTTCCGAAAGATAAAATCACAAAAGGCGAAATTGTTCAATATTATGACGAAGTTGCAGAACTCATTCTTCCATATTTAAAAGACCGTCCGGAATCGATGAATCGTTTCCCCAACGGAATTGACGGACCAAGTTTTTATCAGAAAGATGTTGATGTCGATAAAATTCCGAAATGGTTGAAAACCAAAAAAATCTTCTCAGAATCAAACAATGCCGATATCGATTATCTGATTTGCAACAATAAAGAAACATTGCTTTATATGGCTAATTTAGGCTGTATCGAAATAAATCCGTGGAATTCTACCATTAAACATATTCAGAATCCAGATTGGCTCGTAATTGATTTAGATCCTGCAAAAGATGATTTTAAACAAGTTGTTCAAACCGCGTTGGTCGTAAAAGAAGTTTTAGACGAATTGGAAACCGAATGTTTGTGCAAAACTTCGGGCGCTTCTGGACTTCATATCTACATTCCGCTTGGGGCACAATACGATTACGATTCTATAAAAATCTTAGGTGAATTGATTGCAAAAGAAGTGCAATCGAGACTTCCGGATATTACTTCGGTAGATCGAAGCATCAAAAAAAGAAACAATAAATTGTACATTGACTTTTTGCAAAACAGAAGGGGACAAACTTTGGCGGCGCCTTATTCTGTTCGCCCAAAACCAGGCGCTACAGTTTCAACGCCTTTAGAGTGGAGCGAAGTCAATGAAAAACTGCATCCGTCACAATTTACTATTAAAAATGTTTTGCAGCGATTTGAGAAAAAAGGCGATTTATGGAAACCTGTTTTATCCAAAGGCGCCAATATTAAAAAGATTATTCATAAACTAGAAGCAAGCCAGAACAGTTAAGACGATTTTTTCTTTTTGGTCTCTAAACTTGCTTTTAGCATCGACATTAAATCGTCGCTTTGTTTGTGTACGACTTTTAGTTTTGGAGCTGCCTTTTGCGGTTTTCCTTTGGCTTTCTTTTTAATGATATCTAAAAGCTTAGCGGTATATTCGTCTTTATAACCCGAAATATCAAATTTCTCTGTCAGTTGGTCGATTAGTTTTTCGGCCATATCCATTTCTTTTGTTGCCTTTTTAGACATTGGCGGAAGCTTTAATTCATCTGTACTTCGAATTTCTTGTTCAAATCGAATTCGATTTAAAACAATCACATTTTTGTATGGTTTTAAAATCGCCAAACTTTCTTTGTTTCGCAGTACAAATTTCGTAACGCCAACTTTTCCAGAAGCTTCGAGCGCATCGCGGAGCAATCCGTACGCATTCATCGCGCCTTTGTCTGGTTCGAGATAATACGGCTGTTCGTAGTAAATACTTTGGATTTCTTTTTCGAAAGCAAAACTTTCAATATCAATTGTTTTGGTTTTAATCGCGTCGGCAGCTTCAAAATCAGAATCTTCTAAAATGACATATTTATCATCTAGTTTGTATCCTTTTACTATATTTCCAAAATCAACCTCTTTACCCGTGTCTTCATTAACACGCTTAAACTTGATGTTGGCATGATCTTTCGCGTCAAGCATATCCATATCCAAACTGCTTTCCTGCACTGCCGAAAACATTTTTATCGGAATATTAATTAATCCAAAACTTACCGAACCTGTCCAAATTGATCTCATGGCTTTTGTTTTTAAATTGAACTCTAATTTAGTCCATATAAAAAACGTAAGTCTTACAAAATCAAAGATTTGTTTTATAAAGTTATGAGGAAAAAGAGTTATGAATTATGAGTTGTGAGTTATGAATTATGACCCTACAAAAACTTGAAACTTGAAACTTGAAACCTCCAAATCTTAAAACCTCTGTCCCTCTGTCCCTTTGTCTCTCTGCCCCTTAAAAAACTAATAATAAATACTCAAAATTATTTTTGATTTGGAGCTGTCAATAATCTTTTCTAATTTTTTGAAAAAAGCTTCGCTAACCATCGGACAGCCTTGACTATTGTAGATATAATAATCCTGTTCCTCATTTGGCACCGCTGAATAAGGATGCAAGACAATTGCCCTTTTTTCGGCGTTGCTATTGGTATCATGCAAACCTTGCAATTTATAGGCTTTACCAAACATTCCGCGATACGATTTTCCAATCGCATAACACCCTAACGAAGTGCATTTAGAATTGGGTTCATTGCTGAATTTTAGATCTCCTCTTACATTGGTTTCAGATCCAGAGCCATTGGCAACCAGACCTTCTTCAAGAATTTTATTATTTTCGAGATCGTAAACAAAAAAT
Source organism: Flavobacterium erigeronis (assembly GCF_054075165.1). Classification (NCBI taxonomy): domain Bacteria; kingdom Pseudomonadati; phylum Bacteroidota; class Flavobacteriia; order Flavobacteriales; family Flavobacteriaceae; genus Flavobacterium; species Flavobacterium erigeronis. The sequence continues at coordinate 117,000 of NZ_JBSKGP010000010.1, read as the reverse complement.
CTGTTTTTGCCAGATTTAATCTTCATATCGATTAAAAAAGCAATTTTTGTATTGTAGGTATTATTTTTCGAAATTGTGTTTTTTACTTCTTGAAGCTGAACATAAAGACGTTCCATATCAGGACTTATTGGTTCTCCTGAAACTCTACTTTCATTCAGATTTCCAAAGAAAATAAAATAAGAGTAAGCAATCAGACTTAGAATTTTCATTGTAATTGTTCTTAGAAATTAACAGTACAAAATTACTTGCCGTTCTAAAAAACAAATACCTACAAAAGACTGAAAAACAACATAATACGATTTATTTTATAAAAAAAACAGATGATAAAATCATCTGTCTTTTTATGTTTCAAGTTTGAGGTTTCAAGTGAAACTCATAACTCATAACTCATAATTCATAATTCATAACTCAAATTACCAGCCTCTTACCGCTCCGCCTTTAAATTGTTCTTGAGCTACTTTTTCTACTTCTGGAGATTGAAAAGCCTGTAAAAACTGTTTTACTTTTTCTTCGTTTTTATTGTCTTCACGGCTCACCACCAAATTCACATAAGGCGATTCTTTATCTTCAATAAACAAAGCATCACGAGACGGAACTAATCCTGCAGCAGAAGCAAACGTATTGTTGATGATGGCGATAGAAACGTTTTCATCATCTAAAGCGCGAGGCAATTGAGGCGCTTCTAATTCTAAAATCTTTAAGTTTTTAGGATTCCCAACAATATCGGTCACTTTTGGCAATAAACCAACGCCGTCTTTCAATTTCAATAATCCGTTTTTCTGTAAAAGCAATAAAGAACGTCCACCGTTTGTTGGATCATTCGGAATAATAATGGTGCTTTCGTTTTTCAATTCAGAAAGGCTTTTTATTTTTTTTGAATATCCTGCAATTGGATACACAAATGTATTTCCGATAATGGCCAGTTTGTAACCTCTTTGTTTAGACTGCTCATCCAAATACGGTTTGTGCTGAAATGCATTGGCATCAATATCACCTTGACTTAAAGCTTCATTCGGAATTACATAATCGTTGAAAGAAACCAGCTCTACTTCCAATCCGAATTTTTCTTTGGCTACTTTTTTAGCCGCTTCAGCTACTTTTAGTTCTGGTCCAGAAGCCACTCCCACTTTAATAAAATGAGGATCGTTATTTTTTTTATTTCCGCAATTTGATAAAACAAGTGCTAAAGCAACTACTCCAGCTGTTTTTAAAAAATTTGTTTTCGTAATCATATTTTCAATTTTTAATTATTTATGTGTGTGTTTTTACCGCAAAGTTCGCAAAGGTTTTTCGCAAAAGGTTAACAAGATTTCATTGTTGAACACAATTTAAGTTCGCAAAGCTTTGCGAACTTTGCCTTTCTGTAAAACCTATCATATTCTAAAAAAAAACTTTGCGCACTTTGCGGTAAAATTTAATCTTTATTGTTACCTATGGTCAAATCGTTTTGATAATCTGTCTCCTGCAAACTGAATTATGAATACTAAAATGACCAATAAAGCCAGAACAGAATTCATCGTTACCGCATCATAACCAATATAGCCATACTGATAACCAACTTGTCCTAATCCGCCAGCGCCAACTGCTCCACCCATTGCCGAATATCCGACAAGCGTGATTAAAGTAATCGAAGCCGCATTGATTAAAGATGGCAATGCTTCTGGCAATAATACTTTGTACACAATTTGAAAAGGTGTTGCGCCTAATGCTCTTGCCGCTTCGATCAATCCTGACGGAAGGCTTAGCAAGCTATTTTCTACCAAACGTGCAATAAAAGGCGCTGCACCAATACTTAACGGAACCAAAGCGGCACTTACTCCAATTGAAGTTCCCACAATGGCACGCGTAAAGGGAATCATCCAAACGATTAAAATAATGAATGGAATAGAACGAAAAACATTTACTATAACAGATAATGTTCTGTTTAAAACTGGCTGCTCTAAAATCTGGTTTTTACGGGTTAGGAAAAGCAAGATTCCTGTTGGAAGTCCTAATAAAAAACCGAAAAAGCCCGATACAAAAGTCATAACAATGGTTTCCCATGTTCCTTTTAGCAATAAATCTATAATAGAATCAGACATAACCTAAAATTTCTGTTTTAATGTGTTTGGAATTAAAATATTGAATCGCCGCATCGTAATTTTCGCGTTTTCCTGAAAGTTCAATCAGCATGACACCAAAATTAACTTCGCCAGCCTGATCCATTTGCGCGCTTACGATTTTGAAATCGGTATCAAAAATTCTTGACACTTCTGAGATCACAGGTTCGTTAACCGATTTTCCTGTCATTTCCAATTTCAATAACGGATTTAAACTTCCGTTATCCTGCTTTTGCAATTTATCCTGATAAACTTCTGGAATATCAATATGAAGAGACGAAGCGATAAACTCTTTTGTCAATTCGTGTTTCGGGTCTGCAAAAATTTCGCCTACACTTCCCTGCTCTATCAATTTTCCGTGACTGATAACCGCCACTTCATCACAAATTGATTTTACCACTTCCATTTGGTGTGTAATCAACAGAACCGTAATATTCAGACGTTTGTTAATGTCTTTCAATAAATTTAAAATTGATCTTGTTGTCGCAGGATCTAATGCGCTTGTCGCTTCATCAGACAAAAGCACTTTCGGATTATTGGCTAAAGTTCTCGCAATCGCAACTCTTTGTTTCTGCCCGCCCGAAAGACTTGCTGGATAATCGTTTGCTTTTTCGGCCAAACCAACCAATTGCAACAATTCTAAAACACGCGTTTTGATTTCGTTTTTAGGAGTTCCTGCCAATTCTAGCGGAAAAGCCACATTATCGAAAACAGTTCGTGAAGAAAGCAAATTAAAATGCTGAAAAATCATTCCGATTTGTCTTCTTTCTATTGCCAATTCTGCATTTGATAATTGCATTAGCGCTTTACCATCCACTATAATTTCACCAGAAGTTGGCCTTTCTAATAAATTGACACAGCGAATCAGCGTACTTTTTCCCGCTCCTGAAGTTCCAATTACACCAAAAATTTTCCCTTCAGGAACTCTAAGCGAGACATCAGACAAAGCCGAAACGATTTTGTCTTTCTGATGGAAAGTTTTGGTTACATTTTTTAATTCAATCATTTTTTGAGTTTTAAAAACAAAAAAGCCTTTCATATATAAGTTGAAAGGCTTTCGAAATAAATTTTATTATTTTATATATAAGCCAGATCAATAAATACCATAACAGCAACACAGCACATCATACTGTGGCGATAATAATTATTCATTTTCTGGTTCTGTTTCTTCATAGCGAGTGCAAATTTAAACAGTTATTTTCAATTTTAAGGCATAAATTGTTAAAACTTTTATTTCCCTATCAATTTAGTAGGTTATTTTAAAAGGAAATTCCAATATTAAAAATTCCAAATCCCAATTGACGGAATTTAATTTTTAATTATAACCAACGTATTATTTATTTTCATTAGGACCTCGAAGAGGTCAAATATTTATAAAGACTCAAAAGCTGTTATGTGCGACCCCGAAGGGGTCGTATAATCGTAACCTAAATAAAATTTCTATAAACATACAATCCCGTTGGGATTTGTCACATCTTGAAAACAATTAAAATAAAAAAATTCCAAATTCCAATTGGAAGGTTGGAATTTGGAATTTCAAAATTGGAATTTAAAATTTTAATTATTTTGTTCTGCAATTACAGATTTATTCAGTTTGATTACTCTGATTTTTTTATTGGTATTATCAGACAAGAAAATGCGGTCGTCCAGCTGAGCTGTTCCTACAATGGTTCCGAATGCATTTTTTCCTAAAATATCAGAAACGCTTAAAGCTGCTTTGTAATTCATTTTAACGAAACCTGCTTTTGGATATAGTTTTAAATAAGACGCGCTTCCAATATTTTCTGAAGTTACAGCCCAATCTTTACTGAAAGAAACCGCAATTGGCTTGATATCTACAAATTGTACTTTTTGCGGTTCAATAGGTGTTGTCAGAGAAGCTGCAGCATTTGCTTTAATATTTGCAACACTGTAATATAAATAGCTTTTTGCATCTCTTCCTGCCACAACCAGATTTCCATCAGAAACATCCATAGAATATACTTCTGTGTATCCGTTTAAGGTATTCAGTTTGGCAATAGGCTGTAAATTCCAATCGCTTGTTTCGGTAATTTGAGAAGCTTCAAAAACTTTGATGCTTTTTTCTTTTTCCTTTACGAATATCAATCCGTCTTTTGCCACAACGCCAAAAACGTGTACAAAAGTCTGCCACCATTGTCCGTTTCCAACCGTGCTGATTCCGGCAGTAGTAGCTTCATCAAAAACAAACAATCTCGATTCTGTACTTCCAACATAAATACGGCCGTTATCAACGCTAACCGATGTTAAACTCGTCAGCGCAATGGTTGTGGTTCCTTTTTTATATTCTTTTATGGTTTTAATGTGTTGCAATGTTAGAGCATTAAAAATCTCCAAAACATTTCCGTTGATCACATACAGTTTTTCATTGGCAATAGCGATGCCTTTTGGGTCAAATGCTTCTGTACTTCCTGGAATATTTTCGTTTGTAATCGACGCTTCATCAGTCGGATAATAATAGGTGTAATCTTTAGAGGCAACATCATCTTTACTGCAATTGGTAAACAAACAAAGTGCTAAAATTAGGGGCAGAATATGTTTCATGTGTGAGGTATATTTTAGTTCCATTTTCCTTCGCCTTTATATTTCAGCAAAAATGGATTTTTAGGATCGATTTTAAATACTGGTTTTTTATAACTTCCTTTTACGTAAGCTGTTTTTGAATACGTTTTTAAAACCTCTGGATCTGTAAACGGAAGATCATTCAAATGAATCAGGTATTTATAAAAATGAGTCAGCATTTCCTGCTGTCCTCCGCCCTCTCCGCTATTTGCAAGATTGCTGCTATGGCTAAAACCAATATGATGAGAATATTCGTGAGACCAAACCGACATTTCTCCTACCCAATGTCCGGTTACATAACCCGATTCCCATTGCGATGCCAGATTTCCTCCGCCCCAAGCAGAATCTCCTCCTACCATAGCCATCCAAACGGGTCTTTTATCCAAGTAATTCCAATATATTTTTTCGATTTCTTCTTTCGAATAATAGTCGTAAACGCCATCAACATCGTCAGCATTCCCGTGCCAGTTTAAGGCCCCGTTTATTGCAGTTCCTGCTGTTGTTGCTTGCTCTTGTTTGTATTTATCGAAATTGGTAAAAGTGCTGTAATACAAAGGATGGCTCAGTGCATACGAATAATTGATAATCATCGTAATCGCTTCTTTTGCCAATGCCGGATTCATTGGAAGAAATTTACCCAATTCGTTAATGTGGTAACCGTCATGAAACTGAACTAAATGGTTCGATTTTATTTTTTTGAATTTTTGGAATAAAGGATCTTCCGATTCTACTGAAAACTCAATTGCTCCAGACGAAAATCCTTCTATTTTATCAATAGTCACGGTATTTCCTGTTTCTAACAAATAATCGTTTGTCTTGTCTGTCAAAGGAATTTTATGAAACGAACGATGAAATGCGGGAACTTTTGAAAAGCTAAAAAGCAAAAACTTCTTGTCGTAATTAGGCAGTTTTGCATAGACTTTTACATCTGTCAATCCAACTGGAGAATACAGGGAAACTTGTACAGAATCTTTTCCTTTTTGGATAACCTGAAAGGGTTCGTTTACTCGAAACCAGCGGTCTGTTTTATCATACATTTTTGAAGGACTTTCGTCATCTTCAAATAGGATCATCGGTTTATTTTCTGTGGGTAAAGCTGAGGCGTCAATGCTTGGTAGGTAATTTGGCTTGTAGTTTTCGCCATCGTCACTGCAGCCAAAAATAATACTTGCCAATAGGGCAAGTACAAAAAAGTGAGTGTTTTTTCTCATCAGTAAGTAAGTAGGTTTGGGGTTAAATATTCCTGCAAAACTATAAATATGCTTGGTATAAACAAGCTTCTTGCAAGAAAAATACGAATATAAAATATACTAACCGTAAGTTTATACCAATACCTACTATACTTAAAAGTTATATTTTAGAATTCTATTGGCTCAAGTCCAAAGTTTTGATTGCTGATAAATCAGAATTGAACTGGACAAAACTCGCAGGAAATCCTAACTTGATTTTTCCTACTTTATCTTGCAGGCCAATTGCTGCAGCGACTCTTATGGTTGCCATTTTTATGGCTTCATCTGCCGAAATGTTCAGATTATTAAAGGCATTTTGCACGGCTTCTGTCATCGAGATTGAGGCTCCAGCTAGATTTCCGTCTTCATTTCTATAGAAACCGTCTACCAAATGAGCATCAAAATTATCCCATTTAAAATTGGAAACTTTTCGACCTAAAAATGTCGCGTCACTAATTAAGAAAAATTTATCCTGTTTTAATTTATACGCAATTTTAGCGGCCGCATAATCGCAATGCACGCCGTCTAAAATAACTGGAGCATATACTTCTTCATTTTCAAAAACAGCTCCGACCAAACCTGGCTCGCGATGTCCGAACTGCGTCATAGCATTAAAGAGATGCGTTACGAGGTTTATTCCTTTCGAAAAATAAAATTGTGCTTCTTTGTGTGTTATGGTCGAATGTCCGATAGAGATTGTTATACCGCTTTCGATTAGCATATTCAATTGTTCTTCTGTAAAACATTCTGGAGCAATTGTAATGACTTTTATAACGTCTTTTCCTTTGCTAATAATTTCTTGAAGTTCTTCGTTGGTGGGTTTTCGAACTTGATCGATACTGTGCGCGCCACGTCTTTGCGGATTTAAAAATGGGCCTTCTAAATGCATTCCGATTACGCCATTTTTATGTTTTTTCATATAATCGCGAACGGCTTCAATTCCTTGCAGAATGGTTTCTCGCGAAGAAGAAATTAAACAGGGTAAAACATGTGTTGTGCCGTATTTCATGCTGGCTTCATAAATATCCTGAATGGTTTCTTCGTTTGGAGTCTGGCTGAAATAATACTTTTCTCCGCCATTTATCTGAATATCTATAAATCCTGCGGCAAGGTGATTTCCCTTTAAGTCGATTGTTTGAATATCGTTTGGAACTTCTGTCTGTACCGAAATAATAGTTCCGTTTTCTACAATTACAACTCCGTTTTCTATTATTTCGTCACCTGTATGCACAACAGCATTGACAATTGCTTGTTTCATGTTTTGGATTAATTTCTTTTTTCCAAATTTAAAAAGAAGTTTGGATTATTCTCTAAATAAAAAAGCTTCAGAAAGAGATCTGAAGCTTTTTTGAATTTAAATTCTGAAAATTAATATAATGAAAGCTATTATATGCAGGGAAGCAATGTGTTTTCATTTGCAAATCTGGAACACAATGCGGATATTCTTTACGTTCCCACGGTTGAAACCGTGGGCTATGTTGAATTAGATTATCAAGATTTTTAATCTGGATTGGCCAATATTTTATACAATTCGGCATTCGAAAGATAAAATTGGTTTTCTAAACTTATTTGCGAAAGCTTTGCACTTACCAAATTATTTTCTCTCGAATTGATTAAGAAAATCGAACTTTCGCCAAAAGAAAATAATTTTTCTTCTGAATTCAGCATCGTCATATAATCGTTTACCAGATTATCGATTACGATTTTTTGTTTTCTTAAAGAAGCAATTTCGGTCTGCTGTGCTTTGATTTTATTTTTAAGCTCCAATCGCTGCTGTCCAATATCGTACTGCATATCCTGAATTTTCAGTTTTGCCATTTTTAAACTTCCGCGTTCTTTTCTTAAGAAAATCGGAAAACTAAAATCGATATTAAACTTATAATCATCAGCGTTGAAATTATTCCAATAATTCGGTTCTGAAATATAATTGTAACCGACATTTATTTTTGGAAGCAATGAATTGGCTTTCAACTGTCGATTGACTTCCAAAATATCCATTTTAGTTTCTAAAGACTGAATTTTTGGGTGCGAATCTAACGACTCCACATCGACCATCATAGCATCCGTTCTTAAGGTTTCCTCAATTGTCTGTATTAGATTTTGTTCTGGTTTTACCACATCTCCCAATTCAACTGGAACATTTTCAATCCATAAAAAATTAGCCAGTTTTAGTTTTGCTTTCGCTAATTTAAGATTTCCGTTTTCAACATTCAGCTCTCTATTTCGCACTGTAATTTTAGCTTCAACGCTATCAATTGCCGGTGCATCTCCCGCAGCGATTAGTTTTTTAACTCCTTGAAAACGAGTGCTGGCAAAACCTAAATAGTTTTTGTACAATTCGGCTTCGTTATAGCTTTTTCTCCATTCAAAATACGCTTCACTAGCCTGATATAAAACTTCGATGGCTCTTAGTTTTCGCTGGGCGTCGCTTAATTTTACCTGAAGTTTACCTTCTCTTACATCGGCCATTCTTTGGTTAATAAACATTCCCTGCCCCAAAGCAACGTTAATTCCAAGCGAAGTTAAACCGGCTTCTGGAGTTTTATTTTGCGGATTGTAATATTCGCCGCTTGTATCGTCAAAACCTGCTTTAATCTCTACTCCATACCAAGTCGGAATTTTGAAACTGCTGTTTAATAACGAATAGTATTCTGTGCCTTTAAATTCTTTCTTATTGTAATCTACTTCCAATTTTGGATCAAATCCGCCTCGCGCCGTCATCAATTTTGCCTGCGCATTCGACACTTCAAGATTGGCTTGTTTTACCAATGGGTGGTATTTTTTTACATAACCCAAGAACTCGATATAAGTAAGTTCCTCTTGATTAAAGTTCTGACTCTGCAGCGTAGAAAAACAAAATACCAGTAAGAAAGAAAACAGTTTTACAAGATTTCTCATTTTACTTTTTCTCCTTTCCTTTTTCTTCTTTTTCGCCTGAATTATAATAGTTTGGCGGGAAACCATTCAAGTTTCGCCAAATCTCATACCAAACCGAAACCGTTTCAAGCAAAGCAATACTTTGCGCTCCGGCACCGATGCTTAACTCTTTAGGCCAATGGCGGTCTACTCCGTCTGGAGCTACTAATATTCTGTATTTTCCGTTCGGGCTTATAAAGTTTTCAATAGCAACGACTTTTCCTCCGTAAGTTCCGTAAGACAATCCTGGCCATCCCGAAAATACGATTCTTGGCCATCCGTCAAACCAAACACGAACTTTTGCACCGCGGTGAACCAACGGTAAATCGATCGGATCAACGTACGTTTCTACCGCAATATCGTATTTAGAAGGCATAATGCTTACCACAGAAGTTCCTTCTTTAATAGTTTCTCCAAGACCCGCCAATAAAGCACGGTTTACATAACCGCTTTGAGGTGCTGTAATGTAGTACAAACCATTTCTAAGTCTATAATTGGTGTACTGGTTTTCTAGTTTATTTACCTGAGCTTCTGTGTCGTACTGCGTGCTTAAAGCGGTAAATTTGTCGCTTCTCGATTTTGAAATTTTTTCAGCATATTCTGCCGTAATTCTATTGATTTCTACTTTCGCATTAATCAATTCGTTTTTGCTGCTTAGCAATTTATTTTCTTGCGTAATTACATAAGCTTCAGATTCTTGCAATTTTAATCTTTTTTGCTCGACATCTGTCAAAGGTTTTAAACCTTCTTTGTTTAAAGCAGTCGAACGATCAAATTGCGTTTTTGCAATTCGAAGCTGTGTTTTAACTGCCACAAGATCCATACTGTCACTTTTTATTTTTAGCAATGACTGGCGAATTTTGTTCTGCGCTTGCTGTAATTTCAATTGTCTTTCTGTGTTTAGCGACTGTGCCTGCACATCAAGAGAATTTACTTTATCGCCATACGATTCTACAGCCATTTTTTTGGCATCTACTTGTTGTTTGGTATTGCCAACCAGATTCGGATCCAAGTAATCTTCTTTGATCTCCGAAATAAAAAGTATCGTATCTCCTTTTTTTACATAATCTCCTTCTTTTACAAACCATTTTTCAATACGTCCCGCAATAGCGTTGTGAACTGTTTGCGGTCTTTGATCTGGTTTTAAAGTTGTTACAGAACCGCTTCCTGAAATATTCTGCGTCCAAGGCAAGAAAAGGCAGCATACTAGAAAAATCAAAAATCCGATAATGACTTTGTTCAAAATTCTGTAATGCGGTCTGCGGGCAACGCTTGTAATCGATTTGTATTTGCCCGGCGTTATAAGTACGTTATTATCTTTAGATATGTTGAGCATGATTAAAGCTTTATGTCGTTAATAATTTTTCCGTCATCAATCGTAATCATACGAGTGCATTTGCTTTTCCAAACATCATTTTTAGAAGTTACAATAACAGTCCAGTCATTTTCTTCAGAAAGTAAAAAATCAACTATTTTACTCGAAGTTATGTCGTCCATTTTATCTACTGGATCTTCTAAGAATAAGATATTCGGTCTCCCCACAATACTTCTGGCCAAAAGAATTTTTTGAACATCAGAAGCAGAAAGTTCACGACCTCCGGGATGAATTTGATTCTCCAACCCGTTTTCGAAAGTTTTAATGTACGGTGTAAGACCAACATTGTCTAAAGCCCATTTTAAATCATCGCTATTTAGTTTTTCGTTTCCAAAAACAATATTTTCGCGAATCGTTCCTGCAAAAAGCGTGTCTCCCTGCAAGTAGGTTCCTGCCTGCGCTCTATAAGTATCTTCGTTAAGACGATTCATATAATTGTCTGTCACATACATAGCACCGCTTTCTGGTTCTAAAACGCCCGAAAGCAATCGCAGTAAAGTACTTTTTCCTGCACCGTTTGTTCCGGTAAGAATAATTTTTTCTCCTTGAGAGATTTTTAAATTGATATTCTTAAGCGATTTTTTATTGTGTTGCGGATAATTGTAATTAATGCTTTCGGTTTCGATATTGATTCCTTTTTCTGTTTTGTCTGAAGTTTGCGGAATGCACGAAATCTCCATATCTGTCACCTGACCGATTTTTTCAACAGAAGTCAAAACGTCGTAGAAAGACTCCAAACCGAAGATAATTTTTTCTACCGAATTGATTAATAATACAATTACGATCTCAGCTGCTACGAACTGCCCTATGTTCATTTGGTGGTGAATTACCAGAAAACCACCGATCGATAATAAGGCAGCAGTAACAATTACCTTAAAAATAGTAAGCTGAATGTATTGTTTTTTCATTACCTGAAAGTGTTTTTCACGGTAATTGACGTAGTTGGTTACATAGCCGTCATTTCGTTCCAGAGCATATTCAAAAGCTCCTTTTCTGCGGAAACTTTCTCTGTTTCTGGCAATTTCCTGAAGCCAAGCTGCAACTTTATATTTAAATTTTGATTCGTTCAAACTGGTTTCCAGTCCGTCTTTATAAGAAAATTTAAAAATGACATATAAAATCACAATAAAAAGAAGTCCGATTACCATAAAGAAAGAATGGTAGAGAACTAATAAAATAATCCCCAGACCGACCTGAAGAAATGCTGTACAGAAATCTAACAACAATTTAGCTGTACCTTTCTGCACCATCAGCGTATCGAAAAAACGATTGGCTTTTTCTGGAGCATACTCAGAATACATTTCTTTAAATTTAATTAAAGGCATTCTGTAAGCAAATTCGAAAGAAGAACGAACGAAAATTCGCTGCTGCAGATTCTCTACAATACGCAGCTGTAAAATGTTAAGGACTCCTCCAAAACCAACTCCAATTGTTACCAGAATCACTAGAACGATCCACGAAACGCTCAGCTGTCCGCTTTGAATAAAATTAATAATGGCTTGGATTCCCAAAGGCAGAGAAAGATTTACTAACCCTGCAAATGCAGCATAGAAGATAATTTGATATACATCGCGCTTATCGAGCTGCAATAAGTTATAAAAACGTTTAAATGGTGTCATGAAATGTAAGTATAAATACAAGATTATTACATAGAATAAATATACGGCAAAAACCGCACTTATAGATTAAGATTTTGATCCTAATCCTTAAAAAACAAGTATTTATGAATTCAGCCGAGGAGGCGGTATGTCTATTTTACCATGAAAACCAAAGGAGAAGATTGTATTATCAATATATTTTTTGCCTTCAGATTCAATTCGAAAACCCATATTAGGCATCAATGATTCTGATGAAATCAAATATTCCATTAAGGGAATTCCTTTTGCTAATTTGGCTGTTTTAGTATCTTTTGTTTTATAGTCATCCAGTTCTTCTGGAATTCCGTCGCATTTGAAGATTTTTTTCAAGAAATTACACGTAATCCCTTTTACGGTGTAGGTTTCAGCATTATCGGTCAAGATGCGGCTCACGCTATTAGAAATGTTCAAACTGCTAATTAGAAAATAGCCGACAAGCAACGCCTGAAGGCATTTACATAAAAAGCTATTTTTAATTTTATTCAACATTTCTAAAATAAATATTTTATTCTACTGCTAAATTTTACTTCTTAGTTGGCAAAAAACTATCTTTTTTCATCTAAAAACCCAATGATTTAGCGGTGTTATTCTAATTTTTGTGAGCGCGCAATTTAGACCCATATTTTTTGCCGTACATTAAAATAACATTAGAATTTCGCTTATTTAGAAACTTTAAAAATTAATTAACAAGTGATTCTTACAGAGCTATCGGAATTATGTAAAGACAGATCAGAATTCTATAATTCTTACAGCGATATCCGTTCTACTTTTGGGTATCGAAAATTTGACTTAGTTCTATAAAAAAAATATAATGTTACCCGTTACAGAAATTAGATTTAACCATTTAATACACAATCAAAAGATGATCTACGCAAAAAATGATTTGACCCGATTTTTAGATGCACAGAACAAACTTTATTTAACTGCTTTTTCTGAAATCAAAAAAGGTAAAAAAGAAACGCATTGGATGTGGTTTATTTTTCCGCAGATTAAAGGTTTAGGAAAAAGTACTCTTTCTGATTATTATGGTATAGCCGATTTGAAAGAAGCAACGGAATATTTGAAACACCCCATTTTGGCAAAACATTTAATCGAGATTTCAAAATTACTTTTGACTTACAAGAAAAAATCTGCTGAAGGCATTTTGGGCGAACTTGGAGCTAGAAAACTACACTCGTCTATGAGTCTTTTTGTTCAGGTAGAAAATGCAGATCCTGTATTTCAACAAGTTCTGGATACCTTTTTTTATGGACATTTAGATCCATTGACTTTAAATTTTGCAACCAACGAAATGTTCCTAGCGGAACAATAAATATCAAATAATCATTCCGTAGGAATGTTTGGTTGGTAAAAACAATAATAACCCCGCAGTCACGTTCCGTAGGAACGTTTGATATACCCAATTTAAAAAATGATGCAAAAAAAATGTAACGTTCCTACAGAACGTTGAATAATTATTGCTACCGATGAAATGTTCCTAGCGGAACATAAAAAAATCTGTGAAAATCTTTTAATCTGTGGCCAAAAAACTACCGACGAAATGTTCCTAGCGGAACATTTAAGCATTTTCTAGGAATGTCTGTTGGTAAACTAGTGTTCTGCCAAACACTGTACTTTCTTAATATTCTTAGGACAAAAAAGGGAATAGTTTTCGAGCTATTCCCTTTTTGATTAACAACATAATTATAAATAAAGTACAAATCCTGAACTTTAGCTTTTCTCAAATTTTGAAACTCCTTTTTTGAGCCAATTCAAATAATCTTCGACATCTGGATTATAGGCCGACGTTTCGTTAAGCGCTTCTCCGTTATGATTAACTAAAACATAAAACGGCTGTGCATTGGTTTTATAAGTAAGCGTTTGAAATTCGCTCCATTTCTGTCCAATATATTTCAATTTTTTTCCTGTTATCTGAGACGTAATTTGCTCATTCGGATGCAATTCTCTTTTATCGTCTACATACAGCGAAATTAAAACTAAATCGCCTTTTAAGATTTTTTGCACCTTTTCGTCAGACCAAACGTTGTCTTCCATTTTACGGCAGTTTACGCACGCATGACCCGTAAAATCGATCATAACTGGTTTTCCGATTTTCTTGGCATATTGCATTCCTAAATCATAATCGGTAAAAGCCATAATATTGTGCGGACCAAGTTCTGCACCTTCTGGCAGGTTTTGCGTTATTTCTTTTGAAGAAGAATTATTGAGACCATTTGGAATTTCGCTGTAATGCATTGGTGGCGGAAAACCGCTGATCATTTTAAGAGGCGCACCCCAAATTCCGGGAATCAGATAAATCGTAAAAGCCAAAACTAAAACGCCCAATCCTAATCTTGGAACACTTAAATTCGAAATCGGACTATCATGCGGTAATTGGATTTTTCCAAACAAATAAAAAGTCAATGTTCCAAAAATGGCAATCCAAATTGCTAAGAATGTTTCTCTTTCGAACCAGTGTAATTGCAGCACCAAATCGGCATTAGACAGAAATTTAAAAGCCAGAGCCATTTCTAAAAATCCTAAACATACTTTAACCGAATTGAGCCAGCCACCCGATTTTGGCAATGAATTCAACCAACCCGGAAACGCAGCAAATAAAGTAAACGGCAAAGCCAAAGCCAGAGAAAAACCAAACATTCCGACAAACGGTGCGATTCCGCCGCGAGAAGCCGCTTCGACTAATAATGTACCAACAATTGGTCCCGTACAAGAAAACGAAACAATCGCCAATGCCAATGCCATAAACAATATTCCGACGATTCCGCCTTTGTCTGCTTGCGAATCGACTTTGTTGGCCCACGCATTTGGAAGCATAATTTCGAATGCTCCTAAAAACGAAAAAGCAAAAACCATTAAAAGGACAAAAAAGATCAAATTAAACCAAACGTTTGTCGAAAGCGCATTGAGAGAATCTGCTCCAAAAGCCCAAGTTACAACCGCTCCCAAAAAGATATAAATGGCAATAATTGCGATTCCGTAAAAAACGGCTTTTCTAATTCCCTGTGATTTTGTTTTGCTTTGCTTGGTAAAAAAACTCACCGTCATTGGGATCATTGGGAAAACACAAGGCGTTAGTAAAGCCGCAAATCCAGAGAAAAATGATAATAAAAAAATCGTCCACAAACTTTTGGATTCGGTTTCAGATTTTGCTTTTTTTAGTTCTTTTTTTGGCGTTTTTACCGCTTCTACAGGAACAATTGCTGCTTTTTGCGGTTTTGTTTCGATAATAGCAGAATCTATTTCAACCGTTTTATTTTCTTCTTTTACAGCAGTTTCAATTAAAGTTTTCGCTTTCGCGGAAGGGCTAATCATAAACTCCAATTCGTCTGAACTTGGCGGAAGACAGTTTTCGTCATTACAAACCATAAATTCAACTTCAGCATTGATTTTGAACGGTTTTGATGAAAGTATTTTTATACGCTGTCTAAAAGTGGTTTCTTTCTCAAAAAACTTAATCTGCATTTTGAAAACAGGATCATTGATCGTTTTTCCTTTTTCTTCTTTTACAGCATCTGTTAACTGAAAATCGGCACTTTTGATAAAATTAAAATGAGTAGGAATCGGACCTCCGTCTGAAACTTCCTGACTGTATAAATGCCAGCCCGATTCTATAATGGCTTTTGCCTGCAATTCGTATTCAGTATCAGAAATTTTCTCGACACTGGTTTTCCATTTTATGGGATTATAGATCTGAGCCTTTACGAATATGGAAAACAGCAGGAAAAAGCCCAGTAAAAAAATATTTTTTTTCATGGGAAAATTTTTAAAAAAGAGGGTTGAATAGCAAAAAACAACCCTCTAAGTAATCCGCTATACAAACTAAATTGCTTACTAATTCAAAATTTTATTTGATAGGGAAACACAAATTAAACTCTAATAAAAAGGGGTCAGATTATTTTAGTGGTTTGAAAACTATTTCATAAGAATCTGCTTTTTCAAATAATGAAATGGCGAATTCCTGAATATCTTTCGCAGAAATGCTTTTTACAATATCCTCAAAATTTTTAGGATCATTCATGTTATAGCCTTCTTCAAAATAATTAGAAAGTACGCTCATGCTATAACTATTGAAGTTTTTGCTGTCTTCTCTTGATTTCAAATAATTGGTTCTGGTTTTTTCGATATCTTCTGCAGCGATTTCTCCTTTTTTGATTTTATCAATTTCCTGATACACAATTGGTAGTAAATGCTCCACTTTATCAGCATCACAATCAAAGGTAATTTCTACTCGTGCTTTTGAAACAGGATCTTTATCCAATCCTCCTTTAACGTGCGCACCATAAGTTCCTCCTTCTTTTTCGCGAAGACTTTCTGTATAACGCAACGTTAGAATGTCGCCTAGATAAGAATTTAAAATTCTATTTTTTTGTGAGTAAGCATAGTCTTTTAAGAAAACAATATTAACCGAACTTTTAGGCGTTTCCATTTTAATAAAAACATCTCGGTCAATTTTTGTTGATATCCATTTTGGATAATCTTTACTAAAGGTTTCTTTTCGCTTAACACCTTTTATACTCGCAATATATTTTTCTAATAATGGTTTTAAAACTTCTGGCGTAACATCTCCAACAATATAAAATTCAAAGTTGGATACATCTGCAAAACGATCGGTGTAAATCGCTTTCATTTTTTCAAAAGATAAATCATCAATATACTTTTGATTCAGCTGACGGATTTTAGGATTGTTTTTTCCGTAAACAATATTAGACATACTGTCTTGCATCTTGGCATTGATATCATTTTCTCTATTTTTCAAAGAATTTTGAAGTCTTTGCTTTAAAAGATCGTACATCTGAACATCAAATCTTGGCTGTACAAAACGTAAATGCACCAATTCCATCATGGTTTCAATATCTTTTACGTTGGCAGAACCAGTTACCTGCTCTGTTAAAGAATTGATGGTAACATAAGAATTTGCAATTTTTCCTTTTAAAACCTTTTCCAAATCAACATTAGAAAGTTCGCCAACTCCAGACATCATTGCCAAACTGGTAGAACGATATACTGAAGGCAAATCTTCTGTTTTATACAAAGACATTCCTCCAAAACTTTCGGCTTCTAGATTTACCTGTTTCTTATTTTTATCAGCAAATTTATAATGCACTTTTACGCCATTGCTAAGTACAAAAGTTGTGGCATCGATAGTAGTTTCTTTTTTCTCAGACACAATTTTTCCTGGAACAATTTTTAGATTTCCTAAAAGTGTTTTTCCTTCAAAAGTATCGACATAAGGCTGTAGCGAAGCATCGTTTTCTGCTTTCTGAATAATAGCAAAAGCTTTTTCCTGAGTTAAATTTGCCTCTCCTTCAACTCCAGTAACAGCAACAACTCGGTTTTGAGAAGTGTATAATTTGCTGATTTGTTCCTGAAGAATTTTAGAATCCAAGTTTTTCAAAATGCTTTTTGTCATTTCAAATTCTGCCTTAGGATCAGCAATTACTTCGTGGTTCAAATAATCGTCTTTTACCATTCCGATTACTTGTTTGTGCGAAATCTCGTTTAGTTTGTCTAAGTAGTTTTCGTATCCTGAAATAGTTTCTGTAACGGCGCGTTCGATTTCTCCTTTAGAAAAACCAAATTTATACGCTCTCACCCATTCGTTCACTACCATTGCAAAAGCTTCGGCCTGTTTTTCTGGTTTTGGCGAAACGCTTAAAATCCAGATATCATTTAATCGAGAATAATTTTGATAGCCAATTTGAGCACTTTTAAAAGGGCATTCTTGTTTCTGTGCCATTTCTGCCAAACGATTATTCAGAATCGAAAACGCAATACTTCTTTGCGTCGATTTTTCTAATTCGGCGTAGTTATTTGTTGGTTTTTCAGCCGCATGGCGAATCATAAAACTAATTCCAGAAGCCGAAATTTCTTTGTCCAAAGCCAATTTAAAAGTTGGTTCTGCTCGATCTGGAATCGCAATTTCAAAACGTTTTTTCGGGTTTTGAGGCGTCGGAATATCAGCAAAAAGTTTCTTGATTTTTGCTTCAATTTCGTCTGCATTAATATCTCCAACAATGGCGATTGCCTGCAAATCTGGACGATACCAATCTTTATAAAAATCTTTTAAAACCTGATATTTAAAGTTTTTTACAATATCCATATCACCAATCGGCATACGGTCTGCGTAAAGCGAATTGTTGTAATAATAAGGCGCCAACTGATTGTAAATTCTCGCACGGGCATTTTGTCTCGTACGCCATTCTTCAGTAATTACACCGCGCTCGGCATCGATTTCTGCATCTGTAAGCGATAAGAAATTAGACCAATCGTGCAGAACCAATAAACAAGTATCTACTACTCCACCATCTTTTGACGGAATATTGTCTAAGTTGTAAACCGTTTCGTCTGTACTCGTATAGGCATTGATGTTTTTCCCGAAAACGGCTCCTTGTTTCTGAAGCGTATTCAAAATGCCTTTTCCTTCAAAATGTTTGGTTCCGTTAAACGCCATGTGTTCCAGAAAATGCGCCAAACCTTTCTGTTGATCGTTTTCTAAAATCGAACCTACATTCTGAATAATGTAATAACTTGCCGTATTTTTATTGACTTCTGTCGGATAAATATAATACGTCATTCCGTTTGGCAGAACTCCTTTTTTTATTTTCTGATTGACCGCAATTGGATCAGTCGATTTAAAATTTTGCGCTTTCGCGGAAGAAAAAACTCCCGCGATAAACAGTAAAATGAATATTTTTTTGCTGCACCACATAAAATATATTTTTTTAGCTTTTCAATAATTTGTCCAGCTGCACTCTCAATTCCGGATTTGAAGGGCGAAGTGCATCGGCATTAATAATATTTCCTTTTGTATCAAACAATAAAAATCTCGGAATCGCATTGACATCGTAGTTTTTAGCCACATCAGAACCAAAATCTTTATCTGCCATTAACTGAATTCCTTTTAACTCTTGTTTGGTTACAAAATCTTTCCATTTTTGAGCATCTTTTGCTTTATCTAACGAAAGACTCACAAAAACAATATTTTTTCCGTGATAATCTTCTTCGATTTTTTTCATGTGCGGAATTTCAGCCTTACATGGTCCGCACCAAGTTGCCCATAAATCGATGTATACAAATTTACCTTTGAAATCTGAAAAAGAAACTGGTTTGTCATTTATATCTTTATAGGTAAAATCTAAACCTTTTTGTCCGACATTTTTGTGCAATACTTTTTCATATTCTAGTAAAAATGCTTTACTCGCCTCAGAAATCATAAATGGTTTGATGCTTGGGGCAATTTTTTCGTATTCTTCTATTTTCATTCTAGAAGTTGCCACTGCATCACGAAGATAAACATCTTTTAACGCTGGATCTGTAATATGATTTAATGATTCTACCATATCTAAACGCTTTGCAGGCGCAGTGCTGTTCATACTAATGTAGAAAAAGTAATTTGACATTAAAGAAACGCCATTTTGCAGTTTTAATAAGTCTGGATCTGTAAACTTTTGATCTGTTTCCCAAGTTTTTATAACTGCTGGACGGTCATTTTTATCTGGAAATGCTGTTCTTGGCATTCTGAAAAAAGTATACGTCAATTCTTCAACATCTGTTGCAACAGCTAATTTTAATAATTTATTGAATGCAGCATCTTTCGTTTTAATGGATTTCGAAAATTCTTCGGCTTTTGCCACACCTTTGTCAATAAACGGATAAAACTCTACATAGGTTACATTTTCACCAAGTCTTGAAAACGGTGCAAATTCGTTGTAGATTTCATTTGCTTTTTGAACTAACGCATTTTGCCCTACATTCTTTCCACTTAAAACATAATTTTCTTTATTGATGGAAAGGCTAATGTCTAATTTTGGTTCTAAATACAAACGAATTAATTGATTTCTGCTTTTCATTTGACCATAATCTACGTAATAAAAACCAGCTGCTGAAACTGGCACCATAAAACCAAACTCCCCAGACGTATTGATTTTAGCCGTCGCAGCTACCGCTGGCTTTCCTTCTTCAACATTATAAAGCGTTACTTCTTTCGCTTTAAGATCGGGGATTGAAATTGTTCCTCTAATTACTGCATATTCAGAAAGATTGGCGGCAAAACTCATTTGAACCGTAATAAAGGTCAAAATGAAATGTAAAATGTGTTTTTTCATATTATTTTCTTGTTTTTTGATTGATAGCTTATATTGAAATTTGCATAGACTGATCGCCTTGCTCGATAATAAAATCTTTGGTTTCTTTTGTTGACTTTAGCTTTTTAAGGTTTTCTGGATTTACTAAATCTTTGGCTTCAAAATCGTTAATCTGTACTACTTTGGCTCCGATTTTCACTTGCTGTAAATATTTATTTTCATGATCTAAAATTCGTTTTACAAATAGGTTTTGGTTTTCATCAAAATCCAATTCTAAACCACTTAAATAAAAAGAAGAAAGCTTTTTGAAATTTTTATTGGGTTCCAGATACACCGTTTTATGCAAAAGATCGATTGTAAAATTGAAACGCTTGATTAAATCGATTCCGAGTGAGCCGTCGGCAAAAGCGGCCCAGTTTTTATTTTCTTCGTCATATTCCTGCAAAGCAATTGTTACGTTTGGAAAATTATTTCCGTTAATGGCAATATTCGGAATAGTACCGCCGACAATTTTGGTTTGTTTTCCTAAACTGTGATTGATCGAAGTATATTCTGTTTTTAAACTTGCTTCGAGATTATTTTTATGATTGAAAGGGCCGTAAGCAATCAGATCGTAGCCTGCGCCCGTATCAAAAGTAAAATTGCCTTCGACTGTTTTTTTATCTTCAAAAGTCAGATTCATTTTTACAACTGGAAGTCCCGATTTATAATCGAAAACAAAAGGTTTTGCTTTTCCCCAATAATTGAAATTTCCGAAATTGTACAAATCAATCGTCATCGTATCAAAATTGACCGAAGTGATAAAGTTTCGAAGCAGATTGGCACCAAAAAGTCCGTCGTAAACACCATGTTTTGGAAAAATAACCAATGCTTGATTTTTAAGAACCTGATCGCCAATATAGATCGTATTGTCTGCCGAATACTGCACTTGCTGAGTACCGCCGACAACACCTGCAGATTTTGTTTTAGTAACGACAACACCCGCTTTGTAAGCACTATCGGGATTTAAAGCCATACCGTCGGCACCAGTATCAAACTGCATTAAAAATTC
Source organism: Flavobacterium erigeronis (assembly GCF_054075165.1). Classification (NCBI taxonomy): domain Bacteria; kingdom Pseudomonadati; phylum Bacteroidota; class Flavobacteriia; order Flavobacteriales; family Flavobacteriaceae; genus Flavobacterium; species Flavobacterium erigeronis. Next base: position 96,029 of record NZ_JBSKGP010000010.1, on the reverse strand, counting down.
ACGATCCGATTTGTTCAGTTTTATTTTAATGGCAATTCCATTTTCGATAATTTCAAACGGAATGCTAGCAACTTCTTTCACTGCGGCATGTCGATCCACTTTATATAATCCATCAAAAAATGTTACGTACAAAATTTTATTTTCAGAATTGAAAACGAATTGAGTCGTTTTTTTTTCTTTTCCTTTAAAACAAAAATCGGCCAGAACAAAAGTTTCCTTTTTAATTTCGACAGATTTTCCAATTTGAATAGAATCCAGAACCGGAAAGGCGTTCATAATTCCGTTCAGATAAAATTCGTTTGACGAAGAATCTCCAACACCGACTGTAAATTCAGGTGCCAAAAGATTTTTTATACTGCTATAATTCTTTTGCTGAAAAGCTTGCTCAAATGTTTTTATACATTGGCGGACATTATTTTTCTGTCCGTAAAGGGAACAACAGAAAATCGTCAGTAACAAGACTGCTATTTTTTTCATTTGTAATTACTTTTGTAAAGTGTACGGATTGCTTGCTGCAGATTTTTCTACACCAAAATCTTTTAGCAGAATGCCTTCATATTTTGTCCATTCTTCTGTAGTATAAAGGGATTTCATTTCTTCTAAAAGCCTTTTAAAAGAAGCCAGATCTTTCGTTTTTTCAAACTCTTTTCTTTTGCTTCTCAAAATATTAAAAACATGAATATTTACACTTGAAGAACCGTAATCCTTATAAAGTTGCTGTGCATTTTTTAAATAAAAATCATCGTACTGGCGCCCAATTCTTAATCCTGAAATTATTACAAAAGGAACTTCTGCCATTAATGAAGGCTGTGCTTTTAGGTAAGCATCAACGGTTTCAAAAGGAACATTTCTTTTGTTTGCCATATACGCCTGCACATAAAAATCAGGATAATCTTTTTCGTTAATTGTGATGCTGTACTTTTTAAATTTTGCTTTCTCAGCCTGACTTTTTGCGTTTTGAAGCAAAGCTGTAAATTGCTCCACGCTTTGAAAACCGCCTGCAATATCAATTACCTTACCTTCAGCATTCATAAATAAGAAAGTTGGAAATCCAGTCACGCCATATTTCATGCACAATTTTTTTCCGATTTCTTCTTTCAAAATATCCGATTTAAAAGTGACAAAATCGGCATTTAAAAGCGCTGCCACCTTCGGATCTGGAAATACCTCTTTGTCCATTTGTGCGCACGGCATACAACCCGTAAAGTACAAGTCGACAAAAATTAATTTCTTCTCTGCAGCGGCTTGTTTTTTAACATTTTCCCAAGCAGAATCTGTTGATTGTGCTTGTGCTTTTAAGGCAATAGAAGGACAGGCAAGCAGCAAAACTGCACTTGCGATTTTAAAAAAACGTTTCATAAAATGTGGTTTTTAGCCAAATGAATTTTGAGAATTCATTCGGCTTTGATTTAACAATTTTTAATTATCTCGCTCGGTATGCAACATCAACAATTTTACACAAACCTGAATAACTATAATCAAGTACCAAATTTCCATTGACAGGAGGAACAGTAAATAATTCTAATTTTCCTGACGAGCCATTGTAGCTTCCAACAATTAATTTTTTATTGTACAATTTATTGGCTCTTGCATTGCAATCTAGAAAAGTGATTTCTTCACTGCCTTTGTCTAGCATTAATTTTGCAGACTGAGTTCCATTATCATACTCGTATAATTTTCCTCCAACTGCATAGAATAAGTAACCAGAATCTGGGCTTACAGCAAATTTTGTGGCTTTATCAAAATCTGGCGCATTCAAGATTTCTTTATAATAGGTCTGCGCCAAAGCTTTATTGAATCGCAATAAATGGTATTTACCTGTTGTAACATTCTTTAAAACTGCAAAATTTTCAAAAGAATTATATGCAGACGTTGTCATAAACACTAAATCGCAGTTGGTATTATTCCAATCTAAAACAGTTGTAGAGCCAGCAACTGGAGGCATTATAGAACAATTTCCTTTTACTACATTCATACGAACAAAGCGACGCAAATTTTTATCAAATAAAACTGGCGGACCTCCGTACCCTTGGTTATCGGCTATAAAGGGTGCCGCATAAAATGGTTTGGTTTCTGTATCCAAAATATTATTAGGCAAACCATATCTAACTTGCTGCACTTTTACATAGCTATACACATTTCCTTTACTATAAATAAGATTTTCCGCAGGACTAGCTGATTTCATAAAATCAACGCCAAAATTGGTATCAAAAGCACCGCCGACACTTTCGTAAGCAATATTTTGAGATTGCGTCCACGCAAAAGAATCAGGCTCTAATCTTGTTGTACCAGTTTCTGTAGAGGTAACATAAATTCCATAAGCAGTAGAAGTGGCAAGGGCTGATCCAAAACATTCTACATCCACAGCTTTACCGCTTAATTTTAGAGCTGAACCTGCAGCGTCTAAAACATCAGTAATAATACGTGTAGTCCCATTTGGTATTATAGAAACCATATCTAATCTTGCTTTACCATCAACATCACCAACGACTAGCCAACCTTCATAAATAGCCGAAACTACATTTAGCGTAAAATAATCCTGTTTCTTTGTAACTCCAGTAACTTTATCAGTAACTAAATATTCTGTTTGCCAAGTAACTCCAGTAACGTGATCTGTAATGAGGTAATAAATCTTGTACTGACCAGGTGACAATTTTATAAAATCATCAAAATCTTTTTTTGTCCCTATAACAGTTCTAGTTCCCTTTAATGCAACCCATTCAAATGTATAGCGATTAGGATCAGCCCCATCATCTTTAGTAGGATTCAAATTTGGAGATACTTTAAAACTTTCTCCAGTATAAACAGTATACTCATTTTCGATACCCGTTACATTTAAGGTATTAATATCAGTGTAATTGTAATTGCCTTCGTCGCTTACGCAGCTGCTCGCTAAGATCAATAGGAGCATCACAGCGTTAATAATTTGTATCTTTTTAATCATTTTAATATGTTTTATATGAAATGAATTTGATAATTTATGGAAGGAACATTTCTGTGCCATCTTCTTCGTAGATTATATTTCCAGATTTCTTCTGATCGGCTAAGTAACGTTTCATAAAATTTTGATAATATGTAACATCTGGAACCGTTAATCCAGGAGAACCCAATTTCTGGGCAAACATCTCTGGCTCTAAGTCCATGAGCTCACACATTAAAAAGAATTTTTTGGCAGTAAAAACACCCAAATAAGCGGCAAACCATCCAGGAGGCTGTGTTAATTTATCATCGAAAGTTATTTGAGTTCGAATAAAACTCATGGTCTTCCCTGTAATAGAATTCACCACTTTTGTCTGCATTTTTGTGGTAAACCATTCATTTTCTTCAAGATTTAAAACCAGTGTATATTGATTGGTTTTCATATCTGGAGTTCTAAAAAAAGTAACATCAACCGTGTCAACATGTTTTCCTGCATGAAGATAAATTTCTTTAGGAAGAGAAAAATGCGTTCCTTCAATCGCTGTACTTGACGGATCTACAGTAAGTTTTACTTTTCTGTCTACATCACTTAGGTTCCCTTGAACCCTAATTGGAATTTTGAAAATTCTTCCTGTAATAGCTGGCTTGTCTAAACTGAAACTAAAACCTGTACTATCGCGAACAGGCTCACTAATTCCGTTGGGAGCATATAAAGCATTAGAAAAATAAATGTTATCAGTATCTTGGTATGTTTCGATTTCTTCTTTCTCGCAAGATGTAAATCCTAAAAAAGAAACGAAGATTATACTTAAAATCAATATCTTATTCATATTTAATCTTTTAAATTATTGAAAGTTAATTTCAGAATCTGGTAAAGGCACTACATATTGAGTAGCATTCATCGTTAAGTTTCCTGATGCTGCAGAACCGTTTGGAATAGCTGTAGAGTTGAGTCTTTTGTAATAGAAAAACAACTGCCCTTCTCCGATAAATTCTTTTCGGTATTCTTTTGTAACTTCGGTTGCTAAAACCGCTGTTGCCGCTAAATTCCCAAGACCTCTGTTAAAGCGAAGCGTATTCAAGTAAGAAATTCCAGTTGCAGAAACTGTTGAAGTTTCGGCTGCGATTAAATACATTTCTGAAAGTTTGAACATTGGAATCTGCAAACGAAACACTTTAGTCTTCTCACTAACATCTTCATATTTAAAGAATGTTTTCTGAGTTTTTCCTCCAACAATTGGAATTTTCCAGCTTGGAAGACTTCTATAATCGTTATCATTCGATTCGAAAACTGCGTTGATTCTAGACAATAACGGAGAATATATTTTACGATCATCCAGACTAGAATCAAACAAATCTTTTTGTTTGGTATATAAAGTATAATCGCTTAAAGCAAAGAAGTTTTCTGAAGAAAAAATACGGTCAGGATTTGCTGAATTTGTCGCGTCTAGAAAAGCTGTCCAAGGAAAAAGTGTATTTGTATTTGTAAAATTGATTACTTCATTTGCAACAGCAGAAGCGCCTGTTTTATCTCCAGAATATAATAGAACACGTGCCTTTAAGCATTTTACTGCCAAATAATTCATTCTATTTCCTCTGTTTACAGAATAATACGGATTACCACCAAATGCTCCCGATCCTGTATACTTTCCTGTGATCAAAATAGGGTCATTTGCTAACAGAGCTAAAGCCTGATCAAGATCTGCAAGCACCTTTGCAATGACATCTTTTGCTGGAAGAATTGGATTATTTGTTGTGACATATCTATCATAGTAAGGTATTCCTGGATCAGTAGGAGCGACTTTGTAAATAGGACCATAAAGACGCAGCATATCAAAGTGAAGCATAGCACGAATCGCAATCGCTTCGCCTTTTAGCATATCCGCTTTTTCTGTGGAAATTACACCAGCATGTTCTTCTATGCTTTCCAGAAATTTATTAGCTGATAAAATGGTTGTAAATGCTGTTTCCCAAATACTTGTAAAAGTCGCTTTAGGTGTTTTTTCAGCATAGGCATATGTTGCCATAGTATATTTGTCATGATTTGACGGTATATTATACTGCTGCGCCAAAATCTCAACGGCATCCATAGTCAGCTGTTTACCATAAAGATTATTTGAAGCCAATTGCAGGTAAAGTCCATTGTGCACATTCTGAACTCCTGTTTCTGAACTGTACATCTGTGATTCTAAGATTTTATCCTGAGGCACCACATCTAGAAAATCACTACAGCCAACAGCTGCAAGAGATACTAGAAAAAGGAATGAAATTTTATATATATACTTTTTCATACTAATTAAAATGATAAGTTTAGATTAAGTGAATAAATTCTTGAAAAAGGATAATCGATGCCGCGTTCTGCTTTCATAGAAGACACTAGGAAAAATTCGTTTGCAATAGCATTAAATCCTAATCCTGTTAATCCTGCTCTTTTTAACCAAGCTCTATCGGTTACTCGATATCCTAAGCGAATAGATTCTCCTGCTATATAATCGTCTTTTTGAATAAAACGAGAAGAAATTGGAGTATTATTTGTCAAGCCAATAGCTTTAAACTGTGCTATTTGTCCTGGTGTTGTCCAACGATCTGTAAAAGCTCTTGCATCTTGATTATCAAAAATATTATCCTTCGAAATATTTTCTACTTTATTGTATAAGGCACTGTTAAATCTTTCTGCACCGAAACTGTATCGTACAAATAATCCGAAACTGAAACCTTTATAGGTCACGTTTGTCGAAACAACTCCAGTAGCAATTTCTCTTGAATTCCCCATTACCACCTCGTCTTTTTTATCTAATGTAAAAGTTGTTTGTCCATTTTTCTTCAAGAAGACCTCTCTTCCTGTTGCAGGATCAATTCCTAGTGAAGGAACAGCCCAAAGATCATTACTGCTTGCCCCATCATAAAAACGTGTAAGACTTGTTGTTTTTTGGGCCGCTTCATTCAGAGAAGAAAGAGCATTATTAAAACCTCCTAATTTATTGTCTCCCGAAGCTCCCATTATGCCAATACCCCAGATAAAATTCTTTTGGAGGTCATAAATAAAGTTGTAGCTCACTTTCCATTCTATCCCTTCTGTTGTTAAATAACCAATATTTAAAGGATATGAATTTACTCCTGTTGAAGCTGCCATGTCGATAGCCACAATTTGCGGAGAAGTTTTACGTCTGTAAGCACCCAATGTTGCAGTAAGTCGGTTTCTGAACATTCCTAAGTCTAATCCAACTGATAAGTCTTTGGTTTTTTGCGCTTCCAAATTAGGATTTGCCAATTGAGAAATGGCTAATCCAGGACCGAAAACATTAGTATTGATATCATAAGTATAAACATCAAAAGAAGCAAAACCAACTAAATTCTGATTTCCTGTCTGTCCAATATTTCCTCGAAGTTTTAAAATATTCACAATGTTTTCGTTCATTTTGAATTCATTGTTGATATTCCATCCAAAACCTACACCCCAGTATGGAGAATATTTTTTATTAGTTCCAAAGTTGGTTGCTCCCGAAATGGTCTGTGTAAAATCAAACAAATATTTTCTGTCGTAAGCATAGTTGATCTGATTGGTTAAATCAACGCTTCGAATTAACTCGGTATATACTTTAGGTTTTCCATTTGGCTCGTAACCAAAAGCAAAGGCAGGATTACCTCCAACACCCAATGGAAATCCTCTTAGAGTCGTACCAAAAGCATTGTTTCTCGTTTCTAATGCAGAAGCTCTAATAGTGTAATTAAATGAATGGACATTATTAAAAACATTAGAATATGTAGCGCCAAGATTAGCGTTCCATTTATCAGTAATTGCCTCATTTTTAAAGTACGATCCTTTTTCTGTTGCAATATCTTTAATATATCTAGTGTCATCTGGCGATACAAAAACAGTTGAAATCGTGCTATTTCTAGACACCGATAAAGCTCCTGTTGCTTTAATATGAGAACTTACGTCATAATTGATAGCAAAGTTATTGGTAAAATTGAAGACGTTTGATTTATCATAACTTCCTAAGAAAACATTGTAAAGCGGATTAGGAGCCTGATTTACCACAATATCTTTTGCTTCCAATGGTAATGAAGAACCATCCAAATAACGTGTAATAATTCCATCTTCATTATATTTTGGATAATACGGACTTGCTTTTGCCCAAGTTTCAAAAGAGCCATACGGCGATTCTTGATTATCTCCTCCAGAAACAAAAAAGTTATCATTTATGCTCAATTTATTTTTTCTGTAAGTTAAAGAAGCATTGTACCCCCATGTATTATGCTCAGTCCCTTTCATAGTTCCTGTAAGCTTTTTATAATTTCCAGCGATATTGAATCGGAATTCATCACTTCCACCACCAAAATTCAAACTATGTCCTGAGGTGATTCCCATTTGGATTGGCTCATTTAACCAGTAGGTGTTGATTCCGCTGCGCACACCTGCCAAACGTCTTTGATATTCTTTTTGTACTTTAAAGTCAAATTCAGAAGCAGTATTAGAAGTGGTATATACTCCCGAAAGCCTTTCGAATTCTAGCTTTTGTTCTGCATTCATTAAATGATAAACACTTAAATCTGCTAATTCGTAAGATGAATTATAAACATAATTAAATTGCAATTTTCCTGGCAAAGGTTTATTGGTTTCGATAACCACAACTCCATTTGCAGAACGAGAACCATATAATGCAGTCGAAGCCGCATCTTTCAATAAAGTAATGCTGGCAATTCTATTAATATCTAAATCAACAACCTGCTGTAAAGTAGTTGGAAATCCATCCAAGATAAACAACGGCTGGTTTGGGTCGTCTCTAAATTGGCTATCAACCTGATTGGCTGTTAAACTCGTCTGCCCTCTCACCTCTATTGTTGGCAGAATATTTGGATTTGAACCTGCAATATTATTATTCACAACAATAAAAGAAGGATCTAATGATTTTAGCGCCTGAACTGCATTTTGTGTCGAGATCTGCCTTAATTCTTCTCCTTTAAAAATAGTTACAGCGCCCGTAATTAATTCTTTTTTACGCACTGTAACCCCAGTATTTACTACAACTCCTTCAAGTTCTTTTCTTTCTTCAAGCAGTTTAATATTAATCGTTTTTCTTTTATTAACTTCAATGATTTGAGCGCGATGTCCTATATACGTAAATAAAATCTGTCCGTCTTCTGGAGCCATGATTGTATATTTTCCATCGAAATCGGTTTGTGCTGTGACATTGCTGCCTTTTACTTTAATATTTACTCCTGGTATCGGTTCGCCTTTTTCGTTGGTTACTGTACCTTTAATTTCAATATCTTTTGCTTCAATGATATAAACCTTCTCTAGTTTTCGGTTTTCTTTGATAACAATGGTATTGCCGTTTGCGAAACTAAAGCCAAAATCATTACCTGTAAAAGTGGCTGCCAGTAAATCATTTACTTTAATTTTTCCTTTTTTTAAATGTACTTTAGGCAATTTTTTAAATGAATCTTCCTGATAAATAAAAGTATAGTTGGTCTGTTTTTTTATGATGTCAAAAACTTCGTCAACAGATACTGTTTTATCAGCTGTAATTACAACTTTCGTGTTTTGTGAAAATAGATTTACGGGAGAAAAACCAAAAATTGTAGTACAAAACAAGAAGATAAAAGTTCTCATAATGTTAATAATTAGCCGCTTTCTAAAATAGAAATAGGCACTGGTTAATTTAAATTTCATAAATTTACATGTTAATTGGTTGGTTGGTTGTTAAAACTGATTAATGGATTAATACACAGAAAGGGATAAAGCGCAGTACGGTGAGAGGTCTAAACTTTAATCCCTTTTCTTTTTATTTGATTATAATCTTATTGTCTTTTTTCTCATAGGCATTAATAAAATTAATATTCTTGATCGTTGTTAATATATCTTCTAGTTTCTGATCTTTATTTAAAACCCCATTAAACTTAACATTGCCAAGCGCAGGATCTGCAAACACGATATCCACATCGTACCATCTTGACAATACTTTTGCAATATCTTTTAGCGGCATTCCTTTAAAAACAAACAAACCTTTTCTCCAAGAAATTTCATTATAAACATCAACCTCAGAAACGGCAATATTTCCGTTGTACTCCGTTATTTTAGACTGTTCGTTTGGAGTTAAAATCTGTTTTTTGGCAGCATTGCTAACAGCAACAACTCCTTTTACCAGAGTGGTATAAATGGCAGGTTCGTCTCGGTAAGCTTTAATATTAAATTCGGTTCCGATAACTTCAACATTTTGTTCTTGGGTTTTAACTTTAAATCTTGAACCTTTATGTTTGGTGCTTGGCGATACTTCAAAATAAGCTTCTCCGTAAACCAGTTCCACTTGCCTAATTTCGCCATCTGTAAAAGCAACTGGATATTTTAATTGCGATTCCGAATTCAGCCAAACTTTGGTGCTGTCTGCTAATTGTACAAAAAACTGACCTCCTCTCGGAATTGTTAAAAGGTTATTGGCAATAGCTGCTGTTTTATTATTCGAATTGTAAAACAGTTTTTCTCCGTTGCTAGAAGCGTTTCCTTTGGTATACGATTTTCCTTTTTCCAATTCAATTACAGAACCGTCTTCTAAAGTCAGCGTGGCTTTGTCGCTTCCAATTAAAATTTCTTTGTGTGCCACTTGCGGCGTTTCAATCTTAAGCGGATTAGTTTTATTAATTATTAATGAAATTGAAATCAGTAATAATAATGAAGCTGCCATTGCTCCTAGTTTAAAAGCCGTTTTGGTATAAAATGGCTGCATTGGCAACACTTTCGTTTCTTGAGACTGAATGGCATTTTGAAGACGAGTTCTCATTTTAAATTCCAATTCTTCTTTAGAACCTAAGTTTTCGTCCCAATCTTTGTCTGTCTGGAAACTTTCGTAAAAATTCAATAATTTATTATTCTCCTCGAGATTCGTATCACCGGAAAGATATCTATTTAGTAACAGTAAGAAATCCTCTTTTTTCATTTTTTATTGTATTATTTCGGGAGTATATAAGGTAAGTAACCAAAAAGGAATGTTCCCCCTAGTCCAAATGGTAATTTTTTTTGATTTTTTTTGAAAAGCAATTAAAAAAGAAGAAAAAACCAAACATCATCAACCCCTTCACTGTATTTTATTTTTGCTAAAAGATATTTTTTGAAAGCCATAAAATCATCGCCATGCTCATACTTTCGCCCATAGAAGATCGAATGGTATGCAGCGCTTTTGTAATATGATTTTCGACAGTTTTGGTAGAAATATTAAGTCGTTCGGCAATTTCTTTATGACTCAGCTGTTCTTCACGGCTTAATTTATAAACGGCCTGACATTTTTCTGGAAGCGATTCAATAATTAAATTCAGCTGTTGCACCAATTCGTCGTGCATAAGCTGCGTTTCTGGGGTTGTAGCTAAAAAACGTTTTTCTAAATCGTCAAAAAGCTCCACATGAACTTTGTCTTTGTTTTTTCTTAAATGATTAAAAACCTGATATCTTGCACAAGCATACATATATCCTTTCAGCGAAATATGAATTTCGATTTTTTCGCGATTGTGCCAAATGTTCATGAAAATATCCTGAATAATATCTTCGCACAATTCTTTGTCTTTAATCACATTGTAAGCCGACATAAAAAGTGCCTGCCAAAATTTATTATACAATTCTGTCAATGCCGATTCATCGCCGTCGCGAAGACGATCGATTAAAACTTGATCCTGATTTAAGATGGAATTTGGCAATGATGGTTTTTTAAAGAATTGAATAATTCGCAACAAACTTAATAAATTCCGTTAATAATCCTAATTTGCTCTAATCATCAGAGTTTTATAATTAGCATTAATCTTAATTTTAAATAGCAAAAAGATTTAAACAAAATCTAATTTTAATCCAACAATCTGCTCTATTTTTAAACATAAGCAAGAATCACAATTAAAATAAAATGAATTTTTCAAAATACAAAACCCAAAATCCTGTTAAGTTAAAATTGTATTTTTATTAAATTTCAAAAAAATGACGTAGCCAATTTCTTTAAATCTAAAAGAGAATTTTCAACACTTATTTTTTTAACTCAAAAATTCTTAAATAAAAAAATCTACCATAGAAATTTCTACAACAGATTTTATACGCCAGAAATAACAATACCAATTTGATAGTGCCCTTTTTATAATTATTTGTATTTTTGGACTAGCAGATTACATTTATTCCTAAAATAAAAACAGTCCAGATGCTTCGACCTTGGCCTTTAGAAATTCAGCTAGATAAAAAATCAGACAAAGCCATTTACCTGCAAATTGCCGACGCGGTAATTGATGCTATAAAAACTGGAAAACTGGTTAGCGGAAATGCTTTGCCAGGAAGCAGACAGCTTGCCGACTTACTCAAAGTAAACCGAAATACTGTTGTAGAAGCTTTGGATGTTTTAAATGCCGAAGGCTGGCTCGTAACCATCGACAGAAAAGGCACTTTTGTAACAGAATCGCTTCCGCAGATTAATCATTCATTAGAAAATATAAAAGACGAAAAAGTTATATCTGAAGAATCTAAAAGTTTTTTGGTTTTTGATGACGGACTTCCAGATAGTCGTCTCGCTCCAATGAATGATCTGGCAAGGGCTTACCGCGAATTGTTTAGCCGAAAATCCCGCTGGCAGATTATGGGTTACAGCAGCGAATTGGGAAATTTGGAGTTTAGAAAATCGATTACTCAAATGCTGAATTTTAAACGCGGCATGAGTATTTCTCACGATCAAATCTGCATTACACGCGGAAGCCAGATGGCTATGTATCTTGCTTCGCATTGCATTCTGAAAACTGGCGATTTTGTCTTAGTCGAAAATCCTGGCTACAAACCTGCGTGGGAAGCTTTTGAAAATGCCGGCGCAACTCTACTTCCTGTAAATGTAGAACATGACGGACTGGATATTGATCAAGTCGAAAAATACTTGCAGCATAAAAACATAAAAGCGATTTATGTTACACCGCATCATCAATTTCCGACGACGGTTACGCTATCTTTAAAAAAGAGATTAAAATTGATCGAACTTTCTAACCAATATCATTTTACGATTATTGAAGACGATTATGATAATGAATTTCATTTCGGACAGCGGCCCATACTTCCTATTTCGAGTTATTCGGCTTTAAAAAACTATATTTATATTGGCACTTTCAGTAAAATCGTTGCTCCTGCTCTTCGTATTGGTTATTTAGCCAGTTCACATGAAATTATTCAGAAAATCGGGAATCATCGAAAAATCATCGATGTTCAGGGCGATAATATTATGGAAGAAGCGATTTTAAACCTCATCAATGAAGGCAAAATAAAGCGTCATCTTAAAAAAGCTAGTTTGGTTTACAAAAGCAAAAGAGATTATTTCGAAAGTATTTTAAACCAGTATCTTCAAGACAAAATCACGTTCACAAAACCTGAAGGCGGATTGGCTTTTTGGATTGTTCCAAATAAACCAATCAATGTTCTTGATGTTTTCGAAAAACTAAAATCGCAAGGCATTCAAATCATGAATCCGAATAGATTTAGTTTTGATGAAACGATCAAAGGTTTCCGTTTAGGGTATGCCTCTCTTTCAGAAAAACAAATGGAAGAAGGAATTAAAGCACTTTCTAAATTGCTTTAAAATTAAACTCGGATTTAACAGATTTGCTATCGCAATCCCGATAGTTATCGGGAGCGGAAAAAAACTGATTTTAAAATCAGCGTTAATCAGCGTTTTCGCGATAGCGAATCTGTGTTAATCAGCGTTCAATTAAACTAATTACAGTTTTCCATTTCAATAATAGAAAAACCATTTGCCCGAATCTGATTTTCAACTTCGATCGGTGCTTTATCGATGTGGCAGAAACGGCATTCTTTTGAAGACAAATCCTGTCCTTCTTGCGCCACACTTTTCAAGTATTTTTTACCATAATCATATACTTGTTCTGCATTAACATTTTCGTCAACCAAAATATCAAAATGCATAATTTTTCCGTCTTTGCGGGTTACATAAGTATCCCAAACTGCTACTTTCATTTTTTTTCTTTTTTAAGGTTCTAAGCTGCTAAGGCGCTAAGTCGCTAAGGATATCTCTCGCAGATTTTGCAGATTCGGCAGATTTTTTTATTTGTAAATCTGCGCAAATCTTTACACGTTTAGTAATCTGCTTTATCTGCTAAATCTGCGAGAAAACATTTTTACTCATTTTTTACAGCAAAATGTTTTCGAAGATTTATGCAAAACATACACTGATCAATATCTCAGAAACTTAGCATCTTAGAAGTCTCATTTTACTCTGCAAATTTATGCTGGTTTTGAATGTGCGGAATCATCCAGTTTTTTCATTTTTTGAGCGGTACTGGTCCAGTACTATTTTATAGTTTAGATTTAATTTTGTGATATGGAAAATGAGATTATTTTTAATTTGAATCAGGTTCATCAGCGTATTGAAGAGGCCTGTAAAATTTCAGGAAGAAATCCTGCTGATGTTCAGCTTTTATTGGCGACCAAAACAGTTCCGGCAGAAAAAATAAGAATCGCAATTGAAGCGGGCGAAACTTTAATGGGCGAAAATAAAATGCAGGAATTGCGGGATAAAAATGATGTTTTGAAAAATCTTTCTGTCGAACGCCATTTTATTGGACATCTCCAAACTAATAAAGTAAAAGATGTCTTAAAATACGTTTCTTGCATTCAGTCTCTGGACAGAATAAATCTGGCAGATGAATTACATAAACAGCTGCAAAGCCAAAACAGAAAATTGGATGTTTTTGTGCAAGTTAATACCTCGTATGAAGAAAGCAAATTTGGACTAGCACCAGAAGAAGTTCTTTCGTTCATTAAAAAAATAAAGACATACGACACTTTAAATATTAAAGGTTTAATGACTATTGGACTTTTGGATGTTGAAAAAGAAAAAATGATTCCGTCTCTACGACTTTTAAGAACAATTCGAGATGAAATTTATGCAGAAGAAATCGAGGGTTTATCCAGTTTAAAATTGTCTATGGGAATGTCTCAGGATTTGGAGCTCGCCATTGCAGAAGGTTCTAATATCGTTAGAATCGGTACATCTATTTTCGGGAATCGATTTTTAGGGAAAGAGATTTGGAATGAGAATATTGTGGAATGAAATTGAGTTATTATTCTGGGACGATTTTTTTTATTAATATCAACCCCGCTGGGGTTGTAGATGACGGTGATTTTAATTTTCTATAAATATGTAATCCCTCTGGGATTTATTAATGAGGAAGATAATTCAATTGGATTTAAACAGCAAATCCAAATTTTGAAAAAAATTAAAACAACTAAAGAATATCCCGAAGGGATTACATATTTATAGAAAAAAAATCCCATACTAGAATAATAACTCCAGCGGAGTTAAATATTTATAGAAAATTCAAAATCCCCTCTATCAACAACCCCAGTGGGGTTGCACCTATTGACATCAACAATTAAAAAAATAAAAAATTACTTTTGCAAAAAAATAAAAGCAGATGAACCTGAATGATCTTACTGTAATCGATAATGAAAAAATTGCTTTAGACGATTTGTTTTTTAGTGACGAAAACAAAGGCGCTTTATTTCAAATCATTAAAGAACATCAATATATTGACGAATTAAAAAAATACAATCTGAAGGTTGACAACAAGATTTTACTGCACGGAAGTTCTGGCTGCGGTAAAACGACAACGGCAAAAGCGATTGCCAATACTTTAAACAAAAAAATTATTATTGTAAACCTCAGCACGGTTGTCGATTCTCGAATTGGCGAAACTTCGAAAAATTTAAAAGCGATTTTTGATAAAGCCATTCTTGAAAGAGCCGTTTTATTTTTAGATGAATTTGATCAGATCGGAAAAAGCCGTGACATTGACGACAAAGATGTGGGCGAAATGAGACGTTTGGTTAACACTATCATTCAGCTTTTTGATTACTTTCCTTCTGACAGTTTATTAATCTGTGCCACCAATCATTACGAAATAATAGATAGTGTTTTATTGCGAAGATTTCAGCTTCGTTTGAAATATGACATGCCTTCAAAAGAACAGCTGGATATTTATTACAATAAAATTTTAAGCACCTTTCCAGAGCATTTTCAAAACATAGAAAGGAAATATTCGATTTCTTATGCCGAAGCTTTGGACTATACCAATACTACAATGAAAAGGCAGATTATTGCAACTTTAGAATCTAAGTAGCCTCCTTAAAAATATTCCTTAGGAATATATCATTGGTAAAACAGAAAACCCGCTGTACAATACAGCGGGTTTTCATTTGGCGGAGTTTTTATATAGAATGAATAGTGTACTAAATTATAATCCTCTTGTTAGCCATCCTCTTTTGTTGGCTGTTACTAGAGCATAAGGCGCAATCCAGAATAAACTGAAAGTATAGAAAAAACTATAAGTGTACGCCCAGAAAGATTCTGTCGATTTATATCTTTTTGCATAAAATAGCATCGAGAATGTTGACATAATCAGAATTCCAAAAAATGTAGAAGTCAAGAATAATATCGGGTGAACTGCAATAAAATAGATCATGAATATTAAAAATGGATACGTCATTGCGATTCTAAAGAACTGATTTAAAAACAGCATTCTTGCTCCAAATTTTGATTCTTTTCTAAAGTTGGTGAACACAAATTTTCCCATTGCCAGATTTTCACGAACATTACTTCTCGCCCATCTGATAAACATTTTGTACAGCCCTTTATATTCTTCAGGAACATTGGTTAAAACCACTGCATTTCTTTGAAATTTCACTTCCAATCCTTGTTTCAAGATCATATTAGTCATCGCACGGTCTTCTCCAATATCTGATGGCTGTCCCATAAAAGTTTGGTTGATCCATTCTGGAAGACAGTTAAAAACTGCATCTCTTCTGTAAGCTGCAAGTGCACCAGGAGTACATAAAACAGATCCTAACTCGCTTTCTGCAGAACGCTGAAATTCAAAACTCATTACAAAACTTACATTCAGCATTTTTGGCAAAATAGCGGTTTTGTTATTTAGAACCTGAACGTTTCCTGCAACGGCACCACATTTTTTGTTTACCACAAACGGACTTACCAAGTTTCTTAAAGTATCTTTTTTCACAATAGAATCACTATCTACCGTTACAAAGATTTCTCCTGTACCCAATTTAAATCCTCTGTATAAAGCGTGACGTTTTCCAGCATTTTTAGGTTGTTGAAAGATCGTTACTCTATCTCCCAATTTTGCTTTTGCTTCTTGCATCCAGTACCAAGTATCGTCTTTACTTCCATCGTCAATTGCCAAAAGCTGTAATTTTTCAGCTGGATAATCGCTGTCTGCAAGACTTAATAAAGTGTCCCAAACTAGTTTTCCTTCATTGTAAGCTGGCACAATGATCGTACAAGTTGGCAACAAATCGTCTGAAACAGATGGAATTGCTTTATATCTTAAATACAAGAAAGAACTGTAAAGAAAAACTCCTGCTTGATAAAAGAATAAAATAGTAGCAATAATCAAAAATGGAAATCCTAATGTAGATTCGATTCTTTCCATTTGAAATTGTTCGAAATCATCTTGCAATTGAATCGTAAAATAAGTTCCTACCAACATCAATATAAATGTTCCGATTAAGACAGTAGAGCCTAATAGACTGTTTGGTCTTTTTACGTGTATTTTTTGCGCTTTTTCATTGGTTCTAAAAAAAGAACCGTTTAATGTTTTTTTGCTGATTGCTGAACTGCCGTTCGCATAAAATTGTTCTGAGATAATTGTTTCGCTTTCCATGCTTATACTCCTTTTTTAATTTCCTTAATTTGGCTTTTAGTAAAATCTTTTTCCTTTCAAAAAACGGACACATAAAAGATTTGACATAAACACAATTTGCAAGCGGCATGCCAATACGATTTTAAACTGGTATAGAGCCATTTAAGAAAATCAAGACCAAAAAGAGTGTGTAATTATTTTACACTTTCTGGATACGGTATACACAAAAATCGAAGAATTTGGAATCGAAGAAGTCAGATTTCAGAAGGGTTTGGAGTATTTTTTATTTCGCTTGAAAAAGAAATTCTGAATCTCAAAAAGCAAGTTTTATAAAAAATTATAAGAACTAATGAAACGCTATTTTTATAATAAAATTGCATCAGAAAAAGAAAGCAGCTTTATTTTGTATTTTTTTTTATCTTTTAAAAAACATTCTTCACAAAAAAGCTAGAAGTTTTAGCGAAAAAAAGTTAAATTTATCGAAACAAACTTAACCCTAAACTTAAGGAGAATACAAAATGACTAAAGAGCATTATTATCTTTTATTGGCTGATGACGACGAAGATGACTGCCTTTTCTTTAAAGAAGCTCTCGATGAGATAACTGTCGGCACAACTTTGTCAATGGTACACGACGGAGTGCAGCTGATGAATCATTTAAAAAATACTATTTCAAATCTTCCAGATGTTCTTTTTTTGGATTTAAATATGCCTCTAAAAAATGGCTTGGAATGTCTGGCCGAAATAAAAGCTGACGAAAACTTAAAAAACTTGCCTATCATTATTTTTTCTACTTCGTTAGATGGCGAAATAGTAAACAAATTATACCAAAAAGGCGCTTCTTTTTATATTAGAAAACCAGGTGAATTTGCTAAACTCAAAACTGTTATAGAAAAAGCGCTCACCATTGCATCCGAAAATAATTTCAAACAGCCCGAAAGAGCCAATTTCATTCTGCAACCTTAATCTTCTTTGGAAATGAACCGCAAAAAAAAGGAACATTATTTTCTTTCCCAAGAAGGAGAAATGGGGAATTTAATTCGTTCTGCAGATTGGAGCAAAACTACTTTGGGCGATCCCGAAAATTGGCCTCAGAGTTTAAAAACCATGACGGCAATGATGCTTGGCAATCCGTTTGGAATGTACATTGCTTGGGGAGAAAATTATACGCAGCTGTATAATGATGCTTTTCGCCCCATTCTTGGCGCTTCTAAACATCCTCATGCCTTGGGGATAAGTTCAAGGGAAACATTTGCAGAAATCTGGGATACGATAGGACCTATGTTTGCAGATGTCATGAAAGGAAATGCGGTAAGTTTTCCTGATTTCAAAGTTTCGCTTCATCGAAATGGCTATACAGAAGATTGTTTTTTTGATTTTTCGTACAGTCCCATAAAAATAGAAGATGGTTCTGTTGGAGGAATTCTGGTGACTGTTATCGAAAATACAGAGAAAAGAATTGTTGCAGATGCTTTGCAGGAAAGTAATGCAAGATTTATTAATAACATTATGCAGGCGCCTGTGGCAATGTGCATTTTTAGAGGAGAAAATCATGTTGTTGAAATAGCCAACGAACAAATGCTGGAGCTCTGGGGAACAAAAGCTGAAAATGTAATTAATAAGCCTATTTTTGAAGTTCTGCCAGAATTGAAAAAACAAGGTTTCAGCGAAATTCTTCAAAACGTTTTTAGAGACGGAAAAAAGATTACTACAGACGAATTATTTGTCGAATTAAGCCGAAACGGACAAACCGAAAATACTTATATCAATTTTGTTTACGAAGCGCTGAGAGAAAAAGACGGTACTATTTCTGGCGTAGCGGCAATTGCTACAGAAGTTACCGCTCAGGTTTTGGCTCGATCAAAAGTAGAAGAAAGCGAACAAAAAATAAGACAGCTGGTTGAAAATGCCCCTTTTCCAATTGCGGTTTATGTTGGGAAAGAAATGCGTATTGAACTGGCGAATGATTCCATAATTAAAGTTTGGGGAAAGGGCCCAGACGTAATCGGAAAAACATACACCGAAATTCTTCCGGAACTAAAGGACGAACCTATTTTTAAACAGGTCGAAACAGTATACGAAACAGGACAATCTTTTCATTCTAAAAATACAAGGATTGATCTTGTAGTAGACAATGTTTTAAAAACTTCTTATTTCAATTACAGTTTTACGCCTTTATACGACCTCAACGGTAAAATTTACGGCGTAATGAACACTGCTGTCGATATTACCGATTTATCTTTAGCCAAACAAAAAATTGAAGAAAGCGACAAGCGATTTCGAGATACGGTAAGGCAAGCTCCTGTAGGAATTACGATTCTCCGTGGGCAGGAATATGTGGTAGAAATGGCCAACGAAGCTTATCTAAAACTTGTCGATCGAGAAGAAAAGACTTTTGTCGGAAGGCCTTTATATGATTCGCTTCCTGAGGTGAAAGAAACTGTTAGCACGTTATTAGATGAAGTTTTAAATACTGGCATTCCTTTTCATGGAATCGAAGTTCCTGTTCCTTTAAACCGATACGGAAAAATAGAGATTTCGTATTTCGATTTTCTATATCATCCCTTAAAAGAAGAAAACGGGACTATTTCGGGCATTTTGGTAACCGTTACCGAAGTAAGTGAAAAAGTAGAAGCCCGCAAGAAAATCGAATTGAATGAAGATCGTCTTAAAATAGTGGTTGAAGCCAGTGAATTGGGAACTTGGGAACTCAATGTAAAAACACGGGAACCAATCTATTCGCAAAGATATCTTGAGATTGTGGGTGGTTACAAAGAAGATCTTCAGCTCACACACGATCAACTTTTAGCACATTTGCATCCTGATGATATGCCTATTCGAAATAGAGCTTTTAAAGATGCTCTAGAAAAAGGCTTTCTAAATTATGAAGCTAGAGTTATCTGGTTGGACAAATCTGTACATTGGGTTGAAGGAAAAGGCAAGCTTTTTTATGATGAAAACAATGAGCCTCAAAAGCTTATCGGAACGATTAGAGATATAACTGAAGAGAAAAAATACCAGCAGAAAATAGAAGATAGCGAAAGGAAACTGCGAAATCTTATCATGCAGTCGCCTGTTCCAAAAGCCATTTTACGCGGAACTGATTTTGTCGTCGAAATGGCCAATTTTGTGCTTTTGAATAATATTTGGAAGAAAGAAGAGTCGGAAGTTCAAGGAAAAAAACTATTAGACATATTTCCAGAACTCAGCAAACAAAAATATGCTGAATTACTACAAACAGTGTACGAATCTGGAAATGTATATGCAGAATCTGAATCGCTGCTTTTTATTGCTAATGAAAAGACGGGCAGTCAGTTTTATGTTGATTTTGAATTTGCACCGCTCCGCGAAAGCGATAATTCGATCTCTGGAATTCGAATGACATTGATTGATGTGACCGAAAAAGTCGAAGCCAGAAAAAAAATCGAAGAAAGCGAGAAAAGATTCCGCTCGCTTACCGAAAGTATTCCGCAATTAATTTGGGAAACTGATGCTGAAGGAAAAGCGCTTTTTACCTCTGGAAAATGGCTCGAATATACCGGAATTGAGCCTGGAATAGAAGATTCTTGGCAAAAAATGATTCATCCAGACGATTTTGACGAAAATGTAAAAATCTGGCAACATGCTCTGAAAACGGGAGAAATGTACCGCTGCGATGTAAGAATGCGTAGAAAAGATGGTTCTTACAGATGGCACACCGTTATTGGCGAACCCGTTTTTGGGCTTAACAATAAAATTATAAAATGGGTTGGCGCTTTTACCGACATTCATACCGAAAAAGCCTTTACTCATGAACTTGAACAACAGGTTACAGCCAGAACAAGAGAATTAATCCAGATAAACGAATCGCTTCGAAAAAGTGAAGAACGCTACCATTTAATGGTTGAAGAAGTTCAAGAATACTCCATTCTATATCTGAATCCAAATGGAATTGTAGAGAATTGGAATGTTGGAGCAGAAAAAATTAAAGGTTATAAAGCAGAAGAAATTATCGGAAAATATTTTGCCATTTTTTACACCGAAGAAGATCAAAAAGCCAAACTGCCAGAGAAACTTTTGCAACTGGCAAGAGAAAAAGGAAAAGTAATTCACGAAGGCTGGCGTGCGCGCAAAGATGGAATTTTATTCTGGGCAAGTGTGGTTATTACGGCTGTTCATAATAAAAAAGGAGAAGTAATTGGTTTTTCTAAAGTTACACATGACTTAACGGAAAGAAAAAAAGCCGACGATAAACTCAAAATGAATGCACTAGAATTAGAGCAGAAAAATAATGAACTGGAAGAAATGAACAAAGAACTTCAGTCATTTGCTTATATTTCGAGTCATGATTTACAGGAACCACTTCGAAAAATACAGACTTTTGCTTCTCAGATTATCGAAAAAGAATCTGAAAATTTATCTGAAAATGGGATGGATAAATTTAAACGAATGCAGAATGCCGCTCAGCGAATGCAGACTTTAATAAACGATTTATTGGCTTATTCGAGAACAAACATTCAGGAACGCATTTTTATAAAAACAGATCTAGCCCAGATTATTGGCGAGGTAAAAGAAGATTTAACCGAAGAACTGGAACAAAAAAGTGCTGTAATTAAAATCGAAAAGAATTCTGAAGTGGATATTATTCCGTTTCAGTTCAAGCAATTGCTTTATAATTTGATTAGCAATTCGTTAAAATTCTCAAATCCTGAAATTCCAATTGTTATTAAAATCACAAGCGAAATTGCGTTGGGCAAAGATTTAGCAGAAGAAAAACTGATTCCGGCTAAAAAATACTGTCACGTTAAAGTTTCTGATAACGGAATTGGTTTTGAAGCACAGTACAACAAAAAAATATTCGAAGTTTTTCAGCGCCTGCACGGCCGGGACCGCTATAATGGCACCGGAATCGGACTGGCCATTGTCAAAAAAATTGTAGAAAACCATAACGGAATCATTACTGCTTCTGGACTTCAGAACGAAGGTGCTTCTTTTGATATTTACATTCCTGTAAAATAAATCAATTAAATAAAAAACAAAAAAAAACGGAAACTACTTAATTGGAGTTTCCGTTTTTCCATTTCAAACGAATTGAAATTTTCTCAAAACAATTTTTTATCTGCTGTAAACAGTAATTATTCCAGTTGTTTTGTCTTTAATTTTAAGTTCTTTGTTAGTAAGATTCATAATATCACTTGTTGAACTTACTCCACCAATTGTAAGCGTAAGGTCATTATGAGATCTTACATAAGTCCCTGTAGTTTCTGTCAAAGCGCACTCAGTACCATTATAATCACCTACAACTGCCGCATTACTTAATCTAAGATCTAGGTAATCTCCTGGACAACCAGCTTGATTCTGTGGAGCATCAACTAAAACTTCTTGTCCATTAACAATTGTTCCTGTTTGTCTCAAATTATATTTCCCCTGAATTGGTACAATTGTTTCTCCTTCATTATCGTCGCTACTACAAGAGGTAACGAACATTCCCGCGCTTAAGGCTAATACGAATAATAAACTTTTATTTCTCATGATTTGTTTGTTTTTTATTAATTTAATTCAATACTGCTAAATTAAATGTATATACTTACAAAAAATTTCATGATTTTAGGAATATCTTACATAAATCGCATTTTAAGAAAATTTCGTTTTTTTATAGTTATTTACATTTTGGTCTGTTTGCGAGGTATTTATCAATCATACGCTTGGTTATTGGCTTTAAGAATATATTGTTATTTTCGGGATAAGGAGCAAATCGATCATAACATTCTATCGTGTTGCCAACTTTAATATACCAAACTTTCGCTCTGCCATTATTATCAAAAAACTCAGTTGTATCACATACTTCAATTTTTTTCAAATCAAAATATCTTGCATCATAATAAGTATCACAATAACCTTCATCAGATTTTTCTAATTTTTCGTAATGATCGTTCGTCCATTGCATACAATCTTTTTGTGACATGCTTAAGTAAATGATCAATCCTAATATTGTGAGAAAAGCTATAATTATCGAATATTTTTTAAATCCAGATTTTCCCCCAATATTCCCTCCTCTTTTGACGGGAGGTGAAACATCTACTATACCTGTAGGAATTGTTTCCCAATTCTGATTTTCATCTTGTTCTATTTCTTCATTTTTATCTTTCTCTGATTCTTCATTATTTATATCAAGAAAATTTTCATTTACTACCTCGTCAACTAAAGCGCCTGAAAAAAAATTACTCTTATGGTGTTCAGTGTCTCTTAACTCTTCTATTAATTTCTGATTTTCTGGATCAATTTCTTTTCTAAACTTATTAAAAGGTCTAGGTTGAAAATCCACTAAAATTGCTGCCATATCAACAACATCAATTTTATCTGGATCAGTTTCTCCTTTGAAAAATTTTTCTACTGGTCTAAATAGATCAGCCTCTTTTTTAAACTTATTTTTTGAATTAATATCAAAAGAAAGTCCAAGCAAGGAATTAAAGACATTCAAATCATTTGAATGCATATCGTTATTCGTGAATTTTTCCCAACACAACTTATTGAGTTTCCCTCTTGTTGGAGAATTCAAGAAAAAAAAATCATCACCGTTTTTTACTACTTCATATTTTTCTTTAACAGCTTTTTTATATAAATCTTCCAAAGTATTGTTATGCATAGGCTCCATTTTTTTGGGATTTTAAGGATTTATAGGGAATAATAGGGATTTTACAAAACTAACTCGGACATCCCGGAATTCCGTATCAACACAGGCTCAAAACGGTTGTTACTTTGCCTCAACAAAATTAGTTATCGCTTTGATCTGCAGATTAAAAACAAAAGTACAAAACTAGTTTATGTACCAAGTGCGGAAAACCGTAAAACGGAGTTTATCCGGGAAGTATAAATAAAGTTTTATAGTTCTACGCACTTCACTTCCCAACCAAAATTTGGTATTGCCATTTAAACCAACCTGGAAAAGATTCAGGCAGCAATACCCATTGTTCAACATTTAAATTTTAAAAAAATGAAAACACTATATTTATGGGGAGCGTGCGCGCTACTGTCAACTACATTATTTTCTTGTACTGCTGATGAATTAGAAACAGCTGCAGATAAAACTGAGGTAAAAAAAGAAATTAATCCTTTAACTGGCGGGCAGGCAACGGGACCAGATGATGATCCGATTCCAGTTAATCCTCCTCCAAAAAAACCTTAAATAAAATTTGTAATATTTAATTAATTCTTAATTTCGGGGAAAGTACGTATTATGCTACGATCCCCGATTTTTTTCTTATTTATTCTGCTGCTTTTTTTCTCCTGTCAGGAGAAACCTTCTATTGCTATTAAACCTGAAACATCACGAAAGAACGCTAATATTTTACAACAAAATGCAGTTGATAATTTTAAAAAAGGCAATTATAATAGTGCTTTTTATTACTTCAATAAGTCTAAATTAGAATATGAAGCTACTAAAGACAGTGCCGACATTGTCTTTAACCTTATTCAAATGGCCAACATTCAGCAAATAAATGGTGACTATTATGGAAGTAAGGAAACTTTAACAGAAGCATTACCCTACGCTAAAAATGATTACAATTATTCTGCTGCAATAAACAATCTTTTTGGCATCGCAGATAAAGAACTTTCTTTATACAACGATGCTATTTTTTATTATAGTCAAGCAATCAAAGGGGTTACAGATTCTATTTCAACCATTTCCCCATTAAATAATATCGCTGTAGTTTACATTAAACAGAAAAAATATGATAATGCTGTTCAAATTCTAGAATCTATATTAAATAAAAAGATTCTAGACAATAAACCTTCATCTATAAAAAGTAAAGCACGGGTTACTGATAATCTAGGTTTTGCTTACTTCAAAAAAGGATTAAACTCGAAAGGTCTTGATTTGTTAAACGAAGGTTTAAAATTAAGAATACAACTCAACGATGAATATGGCTCTATGGGAAGTTATCTTCATTTGGCTGAGTTTTATTCTCAAACAGATATTAAAAAATCAAATGATTATGCTAAAAAAGCTTTCGAAATTGCAACCAAATTTAATAGTGTTGATGAACGGCTGAAAGCATTATCTTTATTAATCGCTAATAATTCTGATGCAAAATATGCCCAGAAATACATCGCAATTAATGACAGTATTATTACGGTGCGAAATAATTTTAAAAACAAATTTGCCAAAATAAAATACGATTCGAAAAAAGAAAAAGACGAAAACCAAAAACTTCGTTTAGAAAGAGCTGAAAATTTAGTAGCATTAAAAGATGCTGAAATAGAAAGAGCAATATTTATTGCTTGCTTTATAATCTTTCTGGTTTTAGTGGTTTATTTTAAAAAACAATATGACAATAGAAATCGTATAAAGAACATCAAAACAGCATACGATACCGAAACCCGAATTGCCAAAGACATTCACGACGGATTAGCAAATGATGTTTTTCATGCCATTACCTTTACACAAACCCAGCCATTAGCCAATGAGAATAGCAAAGAAAATCTGTTGCAAAAACTAGACGACATTTATTCGCGAGTTCGTGGAATTTCTCGAGAAAATAATGATATCGATACTGGTCCAAATTATTCAAAAAATTTAAAAGAAATGCTTTCAACTTATAATAGTAGCGAAACAAACGTTATTATTAATGGCGCCGAAAAAATAAACTGGGATTCGGTAGAACATTTAAAAAAAGTTGCCATTCAGAGAGTTTTGCATGAGTTAATGGTCAACATGAAAAAACACAGTGACGCTTCTATTGTTGCTTTAAAGTTTGAAAGCGCTTCAAATTCCTTAATTATAAATTATTCGGATAACGGAAAAGGCTGCGAAATATCTAAAATTATAAAAAATGGTTTACAAAATATGGAAAACCGTATTTTGTCTAATAAAGGAACTATTACTTTTGACACTGAACCCAATAGAGGTTTTAAAGTAAAAATAACAATGCCAAAATAAGAGCCTATGTTTAAAAAAGTAATTATTGCCGAAGATTTTGAAGAATTTAATTTAGCCGTAAAACAAACTTTGAGTGACCTCAACATTGTCAATTTTCAGCATGCCAAATATTGTGACGATGCTTTTCTAAAAATAAGAAAAGCCATTCAAGATAATGAACCATACGATTTATTGATTAGTGATCTTTCTTTTAAAAAAGACCATCGAGAAGTAAAAATCGGCAGTGGCGACGAGTTAATTCAAAAAGTGCGTGAACTGCAGCCCGATATTAAAATCATCGCTTACTCTATTGAAGATAAGAATGCTCGTATAAAATCACTTTTTGAAGATTCTGAAATTAACGCCTTTGTGCTAAAAGGTAGAAACAGTATAGATGAACTCAAAAAAGCAATTTCAATAATTTCAACTTCAGACCAAAAATTTATTTCGCCCGAAGTAGCTTCTGCTCTTCAGGAAAAAGGCAACTACGAAATTGATGATGTCGATATTAAAATCCTAAAATATTTATCTGACGGAACCTCTCAAGATGAAATTATAGAAATTTTTAAAACCAGCGATATTAAACCAAATAGCAAAAGTGCCATGGAAAAAAGATTAGCCAAACTAAAAGACTTTTTCAAGGCCAATAATACCGTTCATCTGGTTTCGATTACAAAAGACATGGGAATAATTTAAATTCCTATTCAATTCATTTTAAAGCTCCTTCGGGGGCTTTTTTTATTTCTAAAATCTAAATTTTACCGATTATGGATTTCCGTAAAATACTGGTTTTGATTGGTTTTACTTTTGGGTTGTTAATCATCTAATATTAATTTAAAATCAAAAATTATGGAATACAAAGTAGTACCATTCGTAGCTTCAATTGACCCAAAAAAGGGAACTTCAAATCATGTTGCTGAACAGCTTGAAAGCTTAATAAAAAATTACACAAATCAAGGATGGGAATACATACGTTTAGAAAGCGTATCAACATTTGTTCATCCAGAGAGCGGATGCTTTGGATTGGGTGCAAAACCAGGTTATACAACTAATAGCCAAATGGTTGTTTTTCAGAAAAAATGAAAATTTTCATCTTATTAATTATTCGATTGTACTGGATTCTGATTCCTCAATCTAAAAGAAGAAAATGCATTTTTAAAAAATCTTGTTCAAATTATGTTTTTGAAACAACTCAAAAAGAAGGTTTTATAAAAGGATTAAAAGCTTTTCAATTTAGATATAAAAATTGCAGAGGAAATTTTTCAATTTTTCAAAATCCAATAGACAACAAAATTCAAATGATTCTTCCGTCGCAACTCATAATTGACATAGAGGAAATCGCTGATAGACTAATCAACTAACAAAATTATTCATGATAACACTAGAACTAAAAAGCCATTTTTTAAGATTATACCAAATGGCATTATCTGATGATCAATTTGATGTATTAGAACTTCAAATGCTTTACCATTTTGCAGACGAAAGAGGAATTCCAAAAGAAGAACTTGATAAACTTTTTCTAAACCCTGTCAATACAGATTTTATTGTTCCTGAAACTTTAAATACAAAAATTGAATATCTGTATGATTTAACTCGCATTATTTGGGCTGATGGAAAAATTACCGACGACGAATTAAATATGCTAAGAAAGTATTGCAGAAAATTTGATTTTGTAGAAGAAAATATCAATGACTTATCTGATTACCTCATCGGTTGTGTGCAAAAAAATATCGGAAAAGAAGAAATTATTAGTCAACTAAACTCTTAAGTTATGAAAACAATAACCCAACTATTCAGTTTAAAAAAACCTGAAGATGCTTCTTTTAAAATTTTGGAAGAAAATGAAGAAGACAGAGAACAAATTAGAATTACTTACTACCAGAGTGGTTTTGCCGCATCGGTTAAAGCAACGGGAAAACCAATTGTTTTAAAAGCTTGTCTGCAAAATTTATATATGAGTTTTGAAGACCAATGCCGAAAGCAAAAAATGGAACAAGACAGACTGAAACAGCCTTACCGTGAAGAGCAGGAAAAAAACAGAACTGAACTGAAAAAGTCTGAAGCTGCAATTGGTATTTTCGAAAAAAAAGAACAGGATGTTAATGATAATATCGACCAAATTAAAAACGAGATTATAGAAGTAAAACGCAATCCTGATAAATACGGAATTGAAGAAGGAAAAGGTTTAAAAGCACAATTTTATATTGGCCTAATTCTTTTGCTGCCGATTACCTTATATGTTTTGGTTTTCTATATTTCGGCTTCTTATTCGGCTTTTTTCAAAGAATTTTCAAATGACAGTTTAACCGCCGCAATCTTTGATGCCGATGCTTTTACAAATGCATTTAAGGCAAGCTGGCTTGAAGGAGTTTTAGTTGTAACGATTCCGTTTGTCTTCATGGGATTAGGTTATGTTATTCATATGGTGCAAAAAGGAAAAGGAATTAAAAATATTTTTAGACTAGCGGCACTTTTCACTATAACTTTTTTATTTGATTCTCTCTTGGCTTATATCATCGAGAAAAAAATATATGAATTTAACAAAACAACCGAATCATCTCCTTATAACCTAAATATCGCTTTGGGCGAACCAGAATTTTGGATGATCATTTTTGCAGGTTTTGTAGTTTACATCATTTGGGGACTTGTGTTTGATTTTGTGATGAAAGAATTTGAAAATATTGATAAAATCAGAGCTTTTATAAGAGGCCGAAAAGAAAATTTATTAAATCTGGAAAAACTTAAAACAGATTACATAAATAAAATCAATGGCTTTAAAGAGCAGATTGTTACTATAAACGGTAAAATTTCAGAACTTCAATTGAAAATTGATGGTTTTGTTTTCCCTGTAAAAGAATATCTGCATTATCATCATCAATACAAAGAAGGATGGTTTCAGGCAATCAATACAGAAATTGCTTTACCACATAAAGAAAAAGTAGAACTGCTCGAAAACTGCGAAAATTTATCTGAAGAACATCTTGGAAGATTAAACTTAATCGATCCCGATTTTCAGCATTTAGTGTATTTTAAAAACTAAAATTATGAGAAATACTCTACTCAAAATTTCGACATCCTTATTGATCGTTTTATTTTTTTCATGCAAAGAAGAAATCAAGAAAGAAGAAAAAGAAAATGCTATTAAAAGTTCTGTTTCAGAAAATTATAATATCAGCATTCTTGTTGATTTATCTGATCGAATAAGTCTCAAGAAAAATCCAAATCCTACAATGGAAATTTACCAAAGAGATTTGGGATATATTAAGTCAGTTTCTGAGGCTTTTACAGATCATCTAAAATCTAAAAGAATGAGACAGATTGATGATAAAATGCAGTTGTTCTTTAATCCCGAACCAGAAAATCCTGAAATTAATTCTATTTCAAAAGAATTGAGAATTAATGTCAATAAGGACAATGCTTCAAAAAAATTGCTGAATTCTATAAACGAAACTTACGCTTCTAAAACAGCTGCAATTTATGAATCGGCAATTAAAGACGATAAATATATTGGATCTGATATTTGGAATTTTTTCGACAGCAAAGTCCAAGATCAATGTATAGATAAAAACTCCAGAAACATTTTAGTTATTTTAACTGATGGATATATATTTTATGAAGGAACTCAAATCAAAGATGGAAATTTATCCAGCTACTTAACACCTCAACTAATTAAGCAAAATGGATTAAATACTACCAATTGGCAGAATAAATTTGAAAAGGAAAATTTTGGCTTCATTAAAATTGATGCTGATTTATCTAACCTTGAAGTTTTAGTTTTAGGAATAAATCCAAGCAAGAATAATCCATTTGAAGAAAAAGTGATAAAAGCTTATTGGACCAAATGGCTTTCTGAAATGAAAATAAAACATTTCGAAATTAAAAATGCAGATCTGCCTTCTAACATGGACAAGATTATCAAAGATTTCATTTTAGAAAAAGAATAAATAAACAACACCAATATGTTTTAAAGAGGAACTTTATTGTCCTCTTTTTTCTGTTTAAACTCATTTCTAAAAAACTTCCTTTAAAATTATATCCCTTTACGGATTTCCATAAAATACTGGTTTTGATTGGTTTTACTTTTGGAGTATAAATTTAAACTATAAACCTATGGAAATGAATATTCAACTTAAATCGTTAGCAGATAAAATCAATCAGCTAAAAAGTAAAATTGAAACAGAAGAATCTACAAAACATGCTTTTGTATTACCATTTATTCACATTTTAGGATACGATGCATTTAATCCGCTGGAAGTCGTTCCTGAATTTACAGCAGATCTTGGCTTGAAAAAAGGTGAAAAAGTAGATTATGCTATTTTTCAAAATGGAGAGCCAATTATAATCGTAGAATGCAAAAGCTGGAAAGAAAAACTAACGGTTCACAATTCTCAATTGTTCCGTTACTTTCATGTTACAAAAACTCGATTTGCACTTTTAACAAATGGAATAAATTATCAATTCTTTACAGATTTGGATGATCAGAATAAAATGGATGAAAAACCCTTTTTAGAATTCGACATCTGCAACCTAAAAGAAAATACGATAAACGAAATTGCTAAATTTCATAAAGCGAATTTTGATGTAAATAATATTGTAAGCAACGCCAGTTCGCTTAAATACATTAAAGAAATTAAGAAGCTTATCAATGCTGAATTAGAAAGTCCTTCTAACGATTTTACAAAATTATTTGCCAATAAAATATATGCGGGACGATTAACCGAAAAAGTTGTTGACGAATTTAAAGATTTGGTTCAAAAATCAGTAAGCCAATTCATTAATGATAAAATTAACGATCGTTTAAATGCTGCTTTAAGCAAAGAAACGATTAAACAGCAAGATGAAGAAATAACTTCTGTTGAAGATGACAACAAAGTGGTTACAACTGAAGAAGAACTTGATGGCTATCGAATAGTCGTTGCTATATTACGCAGAAAACTACCAATTGCTAGAATAGTGTATCGAGATACGCAATCGTATTTTGGAATATTGTTAGATGATAATAATCGAAAACCACTATGTCGACTTCATTTAAATAGCGGAAGAAAATATATCAGCCTTTTCAATAATAATAAAACCGAAACTAAAATTGCCATATCTTCTATTGATGATATCTATCAATACGAGAAAGAATTATTAGAAACTGTTGCTCTTTACGAAACAGAATTAAATCCCGTATAAGTACTTATTTTAAAATACTTTATTCTAATTAGATTTATCAAAACTAAAAACTAATCTACCTCTAACATTAAAGCTATGAAAACAAAACATTACATAATTATTGGACTTTGCTTATTTCTTCTAATTGGTGCTCTAACTAACCCTGGAACGGAAAAACACAAGGAAGAAGTAAAATTAAAAATGAATGAACTTTTAGAAAAAGAAATGGATAAGGAAAATGTCACTCAAAATGATGAATTATCAACAGCTGGAGGAATAATGGGAAATGCCCTTGCTAAATCAATGATAAATATGATGGTAGACAATCTCATTTCTTCCTCAAATTATATTCTTTTTTCAACTACAAATGTTACAGTTGAGGGAAAAACTAAAACAATTGGTTTTGGAATTTTAGGGAATGTCTTTTTATCTGGAAAAATTGATGAAGCATTAAAAAAATAGTAATCCAATATTCTAAATTCTACCCCAAACCCATCGCCTATGCTAAAAAACTACTCTCTACTATTTGTATTACTATTTGCATTTTCCTGTAAAAAAGCCAGCGCCCCTCCTCCACCGCAGCCACAAGTAAGTTCGTTTTATAAAAATGTCATTACTGCAGATGACCGTAAAACCATTACGGCGGCAGAAGCCAAAACGTACCATGTAAATTCAACTTATAAATACGAATATAGAACGGGGCATCCAGGACATTATAAGTATAATTATCATGTAAAAGGAATAAACATTAAAGGCGATTCGGTTTTTGGAAACATAAATACAGAGGGAAAATATGGCGCAGGAATATTAATAACGGATACTGTGCCTGAACTAGAGATTAATACAGAATGGGTTTCGCACGGGAAACTCAAAGCTGTTGATAAAAAAGGAAACGAATATCAGCTGGTTGTTAAGTAATTAGATAATTTGTCAATTTGAAAATTTGATAATGCTTGATACTGTTTTTAATTTTTCTTTTTTCTATCCTCTTTGCTCTTCATTCTTTTTAAATACCACATTATGAAATACACTTTACTTTTATTATTTTTAATTCTAAGTTCTTTTAGTCCTGTCGAAACTTCCGTTTATATCTGCGGGCCGACGGGAGCTAAAAGATACCATTACAAAGAAACCTGCCGCGGATTATCTTCCTGTAGTCATGAAATCGTTAAAACATCGCTTAAACAGGCTCAAGGTTTAGGCTTAACTCTTTGCGGATGGGAAGATTAAACTACCTTTATTTCGTTATTTAATTATTTGATAATAATCACTTTACAATAAATTCACATTAGTTTTATTAATTTGATATAAAACTAATCGTTATGAAATTCTTTAATCTAAAATTTCTAGTATCTTTCAAAGAATGGCTTTTTTTAAGAGCAATGCAATCTTCTTTCCTACACTAATAAACACTTAATTATAAAGGAAAAACCGATTGAATGAATAAAGTTGAAAGCTCATTTCTGAATAAAAACCAATTTGGCGAAGATTTCTTGTGGGGTGTGTCAACCGCCGCTTTCCAAATTGAAGGTGCACATGATTCTGACGGAAAAGGTTCTTCTATCTGGGACGTTTTTACTTCTCAAAAGGGAAAAATTAAAAACGGACATCATGCCTTAACTGCCTGCGATTTCTATAATTGTTATCAGGACGACATCAATTTAATTAAGGAATTAAACATTCCGAATTTTAGATTCTCTATCAGCTGGACTAGAATTATGCCAACTGGCGTTCATCCTGTTAATCAGGCGGGTATTGACTACTACAACAAAATCATAGATTCATTATTGGCTTCTGGGATAGAACCTTGGATAACACTTTACCATTGGGATTTGCCACATGCTCTAGAAGTAAAAGGAGGCTGGACAAACCGAGAATCTGTTTCGTGGTTTAAAGAATATGTCGAAGTCTGCGTACAGTATTTCGGTGATCGCGTTAAAAACTGGATGGTCATTAACGAGCCTTCTGTATTTACGGGAGCTGGTTATTTTTTAGGTATTCATGCGCCTGGCAAAAAAGGCATTACCAATTACTTAAAAGCCATGCATCATGTTACTTTGGCAACTGCTGCTGGAGCTAAAATAATTCGCGAACGAGTTCCGAATGCGAATATCGGAACTACTTTTTCATGCACACATATCGAACCAGCGACAGAAAGCGCAAAAGATATCGAAGCCGCAAAACGTGTGGATACTTTACTGAACAGAACTTTTATAGAACCTATTTTAGGATTAGGATATCCGCAGAAAGATCTTCCTGTTCTTAAAAAACTGAATAATTATATTCTAGGAGACGATTTAAACAATCTAGATTTCGATTTTGATTTCATTGGCTTACAATGTTATACCCGAGAAGTGGTAAAATCTTCCATACTTACGCCTTATATTGGCGCCGAATTGGTAAGTGCCGAAAAAAGAAATGTAATTGCAACCGATATGGGCTGGGAAGTTTATCCGCCTGCCTTATATCATGTCTTGAAAAAATTTAATGATTATAACGGAATCCGAAAAATCATTATTACTGAAAACGGAGCCGCTTTTCCTGATACTGTAAAAAATGGAAAAATTCATGATATAAAACGAACCCACTACATACAAGATCATTTAGAACAGATTTTAAAAGCCAAAGAAGACGGTTTAAATGTTGATGGCTACTTCGTATGGACTCTAACCGATAACTTTGAATGGGCTGAAGGTTATAATGCCCGATTCGGCTTAATTCATGTCGATTTTGAGACGCAAAAGCGTACGATCAAAAATTCTGGACTTTGGTTTAAGGATTTTTTATCGTAGACTTGTTTTTTTAACGCAAAGTTCGCAAGGTTTTTTATCTTAATTTACGTATAAAAAACGCAAAGTTCGCAAAGCTTTATCCATAAATAGCTTTGCGAACTTTGCGTTTATCTTGGCGCTCTTTGCGGTTAAAAAAACTTTTTAATTTAACGCACTCTATACTTATAGCTCTGTTTTAAGATTCCAACGTGAATTTTGCCATTATTTTTTAAATGAGTTGTAACCATAATATATTTTTCTTCTGGATACTTTATCTCAAAATTAAAAGTGGTGTCTTTAGCTTTTATCTGAAGCAAGTGTTTTCCTTCACCAGAAACTGACAATCCCACTGTTTCGTAAGTTGGCAATGCTTCTGTTGCTTTCAAATTAATATCCTGCATTTTTTCTTTATCCAGGAATACTTCCAGTTTTAAATTATCCAATTTCATATTTGTCGGCTGTTCAAACGACACGACATATTTTTTACAGCCAAAAAAGCAAAAAACAATTAATAGTATTAGGAACTTTTTCATAAATAGTATTTTAAACTAAACGATTATCTAAAGGTAAATTTTATTTATAATTGTTTGCTAAATATAGACAATTTTTGTGCATTTCAGCTATCGAAAAAAAGTACATTTTGCTACTGGAGAAGTGATATTTCGCAGTTCAAAAAAAAACTTTTTTTACGCAAAAAAAATCGTTATTTTATTGATTTTTAGTTGTTTTATCAATATATTTTTCGTATATTTATAGTGTAAATAACCATTAATTATATGCCAAAAAACAAATTTTCTACATGCCTAAATTATCTTCTCAAAAATTATTTTTTACTTCTTCAAACATTTTATTTTTCAAAATGTTTTCAAGTTTCATTTCCGAAACTGCTTTTTCTAGTCTTTTTTCTGCACCAGATATAAACACGCAGAAGAAACTAGAGCAACAGCTCCAACCGCAACCGTAATTATCTTGCGGGGATATATTTTCTGAACCATTTTTTTAGAAAACAAACTCGCAAAATCCAATAAAGAATTTTCTGTTTTAGAAACTTCTTTAGACTCTTCATGCCCATTATTCACCAAAACATTTTTTTCTATGCCATTATTATCGATTTCGACAGCAACCTTCCCTACATTTTTAATCTGTTTTGCATCTTCAATTCTACATTTTTCATTAAACTTTTTAAAAGGACGAGGCTGAAAATCGACAAGTATTGCGGCAAGATTTATAGCATCAATATTTGATGGATGTGTTTCGCCCTTAAAGAAGGTTTCAATAGGTCTAAACTTATCTTTCTGGTCTTTAAACTTATTCTTTTGAGTATGATTAAAATCTAAACAGAACAAATTCCGAAAAACATTTAAATCGTCTTGAGTCGGGTTATCTTCAAAAATAATCCAGCATAAGTCACGGAGTTTACCGCGCGACGGATTGTATAAAAAATCAAAATACTCTCCCTCTTTTTCGGTCTCGTATTTCATTTTAATTGCTTTAATATATTCTTCTAATGTATTATTCATCTTGCCTTTTTTAGGAACTTCTTTAGACTCATTAATTTTCATTTTTCACCAAAACAATTTTTATATGCCATTATTTTCGACTTCTCTGATTACCCCTTCTCAGCACTTTCAATTTTTATTCCAAAATCTATATTATTTGTATATTTTTTTTAATTGTTCTCAGCCAACTTTTGAAGAACTTTTTGCATCTATAATAATAAAGATTTGTTTAGAATTAAATAAAAATTAATGTCAAAATAGGCGTCGATTTTTCGCTTTTACTGGGAATTCTCGGGAATCTCAGGAATACGTGGGAATTCTGGGAATCCCTTGTCAACAGTGGCCTAGAAACGCCTTTCCTTTGTATCAGAAATTAGTTCAAGTTTTGTCTGCAGACTAAAACAAAAATATAAAACTAGTTCTAATTAACATTGTGGAAAACCGTAAGACCGAGTTTATTCGGGAAGTATAAATTACGTCTTACCGTTCTACACGATCGACTTCCCAAAATCAAATTGGTATTGCTTTCAGAAGCTCTGAATATGATTCGGACGGCCATACCTATGTCTAATTTCTAAATTAAATTAAAATGAAAAAACTAATACTATTCATAGCTTTCGCGCTATTGTTCACTATATTTTCTTGTACTCCTGATGAGTTCGAGACTCAACCAACAAAAAAAGTTGAAAAAACTATTGATAAGGCACAAGCTGGTGATGCTGATCCTGATGGTCCTGGGGATACAAAAACCAATCCGCCAACAAAACCATAATAATATATTGTGGTATCTAATTAATTACTATTTTCGGGGAAAGTAAATTTATATGTTACGGTCCCCGTTTTTTTATTTTTTAATAATTGTTTTTCTTTTTTCTTGCACAGAAAAAAAGGAAATAGATCATAACATAAAATTTACAGAAAATAAAGCAAGAAGCTTAAGAAACAAAGCTCTTGAGAATTATGAAAAACAAGACTTCAATACTGCCTTCTATGGATTTTATAAAGCGAAACTACTTTATGAAGACTTAAAAGATAGCATCAATATAGGATATACATTAATTCAAATGGCATCAGTCCAACAGGTCAATGGCGATTATTATGGAAGTAAGGAAACGGTAACTGAAGCATTGCCTTTTGTTGAAAAAGACAGAATCTATGTAGCTGCTATTAACAACATATTAGGGATTGCCGACAAAGAGCTTGCTCTTTACAATGATGCTATAGTTTATTATAAAAAATCAGCAAATGGATATATTGATCCAATTGAAAAACAAAGCCCTTTAAACAATATTGCTGCCGTATATTTATATCAAAAAAAGTATGATAAGGCAATTAATCTTTTAGAATCTTTTCTACGTAAAAAATTATTACAGGATAAAACTCATTCATATCAAAGATCCTTAATTCTAGATAATTTAGGTTATGCCTATTTTAAAAAAGGAATGAATGAAAAAGGATTATCATTAATGAATGAAAGTCTCGAAATAAGGAAAGAAACAGAAGATACTTACGGAAGTATTGAAAGTTATTTACACCTTGCCGATTACTACACAAAAAGAGACCCTCAAAAATCGGATGAACATGCACTGGCTGCTTACAATACAGCCACGAAACTAAACAGTGTTGATGAAAGATTGGAGGCACTTCAAATTTTAATTTCAAATGATCATTCTCCTAAAACAAATCAATATACGCAACATTATTTTTCGTTAAATGACAGCATTATTAAAGTTCGAAATAACTTTAAAAATAAGTTTGCTAAAATTAAATACGATTCCCAAAAAGAAAAAGACGAAAATGAAAAGCTTCGTTTAGAAAAAGCAGAAAATCAACTAGCTTTACAAAGAGATAAATACCTAAAAATTGTATTTGGTATTATATCTGCATTTTTGCTCGTCTTAATAGCAATTTTGGTGCGTTATTTTAAAAATAAGAACAAGGCTATAGAATTTAAAACTTCATACAATACAGAAACCCGAATTGCTAAAAAAATACATGATGAATTGGCAAACGACGTATTCAATGTGATTGCTTTTACAGAATCACAGCCACTATCAGCGGAAACTACCAAAGAAAATCTTCTTCAGAAACTCGATGACATCTATTCTCGCGTGAGAGGAATCTCAAGAGAAAATAACAGTATCGATACCGGGCTTGATTTTACACAAAGTATAAAAGAAATGCTTTCGACTTATCAAAGCAAAGAGAGAAATGTCATGGTTACCAATATAGAAAATGTTGAATGGGAAATTATTGACGAGGTGAAAAAGATTACCATAAGCCGTATTCTACAGGAATTAATGGTGAACATGAAGAAACACAGTCAGGCAAATCTGGTTGTCATAAAATTTGATAGCGATCCGAAATCTATATTTATAAATTACATGGATAACGGAATTGGCTGCGAAAAAACTAAGATTGCAAAAAATGGCCTTCAAAACATCGAAAGCCGTCTCAACGCCATAAAAGGAAATATTGAATTTGACACAGAACCAGACAAAGGATTCCGTGCAAAAATGGAGATACCCAAACATACTCAAAGTAAAGTTAAGAAAATAGCAGCTGCGTTTTAAGCTATTTTTAGAAAACAAAAAAGCCTTTCAGGAATTTACTCCCAAAAGGCTTCTTCTCTACAAATCAATTGGCAAAATTATTTCCATCCGCCGCCCAAGTCTCTGTAAACATGGACTGCAGCATTTAATTGTTCTTTTTTAGTATCTACCAATTCTAGTTTTGCTTCTAATGCGTCTCTCTGCGTCATCAAAACTTCAAAATAATCTACTCTTGCCGATTTAAACAAATCGTTTGAAACACTAATAGAGGTATTCAACGCATCAACCTGTTGTGATTTTAAATCATAACTTTTTTGAAGGTTTTCGATTTTAGAAAGCTGTGTTGAAACTTCCAAATACGCATTCAGAATTGTTTTATCGTAATTGTATAAGGCTTGAAGCTGTCTTGCATTGGCACTAGAAAATTCGGCTTTAATCGCATTTCTATTAATCAAAGGCGCAACAAGATCTCCCGCTAAAGAATACAAAAGTGATTCTGGCATTGTGAATAAATAAGATGGTTTAAAAGCTTGAACTCCAATTGCAGCCGAAATATCCAAAGAAGGATAAAATTCTGCACGAGCCACTTTTACATCCAATTTTGCCGCTACTAATTCTAATTCAGCTTGTTTAACATCTGGACGATTCATTAATAATTGAGAAGGCAGTCCCGAGTTTACAGCTGCCGGAAGCAAATCTGTAAAATTGGTTTTGTCTCTTTTAATATCCTGTGGATAACGTCCTAACAAAAAGTTGATTTTGTTTTCGTTTTCTTTGATTTTCTGCAAAATATCAAACTCCAAACTTTTTGAAGTTAAAACCTCAGCCTGAAATTTCTGAACTCCCAATTCTGTTGCTCTAGCCGCTTGTTTCTGAATTTTTACAATTTCTAAAGCGTTACTTTGCAAAGCAATAGTCTGTTTAACAATATCCAATTGGCTGTCTAAAGCTAATAATTCATAATACGAATCGGCGATTTCAGCAATTAGATTGGTTACCACAAAGTTCTTGCCTTCTACCGTTGCTAAATATCTGTTTACGGCTGCTTTTTTAGAGTTGCGAAGTTTTTTCCAGATATCTACTTCCCAATTCGCGTAAGCGGCAATAGTAAAATCTGGCAACGGATCTGGTGTTTCTACTCCTGGTTTTATTTCAGTTGTAGCATCTCCTGCACCCTGACTTGTATATCGACCTACTTTTTCTATTCCAGCGCCCGCGCGAATTCCAGCTGTCGGAAGCAATAATCCTTTTCTAACACGAATATCATTCTTTGCAATTTCAATTTCCTGCAAAGTCATATTCAATTCCTGATTGTTTTTTAAGGCAACGTCAATCAGCTCTACTAAATTTTGATCTTTAAAAAATTCTTTCCATTTTAGAGCAGACATATTGGTTGTGTCCTGCGATTTTACAGCTCCAAACGCTTCAGGAACCGGAGTGCTTGTACTGGCAGTTTCAGCTGCAGGGGTTTTACATCCTGCCACGGCAAGACATAAACCCAATGCAATACTGTATTGATATAATTTGATTTTATACATGATTGTTGTCAATTTCTTCTGTTAATGGATTTTCTTCTTCATGTTTTACCAATTTGTGTTTCTCTGCAATTTTGGCAAATATGAAATACAAGCCAGGAATTACAAATACACCGCAAATGGTTCCGATAAGCATACCTCCTGCTGCTGCAGTACCAATTGTTCTGTTACCAATTTTACCTGGACCTGTTGCAAAAGCAAGCGGCAATAAACCTGCGATGAAAGCAAACGAAGTCATTAAGATTGGACGGAAACGTGCTTTTGCTCCTTCCATAGCAGCATCTAAAACTGATTTTCCTGCTGCATGCCTTTGAATCGCAAACTCTACAATTAATACGGCATTTTTACCCAATAATCCGATCAACATTACCATGGCAACCTGAGCGTAGATGTTATTTTCTAATCCAGTTAATTTTAATAAAAGGAAAGCTCCAAAAATACCCGCTGGTAAGGAAAGAATTACAGATAACGGAAGAATAAAACTTTCGTACTGAGCGGCTAATACTAAGTAAACGAATCCTAAACAGATTAAGAATACCCAAATTGCCTGATTTCCTTGCGCTACCTCATCGGCTGAAATACCTGCCCAGTCAATATCATATCCTCTTGGCAATTTTTCAGCCGCTACTTTCTGAATTACTTTAATCGCTGTTCCAGAACTGTAACCCGGAGCAGCAGAACCACTGATCTGTGTTGAGGTGTACATGTTATGACGTGTAATTTCTGAAAGTCCGTATACTTTTTCTAATTTCATAAAAGCAGAATACGGAACCATTTCGTCACGATCGTTTTTCACATACAGTTTCAAAATATCATCTGGCTGCGCGCGATATTCTGGAGAAGCCTGAACGATTACTTTATAGTTAATACCGAATTTAATAAAACTGATTTCGTAGTTACTTCCCACAAGAGTTGACAAACTATTCATTGCATTTTCGATAGAAACCCCTTTTTGCTGCGCCAAATCATTGTCTACTTTCATCATGTATTGAGGAAAACTAGAACTATAGAAACTAAATACATTCGATAATTCTGGCTGTTTGTTCAATTCAGCAACAAATTCATTGTTTACCTGCTCTGTTCTTTTGTAATCTACGGTACCTGTTTTATCTAATAAACGAAGCTCAAATCCTCCGGCAGCACCATATCCAGGTACAGCAGGCGGTTGGAAGAATTCGATATTTGCCCCCGCAATATCTTTACATTTTTCTTCCATTTCATGCATAATCTCTAGAACAGATTCCTTTCTATCACTCCAATCTTTAAGATTGACCAAACAAGTTCCAGAGTTTGCTCCTGTACCTTCAGACAAAATTTCGTAACCTGCTAACGAAGAAACCGATTTTACACCGTCAATATCTTCAGCAATTTTCTGAACTCTTTCGGCAATATTATTTGTTCTTTCTAATGAAGAACCTGGAGGAGTCTGAATAACCGCATAAAACATTCCTTGATCCTCATTCGGAATAAATCCTGAAGGAACTGTACTGCTTATAAACCAAGTTCCAGCACAGAAACCAAGAAGTGCTACGATAGTCACTACTCTTCTGTCAATAATTTTAGCTAACAGATTTTGATATTTTCCTTGAGCTAAATTGAATTTTTCGTTAAACGCATCAATAAATCTATTGGCAGGCGTTTTCTTTTTAGGCTGACCGTGATTGTTTTTCAGCATCATTGCACAAAGTGCCGGTGTTAAAGTCAAAGCCACGATACCCGAAAGAATAATAGCCGTTGCCATAGTAACCGAGAACTGTCTGTAGAATACCCCAACTGGTCCTGACATAAACGCTACCGGAATAAATACCGCCGCCATCAAGAACGTAATCGCAATAATTGCTCCTGCAATTTCGTGCATGGCTTTTTTAGTCGCTTTAAATGGCGAGAGATGTTCTTCTTCCATCTTGGCATGGACGGCCTCAATAACCACAATCGCATCATCGACGACGACTCCAATGGCCAATACTAAAGCAAATAGTGTAATTAAGTTTAATGATATATCGAAGAATGTCATAAACACAAAAGTTCCGACCAAAGAAACAGGTACTGCAATTGCCGGAATAACGGTCGAACGCCAGTCTCCTAAGAAAAGGAAAACTACTAAACCTACCAGAATAAAAGCTTCAACCAAAGTATGAATTACTTTTTCGATAGAAGCATCAAGGAATTTAGAAACGTCGTATGAAATT
Organism: Flavobacterium erigeronis; assembly: GCF_054075165.1. Taxonomy (NCBI): domain Bacteria; kingdom Pseudomonadati; phylum Bacteroidota; class Flavobacteriia; order Flavobacteriales; family Flavobacteriaceae; genus Flavobacterium; species Flavobacterium erigeronis. The sequence continues at coordinate 54,826 of NZ_JBSKGP010000010.1, read as the reverse complement.
TCATAATTCATTCCTTTTGGAAATCTTTGTTTCAGTTTTTCCAATTTCGCTTTTACTTCTTCAATAACCTGATTCGCGTTACTTCCAAAAGATTGTTTTAATACGATCGCTGCAGATGGTTTTCCATTCAAATTAGAATAAATATCATACATCGAACTTCCAAATTCAATGTTCGCAATATCTTTCAAACGTAAAAGCTCACCGTTCGGATTTGCCTTAACTACGATGTTTCCGTATTGTTCTTTTGTTGTAAAACGTCCAGAATATTTCAATACATATTCAAACGCTTGAGAACGTTTACCAGAACTCTCTCCTGTTTTACCTGGAGAAGCTTCTAAACTTTGACTAGACAATGCTTCCATTACCTCATCTGCAGAAATTTTGTACGCAAGCATACGATCTGGTTTTAGCCAAATACGCATTGCATATTCACGTGTTCCTAAGATATCTCCAGAACCAATACCGTTTACCCTTTTCAATTCAGAAAGTACATTAATATCGGCATAGTTGTACAAGAACTTCATGTCGGTATTTGGATCTGTACTGTAAAGGTTGACGTACATCAACATACTTGGCACTTCGCGGGTAATTTTTATACCTTCACGAATTACCAAAGGAGGAAGTTTATTCGTAACAGAAGCCACACGGTTCTGAACGTTAATCGCCGCCTGATTCGGATCTGTACCTAAGTTAAAAACTACTTTGATTGTAGCTTCTCCGTCGTTTCCTGCATCAGAAGCCATATATTTCATTCCTGGAACTCCATTTAAGGCTCTTTCCAAAGGAATAACAACCGCTTTAACCATCAGCTCACCGTTTGAACCCGGATAATCTGCGGTAACATTCACCATTGGAGGTGAAATGGTAGGGAATTGTGTAATTGGTAAATTTAAAACCGACAATACCCCCAAAAAGACAATAATCAGCGATATCACTATCGACAGAACAGGTCTTTGTATAAATTTATTAAACATTTTGTATATTTTTTAATGATTAATCCATGCAAATCAATACAGCCAGTACACTTTCAGCATTCACTGAATACAATCCGGATGCTTCGGGATTGAGCACTGAACACTGAATTACTCTGCTTTTAAGCGTAAGTGATTAATTACTTCTTTAGGAGATTCGTAATCGAATTTAATTTTGTCGTTTTCTTTTACTTTCTGAACACCTTCAAGCAAGATTCTGTCGTTTTGTGTAAGCCCTTTTTTGATTACATATAAATCAGGAATTTCACCCGTAATGGTAATTTCTCTTGAAGTTACTTTATCGTCTTTGCCTACTATAAAAACATACTTTTTGTCTTGAATTTCGTAAGTTGCTTTTTGCGGAATTACAACAGCATTTTTAAGCGGAACATTCATCTGAACCTGTCCTGTTTCTCCGTTTCTAAGCAATTTTCCAGAATTAGGGAATCTTGCTCTAAAAGCGATATTTCCAGTTTCGTTGTTGAATTCACTTTCGATAACTTCGACATTTCCTTTGTCTTTAAAAGTATCTCCATTAGCTAAAACCAGCGACACTTTATTATCAGCGCGGTCTTTCACATTCGTCTGATATTGAAGATATTCTGGCTCAGAAACGTTGAAATAAGCAAACATCTGACTGTTGTCTGAAAGGCTTGTCAATAATTCGCCTTCATCAATTAAACTTCCTAATTTTAAAGGAATACGGTCGATTGTTCCGTCAAACGGAGCTCTGATTTCTGTGAATGATAAATGAAGTTTTGCTAATGAAACTTCAGCTTTTGCTGATTGCAGTTTTGCCTGAGCAACGCTCAATTCGTTTTTAGAAACGATATTTTTGTCTGCCAGCAATTTAGCATTTTGCAATTCGATTTCTGCTGATTTCTGTTCTGCCTGCGCTTTTAATAATTCTGCCTGATACATGTTTGGCATAATTTTAAATAATAGCTGGCCTGCTTTTACAAACTGCCCTTCATCAACGTATATATTTTGTAGAAACCCTTTTTCTTGGGCGCGCAGTTCAATATTTCGAACTGATTTTATTTGAGATACATAATCTTTTGTAAACGAAGTATCAATTACAACCGGATTGGTAACGGTAAATTTTTCAACTTCTTCTTTTTCTTCTTTTTTTGATGTACAGCTCGTTAAGCACACCAAGGCCATTAAGCCTGTGAACACAATGATTTTTTTCATGATTTAGTTTGGAAATTAAGCGATTGAATGCTTTTTGGAATGAAAATTCCTTTTGGATGTTAAAATGCATCAGTCAGCCTAGTCCAGACCTTTACTTTCATATAAGCAGAAGTAGAATAAATATACAACAGCAAGATACGCAGAGATCAAAACTCAGGTAACCGATGTATACTGTAAAATCAAATTCTTAATACTCGTTGAGTAATATAGATAGGATTTGAATGCCCGAAAACAGGCGTAGAAATTTTTAAACGATTAGAATCATTCGCTGCAGACTGATCTGAAAGTGCCAGATACAAAGCGTCTACCAAACTATACGAAGCCGTAAAAAACTTGTTCGTAAGTGTATTAACATCATCTCCTCCTAAAAGGTCTTCTTCTAGATCAATATCTGTAGCTTCTTCAATTGTTGAAGTTCCACGATCCTGATTGGTAAATTTTACTCTGTGTTTTTGAAGATGATGATGAGCATGAGGACCAAAAGTATTGGCATTCAAATATTGGCCTCCGCCAAACAGAAGCATATTCATGAATACTAGAAATACAATTAACTTTCTCATTTCGGTGCGAAAGTAATAAAAGAATCGAAAGAAAAAAAGATTTTTTAACAAGCTTTAACAATTGCCAAAAGCGAAAACGTTTTCAGTAATTAAACAGATGAACATAAGACAACAAAACTTGTTTTTTAAGATCATAAACAACTGCAATTCAAAAAATTAAATCAGTTGAAAAAACTGTAATTACAGATCTATTTCCATGATTGTAAATTCCTGACCCGCTTTGATAAATGTTTTGTGAGTATCTGTAAGTCCGATTTTTTCGTAAAAAGACTTTTTATTGCTTCTGGCATTACACCATACTTTTTGTATATTTTTATTTTTTGCAAATTCCAAAATATGCTTTAAAAGATAAGAAGCAATTCCTTTTCCCTGATACTCTTCTAACGTTGCCAATTTTCTAAACTGCATTTCTTTTCCTTCAATAAAACAGGAAACAATAGAAACCAATTTATCTTCTTCAAAAACTCCAAAATGATATCCTAATTCGTCTTCTTCAAGCTGTACAAATTCGAAGGGCTGGTCTGGCCACATTACTTCGTGTCTGATCTGCCAAGTATCGGATGCTTTTATTCTTTTAATTTCCATTTTGAAATAAATTATATCGTCAAAAATAATTCTTTTTGATTGGATGGAGAAAAGTAAAAGAGAAATCTCGATACAATTAATTTCCAAAACTTTACAAAAAAATAAATCAGACAAATCATTCAATTTTAATCTATTATGATTATTTTTATGTCACCAAAATCAAATAAAATTCCGTTATGAGAAAATTATTTTTAGCAGCATTTTTATGTATTTGCGCCAATGGATTTGCACAATTAATACAAATTGGACCTCAGATTTCGACGAATATTACTTCTGTCGATGCAAAAAATTTCAGCTCCGACCATACTAATACAGGAATTGGCTTTGCCGGTTTTGCACGAGTAAATCTGTTGCTTTTTTATGCTCAGGGTGAATTTGGATATGCCAAAAACAGTTTTAGCGTTTATCAAGATGGTATTGGAGAAACTGAATTTAAATTGGCTGGGACAGATGCCACATTAATTGCAGGATACAAACTTATTCCGCTGGGAAAACTCGGAAATGTGAGACTTTTTGTAGGCTACAACTGGAAGAATTACTCCGATATAAGCTCCAGCAACAATTTAAATACTATAGCATTCGAAAAAAATAATCACAGCGTGCTTGGAGGAGTTGGAGTCGATGTTTGGAGATTTACTTTTGATGTAAGATATCTTGCTGGATTGACAGATATAGATGCTTCTGACGGTGAAATTAAAACTGGAGTCACCAACTTATCAGTAGGATTTAAATTCCTATAGAATAAAAACCATAAAAAAAAGGGAATCGATTGATTCCCTTTTTGTGTCTTATTTAAATCTTAACGTAATAACTTTCTTCGTTATTAGTTTTGATTCTCTCTATTCCTTCTTCTGTTTTAATGGCTACATTAATAACATGAAGCACATTGGATTTTTCATCAATATCGCAGTTCCAAATTGTTCCGTCTGAAAGAATAATTTCTGAAAATGGAGATACCATACATTTAGCATCATTATAAACTAAATTTTCTGTTTTTAGAAGTTTCTTTACTTTCGTTTTTTTGTCAACTTCGTAAAACAATATTTCATTTTCTTTAATTTCGACCACTTCATCAAAAGTAGACTGATCATTACTGTTTGATTGAGCCGAAGACCATACAGGCTGGTTCCCTGTTTTTTTCCAAGTTCCAATTGCTTGGCTCATAATTTCTTTTCTTAAAAGCTCGCGTAAAGTGTCTACTTTTTTGACAGCTTCTTGCCCTATTTCATTCTCTGGTTTAATCTTCGCAGCCAAAGAAAATAAATCGATAGCTTTTACAAAATCGGCTTTTTTGTAGTAAGAAACAGCCAATTCATACTTGTTTTTTTGAAACGCGGTTTTTTGATCGTTCTGGCCAAAAAACTGAAAAGTAGTTAGCAGAACAATCACAACAAATGTCTTTTTCATTAAATCTTGTAGGTTTTTTTTGTTTTTTGCAAACATAAATTATTTTGCATAATAATCTTTACGGTTTTCCGTATTCTTGAATATTTTTAACTATTATAAACAAAAAAACGCCACTTCATCAAAACAAAGTGGCGTTATTAAAGTTTTATTAGAATTAATTCAATTATTTAACATGTAAAATATTATTTTCTGGCGTAGCATCCATAAAAATTCCGCCATCAAGTTCAATTTTTTCTATTTTTTTTGCGCTTTTCAAAATTATTTTAGCTGTTTTTTGATTTTTCTCCCAAATTGCTGGAGTTTGATGAACTGTTGCTGTCGATTTATCAGCGTAAGTAATCACAACATCAAACGGAATTGCAAAACCTCCAATGTTTTCTACTGTTATAACTTTTTTATCAGCAGAATAATCTTTTACAGCAATGTCTAAATAATGGTTGGTAAAGAACCAATTATTAAAAAACCAATTTAAATTCTTTCCTGTTGAGGTATTGAATGCATTAAAATAATCCCAAGGAATTGGATGTTTTCCGTTCCAGATATCCATGTAATCGTGCAGTGCCTTTTTGAATACATCGTCTCCAAGCATATCTTTTAGAGCCAAATAAGACAGAGACGCTTTTCCATAAGAATTATTGCCATAACCTGCACCCGAAACTTGAGTAGACATTGTTATTATAGGCTGGTCTTCCTCTGTAGAACGATCATTGATATAGCCTTTTACTCTAAAATTTTGATAAAACTTATCTGCTGCTTCTTTACCGTGTTCCGCAATTCCGATTAAATATTCGAAAGTTGTCGCCCAGCCTTCGTCCATAAAAGCATAACGTGTTTCATTAATTCCCATATAAAAAGGAAAATAAGTATGAGCTACTTCATGATCCTGAACTAATTGAGCAAAAATTGGATCATCCATTTGCGAATCGTTACACATCATTGGGTATTCCATGTCTGCAAAACCTTGAAAAGCCGTCATTTTAGAAAACGGATACGGAACTCCAGGCCAATTGTTAGAAAACCAATCTAAAGCATATTGATTGTTTTTTACTGAATTTACAAAATCTGTTCCTTTAACATTGTAAGCTGCCTGAACACTTGCCCGACGATTTGTTTTTTTGTCGACCACAACACTGCTGGCATCCCACAAATAATGATCGCTTAAACCAAAAGTAACATCTGTAATGTTTTTTGCTTCAAATTTCCAGACATTCCAATCGTATTGTTTGGTTACGATACCGCTTTTCATTTCTTGTTCGTTAGCCATATGCAAGATTTCATCTGTTGTATAAGATTTCTTTAAGCGTGAAGCAAATTCAGGCTGTAAAACCTCATCAGGATTTAATAAATCTCCTGTTGCATATACCACATAATTTTTGGGTGCTTTTACAGAAAAAGTATAATCATTAAAATCATTGTAAAATTCTTGACGATCTGTATGCGGTAATTTATCCCAGCCATTGTAATCGTCGTAAACCGACACGCGAGGATAGCTGTACGCTACAAAGAAAGTTGTCTCATCAATCTGCCCTTCTCTACCGCTTTCTTTAGACAAAGGATAATTCCACTGGATATTGATAATGGTTTTTGAATGCGGAAAAATCGGTTTTTGCAATTTCACATTTCCAACAGTACCCCAATTTTTAGCGTCTTCTTTATAGACTTCATTTTCTATTTTTAATGAAGTGATCGTTAATCCGTCGCTTAAAAAATCGTTGCTCACTTCACTGCCTCTTGGAGAAGATGGTTTATGAAGATTATTTACAAAACGGATAACTAAGTTTTTCAGGGTGTCTTTACTATTGTTTTCGTAAAGAATGGTTTCTGTTCCTGTAACCATTCTGGTTTTGGGGTCAACAGCGATTTCCATATTATATTTTCCTCGGTTTTGCCAGTAGTTTGCGCCAGGTTTTCCGTCTTTAGAACGAGTTCCTTTTTCAAAGGCTTTTTTTATATTTCTTGGCATATAAAGTTCTTGGGCAAAACTATTTTGAGCGAAAAGAACAAATGCTATTAATGCAAATTGCAAAAATTTCTTTTTCATAAATGATTCTTAGGTCTTTAAATTATTTTTTAGATAACTATTAGTGGAGATTTTTTTTAGAATGTTACAAAGTTAATTATTAATTGTGAATGCTCAATTGCGAATTATGAATGTATTAAGACTAAAAACTTAGAAGCTAAAAAAAAGAAAAACCGCCTGTCACCAAAAGCAACAGACGGCATCTACAATTAATATATAACCTTGATGACTACAAAATATAATCGGTATTAATAAAATTCGATTCTTTGCTGTTAAGCAATTCCTGCAGAATCTGATTATTATAATCGATATCTTTTGAAGCTACAAACGTACGAATTGAGAAGGAACGCAAAGCATCTGGAATACTCAAGGTTCCTACAGCAGAATCTTTTCTTCCTGTAAATGGGAACGCATCTGGCCCTCTCTGGCAAGAACTGTTGAGGTTTACTCTGCAAACTAAATTTACAAGCGAGTCAATAAGCGGTGCCAATGTTTTAATGTCTTTTCCGAACAAACTTACTTGCTGTCCGTAATTAGATTCTGCCATATCATGAAGCGGTTCTTTGATATCGCTGAAAGAAAGCACAGGAACCACTGGTCCAAACTGCTCTTCGTGATACACACGCATTTCTTTGTTTACCGGATATAAAACTGCTGGGAAAATATAATTTTCGGTATGTTTTCCTCCTTTTTCATTGATGATTTTCGCTCCTTTAGAAGTTGCATCATCAATTAAACCTTGAATATATTTTGGTTTATCTGTTTCTGGAAGCGGTGTTAAAGAAACTCCTTTTTCCCACGGATTTCCAAAAACCAAACTGTCTACTTTTTCAGCAAAACGTCTGTTGAATTCTTCCCTTACAGATTCGTGCACATACAATACTTTTAGAGCCGTACAACGCTGCCCGTTGAAAGACAAACTTCCTGTAATACATTCTTGAATAGCCAAATCTAAATCGGCGTCTGGAAGAATAATCGCTGGATTTTTGGCTTCTAATCCTAAAATCAAACGCAATCTGTTTTTGTTCGGGTGCTGATCTTGCAAAGCAATCGCCGATTTACTGTTTCCTATTAATGCTAAAACATCAATTTTTCCAGATTTCATAATCGGAGAAGCTACTTCGCGTCCTCTTCCGTAAACAATATTGATTACACCTTTTGGAAAACTGCTTCTGAAAGCTTCTAACAATGGTGAAATACATAAAACGCCATGTTTAGCAGGTTTGAAGATTACAGTATTCCCCATAATCAAAGCTGGAATCAGCAAGGAGAAAGTTTCGTTTAACGGATAGTTGTAAGGTCCAAGACACAAAACAACACCAAGAGGTCCACGGCGAATCATCGCGTTTACACCTTGTACTTTTTCAAAGTGCGAACTGCGTCCGTTTAATTCTTTGTAACTTGCAATAGTATCGTAAATATATTCTACTGTTCTGTCAAATTCTTTTTGCGAATCTCCCAATGATTTTCCGATTTCCCACATCAAGTATTTTACTACTTCTTCGCGGGTTTCTTTCATCTGGCGAACAAAATTCTCCATAGCCTTAATACGATCGGCTACTTTCATGGTTGGCCATAATCCTTGTCCCATATCGTAGGCAGCCGTTGCAGCTTCTACAACTTCGGCAGCTTCTTTTTCTGCCATAAACGGAATAGATCCTAATAAAGTCGGCGTATATTTTTCTGTTGAAGAAATAGTTGAAAACACAGGTGTGGTTTGCCCTGTCCATTGTTTCAATTCTCCATTCACAAGATACGTATCTTGGTTTATCAGCCCTTTGATCTGATATTCTTCTGGTATAAAACTCATAATTTGGTTTGTTTAATGGTCTGGTAATTCTATTTTCAAAAGAAAAAAGAGGCCTTTTTATGCCTCTTCTTCTTTTATGGTTGTACTGTTTCTCCTTCCCAATCTAGGATTCCTCCAAGCAGATTGTAGGCATTTTGTATACCCAACTCGTTCATGATCTGGCATGCTTTTGCACTTCTAGCTCCAGAACGGCAGTATACGTAATAGTTTTTATTTTTATCTAATTCTTCGATTTCATAGATAAATGCCTGCCCTTTATTGATATCAATATTAAGCGCGTTCTCAATGTAGCCGTCATTAAATTCGTCTTCAGTTCTTACATCAAGTATAACTGCATTTTCGTCAGCTTCTAACTGAGCAACCCAATCTTCTTGTGATAAATTCATAGTAAAATGTGTTTTTGTAAAATTACGACGTTTCTATATATAAAAAACGTACCAAATGCGATTTCGATTATTATTCTCAGAAAACGTTTTAGAGAAACTATTATAATCAGTGATTTACAAATTTAGTTACTATTTTTAAAAATTCAGCCTACAAAATCGATAGAAAATAGGATTTTTTTAATTGACCAAAATGCATCCTAAAAACAATTTTATGACAATTTAAACCATCTGAATCTGCTATCTTTGCAAACAATTATAATTTTTAATTAGATTTTAATAAAATTAGTTGCCACGAATTGCGCAAATTCTCACGAATTAAATTAGTGCACATTTGTGAAATTCATGGCAAAAACACACAAGACATGCAGCATTCTTTAAAAACCATATTTCCTAATTTCTCCAACGAACTTATTGCTACAATTGAAGAAAATGGAAGTCTTCAGAATTTTGAAGCCGGAACAGTTTTAATGCGTACAGGACAGTATATTAAAAATACTGTTTTGATTATTAAAGGAAAAATCAAAATCTATCGCGAAGGCGAAGACGGCGGAGAGTTTTTAATGTATTATCTACAACCCGGACAAGCCTGCGCCATTTCGATGATTTGTACTGCTAAAAGCGAAAAAAGCCAGATTATGGCAAAAGTGGTAGAAGAAGTAACTGTCATGATGATTCCGTTGCAGCTAATGGACAAATGGATGATGGAACATCGTTCTTGGTACGAATTTGTAATTGAAACCTATCGAAGCCGTTTTGAAGAAGTTCTCGAAGTGGTTGACAACATCGCTTTCCGTTCTATGGATGAAAGATTGGAATTCTACTTAAAAAGACATTCTGATGCTTGCGGCTGTTCTGAAGTTAATCTATCGCATCAGGAAATTGCTACGGAGTTAAACACTTCAAGAGAAGTCGTTTCTCGTTTACTCAAAAAAATGGAACAGCGCGGTTTGGTTAAACTTAACCGAAACCAAATTGAACTATTGAAATAAAGTTTTTTTTCGCCACGACTCGAGCGGGAGCGAACTGACGAAGTAATTCACGAATTTCACTGTTACTTTTATTGTCTTTAATTTCACTAATTTTTTCTAATTATTATCAAAAAAGATAATTTGTGAATTCGTGGCAAAAAACACCTTTTTTAATAACACTAATATTTTTTCTGCCACAGATTAAAAAGATTAAACTGATTCTTATTTAGAAGTAGAAAAAAAATCCTAACAATCCCTTTAATCTTTGGCTAAAAACTTTACTTCTGTCAATTCGAGCGGAGTCGAGAACCGACAAAGCATTTCAACTTCGCTCAAAAATTAGTGAAATTCGAGAAATTCGTGGCCAAAAAACTTCTGTTAGTTCGAGCGGAGCCGGGAACCGACAAGCAATTCGGCTTCAAAAAATAATTCGTGAATTCGTGGCGGAAAAAACTCTTCTGTGATAAATGTTACTGTAGGTTTCTAATTTCCGAAGCAACTTTGCATCAAAACAAATGCAATGGAATATTTAGGGTATTTTGCCTCAATCATAATCGGAATAACACTTGGCTTAATTGGCGGTGGCGGTTCTATTCTGACAATTCCAATTTTAGTTTATTTATTTAAAGTAAATCCCGATCAGGCTACTTCTTATTCTTTATTTATTGTCGGATTAACGGCAATGTTTGGAAGTTTCAGCCATTATAAAATGGGGAATCTGAAACTTAAATCAGCTTTATATTTTGCTTTGCCTTCGGTTATTTCAATTTTAATAATTCGCGAAGTTATATTTCCGCAAATTGCTGCGACTTTATTTTCTGTTGCGTCTTATACGGTTTCAAAAGATTTTCTGATTATGATTATCTTTTCTATCCTGATGATTACGGCAGCAATTTCTATGATTAAAAAAAATCAGCCCGAAATAAAATCAGCCGAAACCAATTATTCACAACTTAGCTTTATCGGTTTTTTGGTCGGAATCGTAACGGGTTTTCTAGGCGCGGGCGGCGGATTTTTAATTATTCCTGCTCTGCTTTTCTTTGCAAAATTACCAATGAAACAAGCCGTTGGAACTTCCTTATTAATCATTACTATAAATTCGTCAATAGGTTTTGCAGGCGATTTGTATATCGGAACACCCATAAACTATACTTTTTTGTTAAGCGTCTCAGCAATGGCCTTAATCGGAATGATTGTTGGAAGCCAGCTTTCTAAAAAAATTGACGGCGCAAAATTAAAACCCCTATTCGGATGGTTTGTCCTCGTAATGGGATTTTATATCATAGCCAAAGAAATTTTATTTTAAAAACTTAAAAGTGCGTCAGTGTACTTTTTAATTTGAATTTTTGAATTTAGTTTTCACTTGTAGAGTAATCTTTGTCAAAGTATTGAACTTTGACAAAGATGAAACTAAAAAATTCTAAAGTTCTCCAAATTTATCTTTATAACGTTCAAGCTCAATTTCGGTTCTATTTAGCAGTTTTTCTAAGAGCTGGATTTTATCTTCGTAAAGTTCTTTTAAAATCGAAGTATTATCGGCATTAATTAAAATACTTCCGTTATTGTTTCCTGTAATTTTGTTGTAGTTATTAAAGTATTTATCGTAATCAAAACTAATTATATCCTCTACACTGACATCTAAAATCCGTCCTATTTCGACCAATTTTTCATAACTCAAAGAAGTTTTTCCTTTCTCAATTTTACTGTAACCTGCTTGAGTCACACCTAATCTTTCTGCCATATACTCTTGAGTATAATTTTTTAACTCTCTAATATTTTTGATTTTGTTTTTTATTGTTGTGGCCATATTCTTTTCTGATTTGGGGTCATGTATAGTCAAAACAGCCAGCCGTTACATTATAACGGCATAACTATACTTATTTTTGGGTATTCATAAAGCTACTTCATAATGAGAATATTATGACTTAGCGTTTTGTTAATTTTTTCTTTCTGATAATAAAGTAACCATATATCAAAGCTGCCATTATGAACAAAATATCATAATGGGAAATATAAAATGCAAACATTTCTGATTTTTCTTAAGCAGTTTTCTTTATACTGCGTTCAAACTGAAGATCTAAATAATAATCGATCTGTTTACCAACCAATGCACGGTCTTTTGGCGCAATTTTAGTTCTTATTTCATTTTGGTAAATATCTTTAACAAAAATAAAATATACAAACTCCGCCTTATTGCCAAATCGGGCAATGATAATAAGAGTGTAGCATAAAAGCGCAGGAATAATATAATATAAGTCCATTAAGTCGGAAAATATCATACAGTAGTACGTGGCAATTGTTACGGCTATAAAAGCGCCATTTTCAAGAAAATATTTTCTCTTTTTTTTAAGCAGTCCAAGTTCTTTAATTTCATCAAACTGATACTGCCAATTCTTAGATTTGTAACGAAATCTAACCTTGTCGGAAAAAATTGTTAAAGGCATAATAATTTGTAGGTAAAAAATAGATTTAATCTTTTGGTAAAAATCAATTTCTAAAAATTCTTAGGGGGAAAAATTCTTAGATACGCAATATTAAGCATTAACTGCATTTTTTTCTTACAATCAGCATTATAGAATATAACTATAAGTTGTAATTAAATCTTTCGTAAAAGTTATCTTATGTTTATTTATTAGAAAATAAATTAATTCAGAAGAATGTTTTGGGCGTTTTCGCCACAGCGAACGGGCTATCCGCTAAATTCCCGATTAACAAAAACTACGGCTAAAAAGCCTTGTTTTTCTAAATCGGGAGATACCGCTACTATCCCTAACGCATATCGATAAAATAGCAGTTTTTCGTCTTTTACGATTTATAAAACTTCAAAGATCCCGCCCTTTAATTCAAATATTTTATCTGAAACTAAATGACTTCCCTTTTCATTCATTTTTTCAATGTAATCATATAGTTTATGTAAATTTTCAGAATCTTTACTCCCCGTTACATATAAAATATCTCTTGTGGGAATTCCTATCAAGAAATTTCCATTAATAGGGAAATTTTCATTATCCCAAATATTTAATAAAATTAAACTGGATTCGTAATTACCTCCAGCAGTGACCATGTAGAATCCATTTTCTCCATGGCGTTCTATTTTTATGCAATTTTTCAAATTCTCAAGGGCTATAGATTTTAGATTATCTATTGAGAGATTAATTTCTTTTAAATTGCTTTGCGAAATATAATTAATAGTATGTTCGCCGTCTTCTACATAGAATATAAAAAGTTCTTCATTATAAGATTCAAAAACATGGCTTTCCTCAAAATCCACATTCATTTCCCTTAAGCTGGCAACAAATCTTTTATCTTTAATTACTGGCAAAATTCTTTCACTTTTTAAAACCTCTTTAGGTAGATAAATAGCACTGGCAGCATTTAAATATCTATTTAGTATATCTTTTATATCTTTAGGATCAATTTTATATTCAGCATAGCAATTATCCAAGAAATGTTTGAAATCTGAAATCCCATTAAATTTAGCTATAATTTCCAAACCATTTATGGAAATGATTTGCAAGCCGTTGACTCTCTTTAATAATCCTTTTGCAAATTTTTTCGAGAATTCAGTTTCAGAGAGTGGTTTCTTTTTAAAAAACATTACTATATTTTGTTTCAGTTAATAATTTGCTTAATTATAATTTAGATTAAATTCCATCCAAAGTATATTTCAATCTTTTGTCAACGTTTAAATTTTAAAAGATGGAAACATATAATTTATTAAATTGCCTCCAGCTTTAGCTGGAGGTAAACAAATGTATATAAAAAAGGCTTTAGCCAAACTTTACAATTTTGGCTAAAGCCCAATTCTAATTCAAACAAAAAACCTCCAGTTAAAACTGGAGGCAATTAATATTAAAATTTAATTCGTGAAAATTCGTGTAATTTGTGGCTATCAAAAAAATCAATGTTCTCCATACCCGATATCATCCATTTTCCCACTGAAAACACGATATTGAATAATAAAATAAACAATCACCAAAGCCAAAGCCACAAAAAACCAGCTCAAACCAGCATTTAATCCATATTCGTGAGCGGCAGTATTATAAATCGTCAACGACGGATTTACTTTATTGGTCGATGGCAAAACATTCGGAAAAATAGAAACCGCTGTCGAAGCGAATCCGCCAAGGAGAAACAAGGTTGAAAAGACAAATCCGTGTCCATCTTTTTTGAAGGAACGCACTTTGAACAAACCTATTATTCCAACAAAAGTCATTATTGGAAAAAACCACAAAATCGGATTTTCTACAAAATTGTGAAAGGGTTTCGGCTCAATAAAATGCCAGATTTGCAATGAAATACAAACCAAAACCAAGAGTACAATATTCAAACCAAAAACTACTTTTTTAAGTTTTTCATTTAAAGAAGAATTCGTTTTATAAATAATCCAATTGGCGCCGTGAATCGTCAAAGCTACAACGCTCACAATCCCTAAGAAAAGCGTAAACCAATCGATAATTCCCAATTCATTGGCCTGCGGACTAAAAGTCGGATTCCATAAAGGCAAAAAGAAATAATGCGCTTCTTGCGTAGAAACGCCATTTTGCACCATTCCGAGATTGACACCGCGAACAATATTTCCTAAAGCGATTCCGAAGAAAAGGGCTAAAAGCAGACTTGCAATTCCGAAAGCTTTATCCCAAATGGCTTCCCACATATGATTATGAATCTGTCCGCGCATTTCTAATCCGATGGCACGGAAAATCAAAAGCCATAAAATCATAATCAAAGGCAGATAAAATCCGCTGAAAGAAGAAGCGTATAAAGTAGGAAAAGCAAAAAACAAAACGCCTCCAGCTGCAATCAGCCAGACTTCATTGGCATCCCAAAATGGACCAATCGAATTGGTAATTACTTTTTTATCTCTTTCTGTATCGGCAAAAAATAAATGAATAATTCCTGCGCCAAAATCATAGCCATCTAAAACCAGATAAACAGCCAGAATTCCCATTAAAACTACGTACCAAAAAAATTCCATACTTATATTTTTTCTGTTGAAAGTTCCACATGATGCGGCCCTTTATTGATAATTTTTCCAATCAAAAGCAAAAACAACATTCCGAGTAAAAGGTATAAACCAATAAAACCAAGTAATGTAAATAAGGTATTTCCTGAAGAAACTGTTGGCGAAGCTCCCGCTGCTGTTCGCAATAAATTGTAAACCAGCCACGGCTGTCGTCCTAATTCTGCCGTATACCAACCCGTTGTGTTGGCGATGTACGGAAACGGCATCATGAACATCAGCGACCATAAAATCCATTTGGTTTGGAATAATTTTCCTCGAATTAATTGGAAAAGCGAAAGCACCATCAAACCAATAAAAACAGTTCCAAGTCCTACCATAATATGATAGGCGTAATACAATCCAGAAATATTAGTCGGATGCAGATCTTCTTCAAACTGGTCTAAACCTTTTATTTCCTGATCCCAATTTCCGTAAGTCAGGAAACTTAAAATATTTGGAACCGCAATTTTATTATCCAGTTTTTTGTCTTTTACATCGGGCTGCCCGATTAAAACAATTTCTGAACCTTTTTTCTCGGTATGAAAAATTCCTTCCATTCCGGCAAAAGTTACAGGTTGGTATTTCACCACATTTTTAGCCAATAAATCTCCTGTTGGAACTGCGACAATTATACTCGAAATCAATCCGAAGATAACACCTGTTTTAAGGAACAATTTCCCAAACGAAACATTTTTATTACTTAAAATATAGAAAGCGCCAATGCCCGCAACAACAAAAGAACTCGTTACCAGAGAAGCTGCTTGATTATGCAGATAAGAAGGCCAAAGCCAAGGATTTAAAAACAAAGCCTGAAAATTATTCAAAACAAATTTTCCGTTTTCGAGAATTTCATAACCTACAGGATTCTGCATCCACGAATGTGTAGCGATAATTAAAAATCCGCTGGCCCAAGAACCAATCATGATTAGTAATCCCGTTACAAAATGCCATTTATGCCCAAGGAGTTTTTCTCCAAATAAAAATATACCTAAAAATGAAGATTCTAAGAAAAACGAAAACATTCCTTCCATCGCCAGAGTCTGACCTATGATTCCACCCGTCAATTCGGAGAACTTTGCCCAGTTGGTTCCAAACTGAAACTCCATTGGGATTCCGGTTACTACGCCCATCGCAAAATTGAGGGCGAATATTTTCATCCAGAAATGGGTGGCATGATTGTATTGTTCGTCTTTAGTTTTGAGAAATTTCCACTTGAAGTAGACAATGATCAACGAAAGACCCATTGTAAGTTGCGGAAAGAGATAATGAAAAGTAATGGTGAACGCGAACTGCATTCGGTCATAAAAGAGCATTTCTTCCATAAGGTAATTTGTTTATGAAGTTCCACAAATTTAACCATTACAACCCGAATTAACGCCCTAAAAAAACAGTTTATTTTAATTTTTTAAACCATATAAGTGATATAAGTAAATATAAAAATTAGTAGACGCAAAAAGCTCATATCAGATTTGCTCCTGCAAGGTTTTGGAAACTTTGCAGGAAAACAAAAAAACTTATACCACTTATATGGTTTAAAAAAATTATTTCTCTAAAATCCCTTTTTCAACGCTGTCGTTAATTAAGCCTTCAGCGTAATTCCATATTGATTTTGAGCCTTCTTTTATCACGCTTTTCTTTTCGTAAACTTTATCGTATTTCACTCCAAATTCTTTCCATGTTCCGCCGTTATTCGAAGTGT
This sequence comes from Flavobacterium erigeronis, assembly GCF_054075165.1. Classification (NCBI taxonomy): domain Bacteria; kingdom Pseudomonadati; phylum Bacteroidota; class Flavobacteriia; order Flavobacteriales; family Flavobacteriaceae; genus Flavobacterium; species Flavobacterium erigeronis. Next base: position 38,221 of record NZ_JBSKGP010000010.1, on the reverse strand, counting down.
TTTGCAGAAGAGGTTCTAATCTGTCCATTGATTTGGCGAATTTGGCTTCGTTGGTTTCTCCAGCTTCAAATTCTTCCCAGATTGATATAAACTCTTCTTTTTGCTTTTCTGGCAGTAAACCAAAAATTCTATTTGCTGCCAAACGCTCTTCATCAGTGTTCGAATGATTTTTTACGGTATCGTAAATAAAAACATCTCCGGCGTCGATTTCTACAATATCATGAATTAAAACCATTTTTACGACTTTCAGAACATCAATGGGTTCGTTAGAATGCTCGGCCAGAACAATTGCCATTAAGGCTAAATGCCAACTGTGTTCGGCGTCGTTTTCGCAACGGTCGCTATTGAATAATTTAGTTTTGCGTTGAATGTATTTTACTTTATCAATTTCTTTTATAAAAGCAATTTGATCTAATAAGTCCTGTGTGTTCATTTTAAATATTTTAGCAAAAAAGCAAAATTACGTAGTTTTTTCACCATATAAGTGATATAAGCAAATTAAGATATATGCTTATTTATATAATCAAAAAATGAACTTATATCACTTATATGGTAAAGACATATTTTTTTACACAAAAACCTAATTTCTGTAACATTAGTCACCCAATTTATTAAAAAACAAAGTTACCTTTGTATCCCATCATTTTACAATATCTATCATGAAAATAGAACAAATTTACACCGGATGCTTAGCACAAGGTGCATATTATATCACTTCAAATGGCGAAGCGGCCATTATTGATCCGCTTAGAGAAACGCAGCCTTACTTAGATCGTTTGGAACGCGATGGAGTTAAGCTGAAATATATTTTCGAAACACATTTTCACGCCGATTTCGTTTCTGGCCACGTTGATTTAAGCAAAGAAACGGGTGCGCCAATTGTTTACGGTCCAAATGCTGCCTGCGAATTTGACTGCGTTTCTGCAAAAGACGAACAGGAATTTAAACTTGGAAAAGTAACGATCAAAGTTTTGCACACTCCTGGCCATACTATGGAAAGTACAACTTTTTTACTGATTGATGAAAACGGAAAAGATCACGCGATTTTCTCTGGAGATACTTTATTTATTGGTGATGTTGGTCGTCCAGACTTAGCTCAGAAAGCAGCGGGAATGACGCAAGATCAATTGGCGGGAATTTTATATCATTCGCTGAGAAATAAAATCATGACTTTGGCTGATGATGTAATTGTGTATCCGGCACATGGTGCGGGAAGCGCTTGCGGAAAAAACATGAGTAAAGAAACGGTTTCAACTATCGGAAATCAAAAAGCGACAAACTATGCTTTGCGCGCTAATATGACCGAAGAAGAATTCATCAAAGAAGTTACTGACGGTTTATTGCCTCCTCCAGCCTATTTCAGTATGAATGTGGCGATGAATAAAGGGGGGTACGAAAGTTTCGAAACTGTTTTAAACAACGGAATGAAAGCTATAAACGTAAAAGAATTTGAAGCGGTTGCAGAAGAAACTGGAGCTTTGATTCTCGATACTAGAAGCGCTGCCGATTTCAGCAAAGGATTTATTCCACAGTCAATTAATATCGGAATCAACGGTGATTTTGCGCCGTGGGTTGGAACTTTAATCGCAGATGTAAAACAGCCAATTGTTTTGGTTACGGCTGCTGGAATGGAAGAAGAAACGGTAACGCGTTTAAGCCGTGTTGGTTTTGATACTATTATAGGTCATCTAGAAGGCGGTTTTGAAGCGTGGCAAAAGGCAGGTTTCGAAATTGATACTGTAAACAGAATTACTGCTGACCAATTTGCTAATGAATTTAAATTCGGCGAAGATAAAGTGGTTGATATTCGTAAAGAAACCGAATACGAAGCAGAACATATAGACGAAGCTTATAGCAAACCTTTAGCCTATATAAATGACTGGGTAAAAGATATTAATCCAAATGAGCATTTTTATCTGCATTGCGCGGGCGGATATAGAAGCATGATTGCCGCCTCTATTTTACAAGCAAGAGGTTTCAGAAACTTCTCTGAAGTAGAAGGCGGTTTCGGAGCAATCTCAAAAACAAATGTTCCAAAATCAGATTTCGTTTGTCAGAGCAAAGTTTTGAAAGCATAAATATATTTTTACCATATAAGTCATGTAAGTTCATTTTAGTTGGGGCGTAATTTCAATCGCTTATATTAACTAGATCATATAAGAATTCTACACATCAGCTTAAAATTACTTATATCACTTATATGGTTTTGAAAAAAAAAATTTTAATTATGAGTATATTAGAAATCATTAAAGAACCTTGGCCGTGGTATGTTGCGGGGCCGTTGATTGGATTGACTGTTCCAATTTTATTAATTATCGGAAATAAATCTTTTGGGATTAGTTCGTCGCTTCGTCACATTTGTGCGGCTTGCATTCCTGCCAATATTTCGTTTTTTAAATACGACTGGAAAAAAGAAAGCTGGAATTTATTCTTTGTTTTCGGGATTTTCATTGGCGGTTTTATTGCTGCTTATTTTCTTACGAATCCAAATCCAGTTGAAATTGCTCCTGAATTATCTGAGAAATTAGCGACTTATGGAATCACAGATCATAGCGGTTTGGTTCCGTCACAATTATTTTCTTGGGAAAGTTTACTAACGCTTCGCGGATTTATCATGATCGTTGTAGGCGGATTTCTTGTTGGTTTCGGAACTCGATATGCTGGTGGATGTACGAGCGGTCATGCGATTATGGGATTATCAAATTTACAATGGCCTTCTCTTGTTGCTACAATCTGTTTTATGATTGGCGGTTTTGTAATGGCACTTTTGATTTTACCTTATATTCTTTCACTTTAAAATTTCAAAAATGAGTTTAGAAAATAAAAATATCGATGGCGAAGGAATAAATGCAAGCCAGAAAAAAGAAAATGCATTCGCAAACCTAAAATATTTAATCGTTGGCATTTTTTTCGGAATTGTATTCGTAAAAGCCGAAATCATCAGCTGGTTTAGAATTCAGGAAATGTTTAACTTGGAATCTTTTCACATGTATGGCGTTATCGGATGTGCCGTTTTTGTTGGATTAATTTCGGTACAATTGATTAAAAAATTCAACATCAAAACCCTTGATGGAGAAAAAATAGAAATTCAGCCTAAGACTTTCAACAAAGGACAAATCTATGGAGGTTTACTATTCGGTTTTGGATGGGCAATTACTGGAGCTTGTCCTGGACCGCTTTTCGCTCAAATTGGAACTGGAGCAACGGTTATTGTTGTCACTTTATTAAGTGCCATTGCTGGAACTTGGTTTTATGGATTAATTAAGGACAAACTACCTCATTAAGATGTCTTACAATACGTTGATTTAAACGCAAAGCACGCTAAGATAACGCAAAGTTCGCAAAGTTTTTTTGACAAAGCTTTGCGAACTTTGTGCATTAAACACTTACTTCATTCCGTAGGAATGTCTCATCGGTAGAATTAGATTCGATTACAATTATTACGTTCGTTTGATTAATTTACATAAAAATCAGGTGTCCCTACAGGACACAATTCAATGCGACATATTTTTTTTTACCGATGAGATATTCCTATGGAATATTCTTCATCAATTTTTAATTTCGTTTTGTTAAGTTTGCTTTCAACATTTCCCAAACAAGCAAACTAAATATATGATCCGTTCTGAACAGCTCTCACAATTACAAAATACCGACAAATGGGACGTAATCATAATTGGCGGAGGCGCAAGTGGTCTCGGAACTGCAATCGATGCTGCGAGTCGCGGTTATAAAACGCTTTTATTAGAAGCAGTTGATTTTGCAAAAGGAACTTCAAGCAGAAGCACCAAATTGGTTCACGGCGGGGTTCGTTATTTGGAACAAGGCAATATCCATTTAGTTCGAGAAGCATTAAAAGAAAGAGGTTTGCTGGCTCAAAATGCCAATCATTTGGTCAAAAACCAGTCTTTTGTAATTCCGAATTACCATTGGTTTGGCGGTTATTTCTATACTTTCGGATTAAAAATTTACGATTTATTGTCGGGGCGTTTGAGTTTAGGAAGCTCCAAATATCTTTCGAAAAAAAGAACTATTGAATTGCTTCCGAACGTAGAAGAAAACGGATTAGCAAATGGCGTTATTTATCATGACGGGCAATTTGATGATTCTCGTTTAGCAATAAATATGGCTCAAACTGCTTTAGAAAATGGCGCTTGTGTTTTAAATTATATAAAAGTTGTCCATTTAGTAAAAGGCGAAAAAAATCAGATTATTGGTGTTCAAGCTGTCGATCAGGAAACTGGCATCAAATACGATTTGAAAGCTTCTGCTATTGTAAATGCTACTGGAGTTTTCACCAATGCGATTATGAAACTTAATGATACGGTTTATAAAAAATATATAGTTCCGAGTCAGGGAATACATTTAGTGTTTGATAAATCTTTTCTTCCTGGCGAAAATGCTTTGATGATTCCCAAAACAAAAGACGGGAGAGTTTTATTTGCTGTTCCGTGGCACAATCATATTGTGGTGGGAACAACTGATACTTTAATTAAAAAACAAAGTTTAGAGCCAATTGCTTTAGAAAGCGAAATTCAATTTGTTTTGGAAACCGCCCAAAGATTCCTAGCGAAGAAACCAACAAGAACTGACGTATTATCTGTTTTTGCAGGATTACGTCCGTTGGCTGCTCCTGAGGAAGAAGGAAAAAGCACCAAAGAAGTTTCTAGAAGCCATAAAATTATCGTTTCAGAAACGGGCTTGATTACCATTACAGGCGGAAAGTGGACTACTTATAGAAAAATTGCTGAAGATATTATTGATAAAGCAATCAAAACGGGTAAGTTGTCTAAAAAAGAATGTCGCACAGAACATCTTTCCATTCATGGAAACCAGCCAACTAATTCTTTCGATAGAGAAAATCACCTTTATATATATGGTACTGATATTCCGAAAATAATGGAATTAATGGAAAACGAACCTGAATTAAAGGAAAGACTACACCCTAACTATGAATTTACATTAGCAGAAGTTGTTTGGGCAATTCGCTACGAAATGGCCAGAACTGTTGATGATATTTTAGCGCGACGTGTTCGTTTATTATTTTTAGATGCCAGAGCTGCGATTGAAGTTTCTGAAAAAACCGCACGATTAATTGCTAAAGAATTAGGTTACGATGAAGCGTGGATTATTCAAGAAATTGCAAATTTCAGACAAATTTCTAAAGGTTTCCTTCTGTATGAGTTTCAATAAACCATTAAAACTCGCTGATTTTGAGTATCTTTTACCTTAAATCATCTTACAAAAAATAATTTCAGGCTAGTTTTAATCAAAGATTTGTCTTTAGTTTAAAAAAACATTAATTATCAATATATCAATACGTTATATTAAAAAATTATTTTAATTTTATTGTTTAAAAGCTATATTTTAGTTCATACTAAAACGAATTCATTTGTATTAACAAAAATTTAACATGACACTTGTATATACAACTATTAATTGTTATACATTTGTATATACAAATTATACACTTACGACTATGACAATTGAAGAGGTTATTAAGAGTACGGTTAAGATGGATAATGCGAAAAAAGTTATTCTGAATATCATGTACACACAAAATGTGGTTCAGGATCATTTCAACGAGTTGCTTAAACCGTATGATTTATCTGGTGAACAATATAATGTGTTGCGTATATTAAGAGGACAAAAAGGTAAACCTGCCAATATGTGCGTAATACAAGAGCGTATGCTTGCGAAGACGAGCAACACAACTCGATTGGTAGACAAATTATTATTAAAAGAATTTGTAACCCGAAATGTTTGTCCAGATAACCGAAGAAAAATAGAAGTCTTAATCACACAAAAAGGATTAGACGTCTTAAAAGAATTAGATCCGAAAGTAGATGCGCATGAAAACACATTTGCTAAAAATTTGAAACCAGACGAACTGGTTTTCTTAAACCAATTATTAGAAAAATTTAGAACCAACAAATAAAATAAATACTATGAGCAATTTCTTAGAAAATCAAAATTGGAGATATGCAACCAAACAATTTGATGCTTCAAAAAAGATATCAGATGCTGATTTAAATACACTGAAAGAGGCTGTTAGATTAAGTGCTTCTTCATACGGATTACAACCTTACAAAGTTGTTATTGTGGAAAATCCAGAAATTAGAGAGCAATTAAAAGCTGCCGCTTGGGGACAAACTCAAATTACAGATGCTTCTCAATTATTCATTTTTGCAAATGATTTAAACCTAGATGCAGGTTCTGTTGATAAATACATCAGCAACATCAGCGAAGTAAGAGGTGTTCCTACAGATGCTTTAGGCGGATTTAGCGACATGATGAAAAATGTAATTGCAAATTTATCTGAAGATGCTAAACACATCTGGACTGCAAAACAAACTTATTTAGCTTTAGGAAACTTATTAAACGCAGCTGCAGAATTAAAAATTGACGCTACTCCAATGGAAGGTTTCAACGCAGCTCAATTCAATGAAATTTTAGGTTTTGATAAATTAGGGCTAAATGCTTCAGTTATCGCTACTGTAGGATACAGACACGAAGACGACAAATCTCAACATAGCAAAAAAGTTAGAAAATCACACGAGGAATTATTTATCACTATATAATTATTTATTAATCAAATTCAAATTTTAATTTTAAACAACATGAAAAATTTAAAAACAATTGCAATAGCATTATTCGTAGCAGCAGCTGGAATCTCAGTAAACGCACAAACTAAAAAAATCGACGTAAAAGCATCTACTATTAAATGGGTAGGTAAAAAAGTAACTGGGGAGCACTCTGGAACTGTAAACTTCAAAGAAGGTGCTGTAGTTTTCAAAGGAAAAAAATTAGCTGGAGGTAGCTTTACAGTTGACATGACTTCATTAACTGCTACAGATTTAACTGGAGAATACCAAGGAAAATTAAACGGTCACTTAAAAGCTGACGATTTCTTCGGAACTGACAAATTCCCAACTTCAAAATTAGTTTTCAAAACTGTTAATGCAAAATCTGCTGACGTTTATTCTGTAACTGCAGATTTAACTATCAAAGGAATCACTAAACCAGTATCTTTTGACATCACTGTAAAAGGAAACACTGCTACAACTGCTTTCAAAGTTGACAGAACTAAATACGATATTAAATACGGTTCAGGTAGCTTCTTCGACGGTTTAGGAGATAAAACTATCAACGATGAATTTGAATTAGCTGTTGCTTTAAAATTCTAATATTTCAGGCTTACTAAATTCAGAAATACAATAAACCCCAACGGTGTAAAACTGTTGGGGTTTTGTTTTTTTAAAATTATTTATTTCTATAAATTTTCTCGGGATTTTGTCTGGTATCAAATACGTCCAAAATTTCGATAGTGTTTTTCTCCACATTAATTCAATAAATAATTTTATAGTTTTTGTATATTAAATAACGTATTCCGTTCGGATTATTTATTAAAAGTTCTTCTTCTTGACCAATTTCCGAATGTGAAATTAATTTGACAGTTTCTTTTGTAATTCCTGACACAAGATTTCTCGCGACATTTAAACTAGCTTCCCTTTTATAATAATCAAAAATATTCCGTAATTCCTTCTTCGCAAAATCTGTCCAAAATATTTTTAATCCCATTTTTCAATTTCTGTAATTAAATCATGAACCTCAGTCACATGACCATTTTTAGAATCTTGCAAAGAAAGGTCAATTCTTTTTTGAAATTCAGAAATAGACATAGGATTTAATTTAGACTCTTTTTCATTTTCTTTACGCAACAATTTTTCAAACTGTAAAATAGCTTTCTCGCTCTCAAGCTTTAAAAACTCTTTTATGAAAATTATTTTTCTAGTATCTAAGTCCATTTTTACTATTTTTTTCAAAGTTACAAATTATCTGAATATCAAGATTTAATTCTAACTATTTAACAGGTACTGAATATTCAGAACTTCTAACCTTAAACTTTCCACAATCTTAACATTCTTAATATTATAATAACGCTTTCGTAATAAGTATCGGGGCTTTGATTAACATACGGCTTCTAATTTTGGGACAATTAAAAAAAATCACAAACTAGAAATTAAAATCATAGTTATGAAAACAAAATTACGTATTGCATCTATTATCTTCATTATCAGCTTTTTCGCACAAGCTCAACAACAGCAAAAAGGAATCGTTGGTGCAACAAACTGGATGAATAACTGGACGAACTTTAAACCAGCGATAAATGAATACGATGAAGCAACCAATATAATTGCCGGAACAATTGATAAAGATACACGATTAGTAAAGCGCAGTGTTTACCATTTAGTTGGCGTTGTGTATGTTACTAACAATGCAACCTTAACTATCGAACCTGGAACTGTAATTCGCGGAGACGATAAAACCTGCGGAACTCTTGTCATTACAAACGGAGCAAAAATTATGGCTGAAGGTTTAGAAACTGATCCAATTGTGTTTACGTCAGAAAATGAAAAAAACAACAGAAAACCTGGCGATTGGGGCGGAATCATTATTTTAGGAAAAGCACCTATTAATTCTCTTGGAGGCATCAACACTTTGCCTTTTGATTTAGATCCAACTTTAAATCATTATGGAGGTCAGGATCCTGAAGATAATTCTGGGGTTATGAAATATGTTCGTATCGAATATGCTGGAAGAAAATTAAGTGCTTCTAAAGAGTTAAACGGACTTTCTCTAGCAGGAGTTGGTAGAAAAACTCAGGTGAGCAATGTACAAATCAGTTTTTCAAATGATGATTCTTTCGAATGTTATGGAGGCGATTTAAATTTGAGCAATCTAATTTCTTACAGAACAACCGATGATGATTTTGATTTTACTCAAGGTGCTCAAATAAACATTAGCAATAGTATCGCAATTCGTCACCCATTTTCATCGGATATTTCGGGTTCAAGATGTTTTGAAGTTGATTCATACGAAAAAGTTGCAACAACTGATATGACGAAAAAAATGACCAAAATAAACGCAAACAATATTACATTGGTCAATTTGGAAGAAAACAATCAGGGCTTAGTAAGAGAATCGGCTCACATTAAAGAAAACACTTTTTTTAATTTAACTAACAGTGTCGTTTCAGGATTTGCGCCTTTTATTTTATTGGAAGGAAATATCGGAAATGGAGAAGCTAATTTATCTAAAATTACTTTTAAAAATGTCGTGGCAAACAACTGTCAAGGTGAAATTGAAAGCGAATCTGGAAGCAATATTCCTGGTATAAAAAGCTATTACAGCAATCCTGCTTTTGGAATAGAATATACTAAAATGAAACTTACAGAGTTATTTGCTCTTCCAAGTATTAAAGGAAATCCAGATTTTAGATTAAATGTAAACAACACGTTAGCAATTGGAAATTAAAGAATTGCAAAAACACTTTCGATTAAAATTTAACAAATTTCACAGAATCGAAAAGTTTTTTTTCAAATTTTATATACTCTAATTCAAATTACATTTATATCTTTGTGACATCAAAATAAGATATGAAAACAACAATGAACAATATTTGGTGGTGGAAGAATTTACGTCAGACGTCGTGAACGAAGCTTCCTATGGTATTGTAAAAACTATAAAAATTTAAAGGGCTTGTCATCACGACAAGCCCTTTTTTTTGATCAAAACTGAAACACATTAACGAACAACATAAAACTATATATTTTGAAACCTTTTATTCTTAATACACATTACAAACAAATTCTGGCAGATACCGTTACGCCTGTGAGCATTTATTTCAAAATCAGAGATAAATTCCCAAACAGTTTATTGCTAGAAAGTAGCGATTATCATGGAAATGACAACAGTTTCTCTTACATCTGCTGCAACCCGATTGCTACAATCAAAATTGAAAATGAGGTTATCTCTAAAACTTTTCCAGACGGAACTTCAGAAAAAATCACAATCGATTCTTCAACAAATATTCCCCAAGTCATTCAGGAATTTTCAAGTCAGTTTCAATCGGAGAAAAACGATTTTAAATTCATTAACAACGGTTTGTTCGGCTACATTTCTTATGATGCTGTTCGTTATTTCGAGAAAGTTTCAATTGCCAAAAAAGATAATGCGACTTCTATTCCAGATGTTTTTTATGCCGTTTATCAAAACATTATTGCTATTAATCACTTTAAAAACGAAGCTTATATTTTCTGCCACAGCGTAGATAATAAAAACAATATTGCAGAAATTGAGCAATTGTTGCAATCCAGAAATATCGCTTCATATAAATTTTCTAAAGAAGGAGAAGGTTTTTCAAATTTAACAGATGAAGAGTTTAAAGCAAATGTGGCTTTAGCCAAAAAACATTGTTACCGCGGAGATGTTTTTCAATTGGTTCTTTCTCGCCGATTTACTCAAGGTTTTAAAGGAGACGAATTTAATGTGTACAGAGCTTTAAGAAGCATCAATCCTTCACCTTATTTATTCTTCTTTGATTACGGCGATTTTAAAATATTTGGTTCTTCGCCAGAAGCACAAATTATCGTTAAAAACAGAAAAGCCGAAATTCACCCAATCGCTGGAACTTTTAAAAGAACAGGAAATGACGAACGCGATGCGCTTTTAGCAAAAGAACTTTCTGAAGATAAAAAAGAAAACAGCGAACACGTTATGCTAGTTGACTTAGCCAGAAATGATTTAAGCCGAAACGGACATGATGTAAATGTAGAAAAATACAGAGAAGTTCAGTTTTTCTCTCACGTAATTCACTTGGTTTCAAAAGTTACGGGGCATTTGCACGACAAAGCAACTACTATGCAAGTTGTAGCCGATACTTTTCCAGCAGGAACTTTGAGCGGAGCGCCAAAACACAGAGCAATGCAGTTAATTGAAGAATGCGAAAAAACAAATCGTAATTTTTATGGAGGTGCAATCGGCGTGATGGATTTTGACGGAAACTTTAACCATGCGATTATGATTAGAACTTTCCTTTCTAAAAATCATCAATTGCATTGTCAAGCTGGAGCTGGAATCGTAGCAAGTTCTGACGAAGAAAGTGAAATGCAAGAAGTTTATAATAAATTACGAGCTCTGAATACAGCGCTTGAAATGGCAGAGAAAATTTAGTGTTCAGTGTTCAGTCTCGAAGTGTTCAGTTTTTTTAAGCGTGAATCCTGAAACTTAAAACAAATCAAAAAACAACCATAAAAAAAACCACAAAAGATCATGAAAAAAGTAGTATTCATTTTAGTTTTAATCATTAGTATGAGTTCTTGCAATTCAGAAAAAAAACAGAATCCGATTGAAGGAACCTGGCGACTTATATCGGCAGAAACAACTGAGAAAGATTCGACTTTTTCTACATTCAATAAAAACACCAAAATGATTAAAGTTATAAACAGCACTCATTTTGCTTTTATGAACCATGATTTAAAAAACGGCAAAGATTCTACAACAGCGCTATATTTTGCTGGAGGTGGAAAATATACATTGAAAGACAGCATTTATACTGAAAATCTGGAATATTTTAATAATCGTGATTGGGAAAATGGAAAATTTGAGTTTGTGGTAAAAGTTCAAAATGATACCTTAATTCAAAAGGGAGTAGAAAAATTAGAAAAATTAGGAATAGACCGAATTATTACTGAAAAGTACGTTCGAGAGAAATAAAAAATTTAGTTGCATTTTAAGTCATAGTCAAAAACTTAGAACCTTAGAAGCTTAGCAGCTCAGAACCTTAAAAAAAAATGAAAAAAATACTAGTTATAGACAATTACGATAGTTTCACTTACAATTTAGTACACTATCTAGAAGATTTAAACTGTGAAGTAACGGTTTACAGAAACGACGAATTTGATATTGATGAAATTGCTTCTTTTGAGAAAATTTTACTTTCTCCAGGACCTGGAATTCCAGATGAAGCGGGCTTATTAAAAGCAGTAATCGAAAAATACAGTCCGACGAAAAGTATTCTTGGAGTTTGTTTAGGACAGCAAGCAATTGGAGAAGTTTTTGGCGGAACGCTTTCGAATCTTGATAAGGTATATCACGGTGTAGCTACAAATGTAAAAACTGTAGTTTCTGACGAAATTTTGTTTGAAGGTTTAGGAAACGAATTTGAAGTAGGAAGATACCATTCTTGGGTTGTTGATGCAAATTTACCTGAAGATTTAGAAGCAACTTCGGTAGATGAAAATGGCCAAATCATGTCTTTACGTCACAAAAATTATGACGTAAGAGGCGTTCAGTTTCACCCAGAAAGTGTTTTAACACCAAACGGAAAAAGAATTTTAGAGAATTGGATTAAGAGTTAAATTTTGTTTCAGGTTTCAAGTTTCAAGTTGTTGGAACGCGAAACCTAACACAACTAAAACAAAAACTTAGCACCCTAGAACCTTAGCAACTTAGAACCTTAAAAAAATGGAAATATCAATTCTTGAAACCAGAGAAATCAAAATTGAAGACATTTTAGTTTTGTATAAAGCAAATGAATGGAGTTCTGCCAGTAAACCAAATGAGTTGTATAATGGGCTTTTGAATTCTGAAACCTTAATAACAGCATGGGAAGGAGAAAAATTGGTCGGACTTGGAAATGCAATTTCAGATGGATTTTTAACCGTTTATTATCCGCATTTATTGGTGCTTCCTGAGTACCAAGGAAAAGGAATTGGAAAGATGATTTTGGATAAAATGCAGGAAAAATATCGTCGCTTTCACATGCAGATGCTTACGGCAGACGGACGCTCCGTTGATTTTTATAAAAAAAACGGATTTGAACGAGCAGGAAAAACAGAGCCGATGTGGATTTATCACGGTAACGAACATTAAGAAATAGTATTCAGTTACAGTTTACAGTCAAAAAAACTTAGAACCTTAGCATCTCAGCACCTTAGAACCTTAGAATAAAAAAAATGAAAACAATATTAAATAAATTAATCAACCACGAAGTGCTTTCTAAAGAAGAAGCAAAAAACGTTTTGATTAATATTTCAAGCGGTCAGTATAATCCGAGTCAGATTTCGGCATTTTTGACTGTTTTTATGATGCGAAGCATTACAATTGAAGAACTTTCGGGTTTTCGCGAAGCTTTATTAGACCTTTGCGTAAGAGTAGATTTATCAGCTTACAACACGATAGATTTGTGCGGAACAGGCGGTGACGGAAAAGATACGTTCAACATTTCAACTTTGGCTTCTTTTGTTTCTGCTGGAGCGGGAATAAAAGTGGCAAAACACGGAAATTACGGGGTTTCTTCTATTTCTGGATCAAGCAACGTGATGGAAAAAATGGGAATTAAATTTAGCAACGATCCTTCATTTTTAGAAAAATGTATGGACAAAGCGGGAATCTGCGTTCTGCATGCTCCCCTATTTCACCCAGCAATGAAAAATGTCGGACCAATCAGAAAAGAGTTGGCGGTAAAAACCTTCTTTAATATGTTGGGACCAATGGTAAATCCCGCATTCCCACAAAATCAATTGGTTGGAGTTTTTAACTTAGAATTGGCGAGAATGTATGCCTATTTATATCAAAATACCGATGTGAATTTTACCATCCTGCATTCGCTTGACGGATATGATGAAATTTCACTGACAGGACCAACCAAAACAATTTCTAACCATATGGAAGGAATGTTGAATCCAGAAGATTTTGGTGTTAATCTTTTATCTCAAACCGAAATTGAAGGCGGAAAAACTATTGAAGAATCGGCTGAAATTTTCACGAATATCATTTCAGGAAAAGGGAATGAAGCGCAGAATAATGTCGTTTGTGCCAATGCTGCAATGGCGATTTCAACCGTTACAAAATGTTCTCCGCAAGAAGGTTTTGAATTAGCAAAAGAAAGTTTATTGTCTGGAAAAGGATTAAAGGCATTACAAACATTACAAGAATTGAGTAAATAAAATTAAACACAAATTTCACGAATTATCACGAATAAACTTTGCGTCTTTGTGACTTTGTGGCAAAACAACAACAATGAACATTTTAGATAAAATAATAATAGACAAAAAACGAGAAGTGATTCTGAAGAAATCGATTATTCCGATTTCACAGTTGGAGACTTCTGTCTTTTTTGGAAAACAAACCATTTCTCTTAGTCAAAAATTAAGAGAAAGCAATTCTGGAATTATCGCCGAACACAAACGTCGTTCTCCTTCAAAATCAATTATCAATAATAATTTTACAGTTGAAGAAGTCGTAAAAGGTTACGAAAATGCTGGCGCGTGTGGAATCTCGGTTTTAACCGACGGAAAATATTTTGGAGGTTCGCTTGACGATTTACTTTTAGCAAGAGCGTCTGTAAATATTCCGCTTTTGCGAAAAGAATTTATTGTAGACGAATATCAGATTCTGGAAGCCAAAGCACACGGAGCTGATTTAATTTTGCTAATCGCAGCGGTTTTGACCAGAGAAGAAATTAAATCTTTATCTGAGTTTGCTAAAAAATTAGATTTAGAGGTTTTATTGGAAGTTCATAATCAGGAAGAATTAGAAAAATCGATTATGCCAACTTTAGATATGATTGGTGTGAATAACAGAAATTTAAAAACGTTTGAAGTGAGCTTAGATTTCAGTAAAGAATTAGCATCGCAGATTCCAAACGAATTTGTAAAAGTCTCAGAAAGCGGAATTTCATCAGTAGAAGCCATTCAAGAACTAAAACCTTACGGTTACAAAGGTTTCTTAATTGGAGAGAACTTCATGAAAACCGACAACGCAGGAGAAGCTGCAACTGAATTTATAAATCAGCTTAAGTAAAAAAATAGCCACGAATTCACGAATTAATTAAAAGAGATTCGTGAATTCGTGGCGGAAAAATTAACATAAATCTTAGCGCACTTTGCGTTAAAAAACACACAACAATGAAACTTAAAATATGCGGCATGAAAAATCCAGAAAACATCCTTGAGGTAGGCGCACTCCTACCCGATTATATGGGATTTATTTTCTGGGAAAAATCCGCTAGATATTGCAATGGGAATGTTCCCGAACTGATCAAAACCATCAAAAAAGTTGGTGTTTTTGTCAATCAGAGTTTGGAAGAAATTCTGGAAAAAGTCGAAAAATACAATTTACAAGCCGTTCAGTTACATGGAGAAGAATCAGTTGAATTCTGTTCAGCCTTAAAAGAAAAACTTTCAAAGAAAATTGAAATTATCAAAGTCTTTTCTGCAGATGAAAATTTTGATTTTGAAGTTATTAAACCTTTTGAAAATGTTTGCGATTATTTTCTGTTTGACACAAAAGGAAAACTGCCTGGCGGAAACGGAACCACTTTCGACTGGACAATATTAAAAAAATACAATTCGAAAAAACCTTTCTTTTTGAGCGGCGGAATCGGAATGAATGAATTAAAAGCCATTGAAGAAATTTCAAAAACAAAATTGCCTATTTACGCTATTGATGTAAACAGTAAATTTGAAATCGAACCAGGGCTAAAAAATAGAAATCTATTAAGCAATTTCAAACGCAAATTTGATGTTGCCAACTTTTAAAATTTAAAAAAATGAGTTTTAACGTTAACGAAAAAGGATATTACGGAGAATTTGGAGGAGCTTTCATTCCAGAAATGCTATACCCAAATGTAGAAGAATTACGCCAAAAATATCTAAGCATAATGGACGAACCTGATTTTAAAGCAGAGTTCAATCAGTTATTAAAAGATTACGTAGGACGCCCTAGTCCGCTGTATTTTGCGAAGCGCTTATCTGAAAAATACAATACCAAAGTTTACTTGAAAAGAGAAGACTTGAACCATACCGGAGCGCACAAAGTCAACAATACTATAGGACAGATTCTGCTAGCAAAACGTCTTGGTAAAAAAAGAATTATTGCTGAAACAGGTGCTGGACAGCATGGCGTAGCAACTGCAACAGTTTGTGCTTTAATGGGAATTGAGTGTATTGTATACATGGGTGAAATCGACATTGCGCGTCAGGCACCAAACGTGGCACGTATGAAAATGTTAGGCGCAGAAGTTCGTCCTGCACTTTCGGGTTCAAAAACTTTGAAAGATGCCACAAACGAAGCCATTCGCGACTGGATTAATAATCCTGTTGATACGCATTATATTATCGGATCTGCAATTGGACCACATCCTTATCCAGATATGGTTACGCGTTTTCAAAGCATTATTTCAGAAGAAATAAAATGGCAATTAAAAGAAAAAGAAGGGCGTGAAAATCCTGATTATGTAGTAGCTTGTATTGGCGGAGGAAGTAACGCTGCGGGAACTTATTATCACTTTTTGCACGAACCAGAAGTTGGAATTATTGCGGTTGAAGCAGCAGGAAAAGGTGTTGACTCAGGACATAGCGCCGCAACTAGTAAATTAGGGAAAGTTGGTGTTATTCACGGTTGTAAAACTCTTTTAATGCAAACTCCGGACGGACAGATTACAGAACCGTATTCTATTTCTGCCGGATTAGATTATCCAGGAGTTGGACCTTTACATGCGCATTTGGCGCAAACTGGACGCGGAGAATTTTTCTCTGTTACCGATGATGATGCGATGAATGCTGGTCTGCAGTTAACTAAATTAGAAGGAATTATTCCAGCTATAGAAAGTGCACATGCATTTGCGGTTTTAGATCAGAAAAAGTTTAAGCCGACAGATGTTGTCGTAATTAGTCTTTCTGGTCGTGGCGACAAAGATTTAGATAATTACATTGAGTATTTTAAATTGTAATAAAAGTTATACTTTTGGTGTTAGCGCTTCGGCGATCTGAGATTTATTCTAAATGCTAAAAATTAACGGGAAATATAATTATTATGGAACTATTATTCTCATACGGAACATTAAGATCAAAACAAATTCAAATGCAGATTTTCAATAAAGTTTTAAGTGGATCTCCAGATCAGATTCTGGGCTTTAAACTTAAAAGTTTACAAATTGAAGAAGAATTTGGAATGGCAGATTATGTTGTTGCAGTGCCAAGTGATAATCTTGAAGATATTATACATGGAGTTGTTTTTGAAGTGTCGAGTTCTGAAATGTTAAAAGTTGACCAATTTGAATCTAATTCATACAAAAGAGTTCAGGTGAAACTAAAATCTGGAAAAACGGCTTGGGTTTATACCGAAAACAAATAATAAAAGATGATTTTAGCAGCAGCGCAGACCAAACCAAAACGCGGAGATATATCTTCTAATTTATTAAATCATTATCAGCTTATTGAATTGGCTGTTGAAAACGGGGCTAATTTAATTGCATTTCCAGAATTATCTATTACGGGTTACGAAAGAGAAAATGCTGAAGAATTGGTTTTTACAGAAGACGATTATAGAATTGATCATTTAAAGGAGCTGTCGACTAGATATAACATCGTCATTATAGCTGGAGCTCCAATTAAGATAGATTCGAAAATGTTTATTGGCGAATTTGTCATTGCTCCAGATGATTCGGTTTCTATTTACACGAAACAATTTTTACATGAGGGAGAAGATGAATTTTTCGAATCTTCTTTTGATTATAATCCGATGATTGAAATAGAAGACCAAAAGATTTCTTTGGCTATTTGTGCTGATATTGACAATCCGCTGCATCCTGAAAATGCAAAGAAAAGAGATACCGATATTTATATTGCCAGTATTTTCTTTTCGCCAAACGGAATTCCGAATGCGTACAGAGATCTAAAAAGCTATGCCGAAAAACATAAAATGAATATTATGATGTCCAATTTCAGCGGTGAATCTTGGGGATCACCATCTGCAGGACAAAGCGCTTTTTGGAATAACAAAGGAGAATTAGTTGCCCAAATGAATGATTCTGATTCTGGATTATTGCTTGTTGAAAAACAAGACGATGATTGGGAAAGCCGAATCGTAAAATTTTAAAATTGTTTCATGCTCCCGATAGCTATCGAGATGGCAGATCATTGCAGATTAAAATTAAAAAAATCTGTGCGAATCAGCTTAAATCTTTTTAAATCTGCGTGAAATAAAATTTATCGATAAGAAAAACATAAACATACCTACAAGGTTTTGAAAACCTTGCAGGAATAAAAAATACAGTAAAATGAACAGAATAACTCAAAAATTACAAGAAGATAAAAAGATACTTTCTATTTATTTTTCTGCCGGATATCCCAACTTAAATGATACGGTGCAGATTATTCAGGATTTGGAAAAAAATGGAGTTGATTTAATCGAAATCGGCCTTCCATTTAGTGATCCTTTAGCAGACGGACCTACGATTCAGGCGAGTTCGACAGCGGCACTTCATAACGGAATGACAACTCAAATTCTATTCGATCAGCTGAAGAACATTCGCGAAAGCGTTAAAATTCCGTTGATTATCATGGGATATTTTAATCCGATGCTGCAATATGGAGTTGAAGCTTTCTGCCAGAAATGCGCCGAAATCGGAATTGACGGTTTAATTATTCCAGATCTTCCTGTTGACGTTTACGCAGACGAATACAAAGCGATTTTTGAAAAATACGGTTTAATTAATGTGTTTTTAATTACGCCTCAAACTTCTGAAGAAAGAATTCGTTTTATCGACAGCGTTTCAAATGGATTTATTTATATGGTAAGTTCTGCAAGCGTTACGGGTTCTCAATCTGGATTTGGTGATACTCAAGAAACGTATTTTGAAAGAATTGCCGATATGAATTTGAAAAACCCACAAATAGTAGGTTTCGGAATTTCTAACCAAGAGACTTTTAATCAGGCAACAAAATATGCGAAAGGCGCTATTATTGGAAGTGCTTTTATTAAACATTTAAGCGAAAGCGGAAGTGGAAAAATTGAGGAATTTGTTGGAGGGATTCGATAATTTATTTTAAAGATGAGATTTTTAAAATATCTTATAGTACTCCTATTTTTTACATCAATTAGTTCATGCCAAAAAATTCAACCTAACAAATTAATTGGAAGTTGGAAAATGAAGGATTTAGTAGATACGACTGGTAAAAACATTGAAGACAAAACAACTTTCACAAAGGATAATTTATTAATCCTAGAATTAATTTCAAACGAAAAAATTATCGAAAAAAACATCGCTAATTATACTTTAGAAAAAAACATTATTAAAATAAAGTATGGGAAAAGAAATTTATTTAACTATGAAATATTAAAGTTGAATGATTCAGAAATGGAATTACTACATAGTACGGATAAAAAAATATATAGATACATTCGAATTCATTAAAACATCTTTTTAGACGGGTTAAAATTTCAATTTAATTGAAGAAGTTTCTATTCTTTGGAATGACAAAATTATACAAAAAGCTGAAACAACAACTGTTTCAGCTTTTTTTTGCTCCAAAATATCGAAACCGTTTTATGTTAATATTGTGTTAAAATAAAATTAAACAAGTGTTTAAATTAAACAAGTGTTTAATTTTGCATCCGATTAGAAACAATACCATGTCCAACATCGAATTAAACGACAAAAAAATTCAGATTCTTGAAGTCGCAGAAAAGCTGTTTTCTGAAAAAGGATTTGAAGGTACATCGATACGAGATATCTCAAAAGAGGCAAAAATCAACATTGCCATGGTCTCGTATTATTTTGGTTCAAAGGAAAGGCTTTTGGAAGCTCTAATTCTCTACAAAACCGTTGATTTAAAACTACAACTCGAAAATTTATTACAAGAAGATCTTGAGCCTCTTGAAAAAGTCAATAAATTAATCGAAATTTACATTAGTAGAATTTGCCTTAACAAAGGGATTTACAGGGTTTTACATTTTGAACTTAACGCAAAAAAAAGAGAAAAAAGCTTAAATGCTTTTACAGAACTTAAAAAAGGAAATTTAAAATCTGTTGAAAGCATTATCAAACAAGGGCAAGCTCAAGGAGTTATTAGAAAAGATATTAATATCCAACTTATAACGCCAACCATTATTGGAACCTTTTTTCACTTTCACATGAATCGCTCTTTCTTCGAAGAATTATTGGATTTAAAAACAGAAGAAATGTTTAACAATTACATTAAAAACGATCTCACAAAGCACATTCAACAAACTATAAAAGCGCTACTTGTTTATGAAAATTAGTCAATTAATGCTCTTTGGAGTTTTCTTTATCGGAATATCTTCAATTGAGGCACAAGAAAAAACAAGTTTAACCTTAGGCGAAGCCGTGCAAATGGCTTGGGAAAAGAGTAATGAAGTTACGCTTGCCAACACTAAGGTAAACACAAAAAAATACGAATTAAAAACTGTAAAAAACAATCAGTATCCAGATCTTAAAATTTCTGGTCAATACCAGCGTCTTACAAAAGCTTCTATTGATATGCCAAATCAAGGAGAAAGCGCTTCTTTAGCATCTCCAGACCGTGCAATGTTGGGAATGGCAAACTTAAGTCTTCCAATTTTTGCTGGTTTTAAAATTCAAAGCAGCATAGATGCTTATGAAGGAATGTACGAAGCAGAAACTGCTAATGCGGCAAAAACGAAAGAGGATGTAGCTTTAAAAGCAATCACTTATTACACAGCACTGTACAAAGCTCAAAAAACATTAGATGTTTTAAACGAAAATCAAAAAAGTGCGAAACAGCGTGTTACCGATTTTACAGAGTTGGAGAAAAACGGAATTATTCCGAGAAATGATTTATTAAAAGCGCAATTATTAGTTTCTAAAACGCAATTATCTATCGATGAAGCTAATAATAATATTAATAACATCAATTACTACCTAACTACTTTGCTTAAATTAGATCCTAATGTAAAAATTGAGGTAAACGAGCAAGATTTCTTTAATCTGAAAACAAGCAACACTATAACATCTGATGCTGTTGCACTTGAAAGCAGAAAAGATTTAGAAGCAATAAGATTGCAAAGCAAAGCTTCTGAAGCTAATGTAAAAATTGCAAAAGCAGGATATTATCCAGCAATCTCATTACTTGGTGGTTATACAGCGTTGGATCTGAAAGATATCATAACTGTAAAATATGCTATGAATTTTGGAATCGGATTATCTTATGATTTATCAGGAATTCTAAAAAACAATGTGCATGTTAAAGAAGCAGAAAGTAGAGCTTTGGAAGTAAAAAACACAGAAGCAATTATGACGGATCGTATTAAAGTTGAAGTTCAGAAATCTATTGAAGATTATGACTTAGCTATTAATCAAAGTGTTGTTTATGATGAAGCGCTTCAGCAAGCGGCAGAAAATTACAGATTAGTAAAAGATAAGTTTGACAATGGTTTATCTGACACCAACGATTTGGTAGAAGCTGACGTTGAACATTTAAATGCCAAAATTCAAACTGCTTTATCTAAAGCCACTATTATTCAAAAATATTACGAATTACTTTCAGTATCAGGACAATTATCACAATCATTCAATCTTTCTAAAATATAATCGATAGCTCTCATGGAAAAGAAAAAGACAAATAAAAAATTCATCATCATACTAACCGTTTTGGTTTTAGTGGGCGGAACTTACGGAATATCTAAATACTTACACGCTCAAGCACACGAAGAAACTGATGATGCTCAAATCGAAAAAAGAATGAATCCGATTATCCCGAGAGTATCAGGATATATCAGCAAAGTATATGTGAAAGATAATGATTATGTAAAAAAAGGAGATACTTTATTTACAATTGATAAGAGAGATTACCAATTAAAGATTGATGAGGCTAACGCTGCTTTATTAGGAGCTGAAGGTCAATTTGAAGCTGCAAAAGCAGATATCGGAAGTGCTTATGCAAGTATTTCTGTTTCAGATGCTCAAATGAGATCTGCAAGTGGTTCTATCGAAAGTGCAAGAATTAGATTGAGACAGCTTACAAACGATTATAACCGTTACAACAACTTGTACAAAACGCATACAATTACAAAACAGCAATATGAGCAAGCTTTGACTGCAAAAGAAGAAGCTGAAAATCAAGTTCGTGTTTTAGAACAACAACAAAAAGCTACTTCTTACCAAAAATCGGTTATTCAGTCAAAATCTAAAGTTTCTGACAAACAAACAGAAGTTGCTGCTGCAAACATTAAAAAAGCGAAAACAATGCTTGATGTTGCGCACTTAAACCTTTCTTATACTGTAGTTACAGCTGCAATTGACGGTCAGGTTTCTAAAGTTGATATTCAGCCAGGACAATTAGTTCAGCCAGGACAATCTTTGTTCTACATCATTAACAATAATGAAGCTTGGGTTGTAGCTAACTTTAAAGAAACACAGTTAAACAAAATGGTTGTGGGACAAAAAGTAAGCTTAAAAGTAGATGCTTATCCAAACTATGAGTTTAAAGGTACTGTATCTTCTTTCTCTCCAGCAACAGGATCTCGTTTTTCATTATTACCTCCTGACAATGCAACAGGAAACTTCGTAAAAACAATTCAGAGGTTACCAGTAAAAATCACCATCGATCAATCAAACGATCCTGAAAAAGTAAAACTTTTAAGACCAGGAATGAATGTTGATGTAGATGTACATTTGAAATAAAATAAATGGCTACAGCAGTACAAGATGACGATTTAGTAGAATACGGTTTCAGACGTGTTATCATTACGATTACCGCAGTACTTTGTGCATTGCTGGAAATTGTTGATACGACGATTGTAAACGTAGCGCTAACAGACATGCGCGGAAGTCTTGGTGCTACCTTGACCGATGTGGCATGGGTAATTACAGCATACGCAATTGCGAATGTTATTGTAATTCCGATGACGAGCTGGCTATCACAGCAATTTGGACGACGTAATTATTTTGTGGCTTCGATCATAGTATTTACGGTCTGTTCCTTCTTGTGTGGTAATGCCACAAATATATGGGAACTTGTCGCTTTTCGATTCGTACAAGGTATGGGCGGTGGAGCGCTTCTAGTAACAGCCCAAACTATTATTACAGAAAGTTACCCCGTAGCAAAACGTGGAATGGCACAGGCGATTTACGGAATGGGTGTAATTGTTGGTCCAACTCTTGGTCCGCCTTTAGGAGGATATTTGGTTGATAATTATTCTTGGCCTTATATTTTCTACATCAATATTCCGTTGGGAATTATTGCAACGATTTTGGCTCTAACATTTGTGAAAAGTCCAAAATATGGTGAGAAATTAAAAGCCAATCAGGTTGACTGGTGGGGAATTATATTGTTGACCGCTTTTATCGGATCTTTACAATTCGTATTGGAACACGGACAGCAAGATGACTGGTTTAATGATTCTACAATTGTAGCGTTAAGTGTTGTAACCGTTTTGGGATTGGTTCTTTTTATTTGGCGAGAACTTACGTATGATTATCCAATTGTAAACTTGAGTGTTTTAAAAGATGGAAACTTAAGAATTGGAACCATAATGTGTTTTATTCTTGGTTTCGGATTATATGGATCAACATTAATTATTCCGATTTATACACAGTCTATTTTAGGATGGACCGCAACAGACGCAGGTCTATTATTAATTCCGGGATCTATTACAACGGCGATCATGATGCCATTTGTTGGTAATATGATCCAGAAAGGAGTTCCGCAGGGATATATGGTTGGAGTTGGATTTTTAGTTTTCTTCTTCTTTACTTTTATGATGTATAGCCGCATGACGCCTGATACGGGAGTTGAACATATGTATTGGCCATTAATATTAAGAGGGGTTGGTTTAGGATTGCTTTTCGTGCCTATTACAACGCTTTCTCTATCTACTTTGAAAGGAAAACAAATTGGTGAAGGAGCTGCATTTACAGGAATGATGCGTCAGTTAGGCGGATCTTTTGGTATTGCGATTATTACCACTTTCATTACACGTTTCAGCCAGTCACACCGAGTAGATTTAATTAATAATTTAGATCCTGCCAAGTTTGAGGTACAACAGCGTATTGCAGGAATGCAGCACGCCTTCATGGCAAAGGGTTATAGTGCAGATGTCGCTTTGAAAAAAGCATATCAAGCTATAGAAGGCTCTATAATGAAGCAAAGTACTGTAATGGCTTATATGGATATTTTCCTTTACCTAGGGATTATGTTTTTATGTTGCATACCGATTATTCTCTTTATCAAAAAAGGGAAGAACAAAATTAGTGCAGCCGACGCAATGCATTAATAATAATAATTTTATAATACGCAAAAACGCCGAATTCAATTTAGAATTCGGCGTTTATTTTTTTTATTTCAATTTGATCTGCTAAATCTGCAGGGATTAAAATCCCTGCCTACAAAATTGTTCGAATCTACGATTCTTTAAGAACCTTTGTCGCTTTGTCACTTTGCCCCTTTGAACTAGACAACGTTCTAACGAGTAAAAACCAAATGATTTCCTTTAGAAAGATTCGCATCAAACTGATATCCTTCGTAATTGAAACCTTTTAAATCATTAATCGTTTCTGCATTGGTATCGATTATATAACGAACCATCATGCCTCTCGCCTTCTTCGCAAAGAAACTGATCATTTTTAATTTTCCATCTTTGTAGTCTTTAAAATCTGGCGTAATTACAGGAACTTTTAGAGCTTTTACATCAACAGCAGAAAAATATTCGTTACTGGCTAAATTCACGAATAACTCGTCTTTTTTCAATTCTTTGTTTAAAGCCTTTGTTACTGTCGGTTTCCAAAACTCGTGCAGATTTTTAGATTCGCCAACTGGCATTTTGGTTCCCATTTCTAAACGGTACGCCTGCATTAAATCAAGCGGTTTCAAAAGTCCGTAAAGTCCAGATAAAATTCTTAGTTTATCTTGCAAAGCATCTAATTTTTCTAACGGAATGGTATAAGCATCTAAGCCTGTGTAAACATCTCCATCAAAAGTATAAACTGCTGGACGCGCATTTTCTGGAGTAAAAGGTGTTTTCCATTCCTGATTTCTTTTCCAATTTAAATCGGCTAGTTTGTCTGAAATAGACATTAACTCTGATAATTCTGCTGGCTTTTTTGTTTTCACTACTTTATGAACGATTCTTGCTTCTTTTAGAAAAGCTGGTTCTGTATGTTGTTTTGTAGGCAATTCTTTTTCGAAATTTAATGACTTCGCTGGCGATATAACAATTTTCATTTGTGCATTTTTAAGTGATTCAAAAATACTATTTTTCCGCCACGAATTCACGAATTATTTTTCCCAATCTTTGAGTCCAATTTCGAATAAATTCGTGTAATTAATTACTCTAATTTATTCGAAATGATTAAAATTAATTCGTGAATTCGTGGCAAAAATTCTAGTTTATCTTAATCTCTAATTATTTTTTCAATCTTTAAGTATAATTTCAAATTAATTCGTCCAATTCACAACCTGAATTCATAAAAATTAATTAAAAATAATTCGTGAATTCGTGGCGAAAAAAAAATCATGAATTGTTTTCATTTTACATTTTCATAAAATTCAAATGAAAAATTGTGAATTTATTCAAAAAAGTCAACAATAGATTATAAAAGGCATTTTCTATGTTGTAAATTTGCAACCATAAAATTCCAAAAACATTTTCAATACAAAAATTGAAAGTTGTATTCTAAATAATAGCCACAAATTCACGAATTAACTTTTTTAAAATTAATTAGAAAAATTCGTGAATTCGTGGCGGAAAAATTTAGATCATGACAAAAATATTGTATCAGCAGGAAAGCTATCAGATAATGGGAATTTTATTTGATGTTCATAGAAATTTAGGTGGAGGTTTTTCTGAAATCGTATATAAAGATGCTTTAGAATATGAATTTAAGAAAGCCGATATTCCATTTGAAAGAGAAAAAGAATATTTGGTAAATTATAAAGACATAATATTAGATCACAAATTTTATGCTGATTTTGTTTTGTTTGATAAAATAATACTTGAAATAAAATCAAGCGATTTTCTACATCCAAAATACATTTCGCAATGTCTTAATTATTTAAAAGTTTCCAAAAATCATTTAGCTATTTTGGCAAACTTCAATTCTACCTCACTAGAACACAAACGTATTATTTTATAAAAATTAGTGAATTCGTGGCTGTACAAACAAACTATAAATCTGCTTTACAAAACAAAATCTTCGATATTATTTCGAAAGCTTCTAAGGAATTAAACGTTGACTCTTACGTAATCGGCGGATTTGTCCGTGACTTACTTTTAAACCGAGGTTCTAAAAAAGACATCGACGTTGTGGCTGTTGGAAGCGGAATCGAACTGGCGCTTAAGGTTTCTGATTTACTTCCGAACAAACCAAAAGTTCAGGTTTTTAAAACTTACGGAACCGCAATGCTTCGTTTTGAAGATACGGATATTGAATTTGTTGGTGCAAGAAAAGAATCTTACACCCGCGACAGCCGAAATCCGATTGTGGAAAACGGAACGCTTCAAGACGATCAGAACCGTCGTGATTTTACAATCAATGCATTTGCTCTTTCGTTAAACGAAAATAATTTTGGAGAACTGCTAGATCCTTTTAACGGTCTGCAAGATTTAGAAAATAAAACAATCAAAACACCTTTGGATCCAGACATTACGTATTCTGATGATCCTTTGCGCATGCTTCGTGCGATTCGTTTTGCTACACAGCTGAATTTTGAAATTGAAGAAAATTCATTGAATGCAATTACAAAAAATGCAGATCGTATCAAGATTATTTCTGGCGAAAGAATTGTCGATGAATTGAACAAAATTCTTTTGACAGATAAACCTTCGACTGGATTTTTACTTTTATACAAAACGGGGCTTCTGGATATCATTTTACCTGAATTGACAGCGTTGAATCAGGTGGAAGAAATTGAAGGTCATACGCATAAAAACAATTTTTATCATACGCTAGAAGTTGTCGATAACATTTGTCCAAATACTGATGATGTTTGGCTGCGCTGGTCGGCTTTATTGCATGATATTGGAAAAGCGCCGACAAAACGTTTCACCAAAAAACAAGGATGGACTTTTCACGGTCATGAATTTCTGGGCGGAAAAATGGCTAAAAAAATATTCGAACGTTTACACATGCCTTTAAACCATAAAATGAAATTCGTTCAGAAAATGGTTATCATGAGTTCGCGTCCGATTGTTTTGGCACAAGATATTGTAACTGACAGTGCGGTTCGTCGTTTGGTTTTTGATGCCGGCGAGGATGTTGAGGATTTAATGACTTTATGTGAAGCCGATATTACAACTAAAAATCCTGCGAAGTTTAAGAAATATCATAAAAATTTCGAAGTAGTTCGCAAGAAAATTGTTGAAGTCGAAGAACGCGATCATGTTCGTAATTTTCAACCGCCAATTACGGGAGAAGAAATTATGCAAATGTTTGAGTTGAAACCTTCACGCGAAATCGGAGTTTTGAAAGAGGCGGTAAAAGAAGCTATTCTAGAAGGCGTTATTCCAAACGAATATCAAGCAGCTTACGATTTTGTGATTAAGAGAGCTGAGAAATTAAATCTGACACTTAAGAAGTAATGGACATTTTAGGTGCTATTTTTTTAATAATTCTAGTAATAATAGTTTTAGCAACTAATATTATTTTTATTCGTAAAATCAATAGAACTAATAATAACCACTATAAATATAAAATCTTCTTTTTTTTAATAAGTATTGTTTCCGTATCCACTATAATGATTATAGCTGCACTATTTCAAAATATAGTTTTAATTGATTATTTTAAAATAACAGTTAATATAGAAAGCTATCTATACAGAACAATCATTATGATAGTTATCTTATCTAGCAATATCATAGTAAACTTTACTTCATTAAAACTTTATATAAAAAGAAGAGAAAGAAAAAGCAAAATCAACGAAATCGAATTAATCGGAAAAGAATGAAAACACAGAATAAATCAGTAATCATTTGGTTACTATCAGGTTGCGTATTATTATTTTTAATGGTTGTCGTGGGCGGAATCACCCGTTTAACCAATTCAGGCTTATCAATGACCGACTGGCATTTGGTAACCGACACCTTCCCTCCTCTAACTGAAGCCAAATGGCAAGCTGCTTTTGACGAATACAAAAAGTTTCCTGAATATCAGAAAATCAATATTCATAACGATTTTCAATTGGCAGATTATAAATTCATTTATTTCTGGGAATGGTTTCACCGTTTTATCGGTCGTATTATCGGTTTGGTTTTCTTTGTTCCGTTTGTTTACTTTTTAGCTAAAAAGAAATTAGATACGGATACAATCAAAAAATGTATTGTGCTTCTAGCAATGGGAGGTTTCCAAGGATTTTTAGGCTGGTTTATGGTAAGAAGCGGATTAATCGATAATCCAGATGTGAGCCATTTTAGACTTTCATTACACTTAACTTTTGCTTTTATCACTTTTGCTTATACACTTTGGGTTGCATTAGATTTAATTTACCCTGAGAGAAATATCAATAAAATTTTACCTCTACGAAATATTGCCCGTTATGCTTTAGTAGCTTTATTAATCCAGATTATTTACGGCGGGTTTGTAGCGGGTTTAAATGCAGGATTAATTCACAATCACTGGCCTTTAATGAGCGATGGCGAGTTTATTCACGAATCTGTTTTTATTGAACAATCGACTTTAGTGAAGAATTTAATTGAAGGAAAAAGCGGTGTTCAGTTTGTGCACAGAACTTTCGCTTATGTAGTGGTTGCCATTATTCTTTTCCTTTTCTTCAAAAGCAAAAAATATACGCTTACGCATACTCAAGCAAACGGAATCAAAACTTTAGTAATTTTTGTTTTTATTCAATTTTTATTGGGCGTTTTCACTTTATTATACAGTGTGCCATTGGCTTTAGGACTAATTCACCAGATTATGGCATTTTTCCTTTTGAGTGCTATGACGTATACATTGCACAGATTGAGCAAATAATCTTGAAATATTTAAATAGAAAAACAGCCGATAATAATCGGCTGTTTTTTTTATCTGTTTTTATATGAATTGAGCCGATGGCTCTCTTTTGATTTTGATACCCTTCGCCCCCGGATTAAAATCCGGGGCTACAATATTGGTCGAACCGATGGTTCTTTTTCAACTGAATAATTTAATCTAAAAAGAAATTCCGTAGGAATGGCAAAAATATTGTAGCAACGGATTTTAATCCGTTGAAATTATAATGCACATTTTGCATCTTACATTTTACATTTCACATTAAAAAAAACTATCCCAGCCAGCTTTTAAAATCCTGAACTTTTTCTCGACTTACAATTACCTCATCTTCTTTGTAAGTTGGAAGAATAACTTTTAAACGTGAATTGGTATAAACCTGAATTTCTTTAATCGCTTTTAGCGGAACAATAAATTTTCTGCTTACGCGAAAGAAATCCTTTTTGTCTAATTCCTGTTCTAAAATCTCTAAAGTCGAATCGATTAAATAATCGCGATTGTCGTAGGTATGAATATAAGTTCCTTTGTTTTCACTAAAAAAACATTCGATTTCTTCTGTCGTAATTACTTTTAAGTGCTGCCCGATTTTTACGGTAAATCTCTTTTTATAGGTTTTCTCAAACGGATTTGACAGCATCTGGCGAATCTGTTCAAAATCCAGATGTAAGTTTGAAGTTTCTGCACTGGCTTTTGGAAGACGTGATTTAAATTTGGCAACAGCCGTTTCCAGATCATCTTCGTCAATTGGTTTTAAAAGATAATCGATACTGTTTAGTTTGAAAGCCTTTAACGCATATTCATCATAAGCCGTTGTAAAAATGATAGCGCTTTTAATGTCTATTTTTTCAAAAATTTCGAATGACAAACCATCTGAGAGCTGAATATCCAGAAAAATCAAATCGGGATGCGGATTATTAGAGAACCATTCTACCGATTCTTCAACAGAGTGAAGCATGGTTTCTACGGTTACATCTAATTTTTCAAGCTTTCTTTGCAGCAATCTTGCCGCTGGTTTTTCGTCTTCTATAATTAATGTGATCATTTACTCGATTGTAAAATTTAGAAAAAATAGTATTTCAAAGTTACTCCCATTTATTTTTATTTGCGGCGTCTTTCTCCATATATTTTTGAATTTTTCTCTTTTCCCAGTCTTGACCGAAAAACAGATCAGAACCAAAAACAGACAATCCGTGAGCCGCTAAACCAATTCCCCAGAAAAATGCAGTCGAATACGTATGCCATTCAGATAAACCGCTAAAATCAATTCCTCTAGTAAAACTAGATCGGGTTAAACTGGATATAATGATGATAATATTTATGATAATGTAAATTTTCACATGAGAATAAAACCCTTTAAGTTTCTTTACTCTTTTATAAGCTGCATTGTAACTTTCGTCATTCGTATATTCTGCTCCAAAATGCTGGCTTGTATAATCTTCGTATCTATTTCTTCTAAAACGTCCCATAACTATATTTTAAATTATTGCCACTTATTTTTATTCTGTTTTTCTTTTTCTTTTTCCATAAACTCCCTGATTTTTCTTTCTTCCCATTCTTTACCCATTCCTGGAAAAACTTCAAAAACTTTTAATCCGTGAAAAAGAACGCCAACTCCCCACCACAGCAATGGCCAGAAAAACCATAAATAACTTGGCGATGTGTATAAATTGATAAAGATTAAAATTGCATTTACTAATACGAAAGCCAGAAGATTTCCGTAAAATCCCTTAATGTTTTCAACCTTCTTTTTGGCTTGGATATATTTTTCCTCTTCGCTTAAATTCCTTTCCATAATTATTCCCATTTTTGTTTTTTATATTTTTTTTCTAGAATGCTTTTCATTTTACGCTTTTCCCATTCTTGCCCAAATATTTTAGTCGAAGCAAACAAATCTATTGCAGAACCTGCTACCACAGCCGACCAGATAATCATAACTACCCAATTTAAATATTTTATCGGAATGAAATTAACGGGAAGATTTGTGTATTCTTTTAAAAGAAAAAGAAGCATTACAATAGTGTAAATGAACAAATGTTTGTAAAAATACTTCAGCTGAATTACTTTTTTACTTGCCAATTCTTTTAGAATTGTTTCTTCCTGATCATTACTCAAATTTGTTTCCATGATTATTTTCAAGTCGTTTTTGGTTTTCTTTTTCTAAAATTTCCTGAATCTTTTTCTGTTCCCATTTTTTATTATAAAAAGGCGGATATTCAAAAGCTTTTAATCCATGCAATACGATTGCCATTCCCCATCCCATTACAGACCATACCCACCAAAGATATTCTGGAGAAGTCATATAATTGACAACAATTACAATCGGATTGCATAAAACGTACACAGTCAAATGCTCGTAAAACCCTCTTATTTCTTTTACTTTTTTCTGGGCATCATAATAACGCTCTGCTTCTGTGAAATCTTTTTCCATTATTTCCACGTTTTTTGTTTGTTGTCTTTTTCTAAAATCTCACGAATTTTTCTTTCTTCCCAATCTGAGCTGTAGCCAAAAACCTTAAAAGCATGCATGGCAACTCCAAACCCCCAGCCTAAAGCAGAAAACCAAAACCATTGAAATTGCGGTGAAAATCTTAGATTGATAAAAATCAAAAACGGAATTACACAACAATATGAAATTACATTTCCATAAAATCCCTTTAACTCTTCTACTCTTTTTTTGGCTCTATAATAAGCTTTTGCTTCGTCGGTATATTCTGCACTCATTTCCATAACCGCAATTTGTTTGGTTAAAATCGGAATCCTAACGGTGAAATTCTTTTCATCTTCCTGAACTTTCACTTTTCTGTCGGTTATAATTCCGTATCGATTTACAATATTCTGCAGTCCGACACCTTGTCTGTCCTGCAAAACTTCTTTTTTCTGAAGATCGTTCTGAATCGCCAAGTAATCTCCATCAATAAAAATTCTAATATGAAGCGGTTTTTGCTCGCTTACCACATTGTGCTTTACGGTGTTTTCTAGCAAAAGCTGTAAAGAAAGCGGCACCACTTTGGCTTCTGGATTGATGTTTTCTGTTGGCAATTCGTAGAACAAACTATTTTCGAAACGCATTTTCAACAGATTCATATACGTTTTTGCAAATGACAATTCATCTTCAACCGAAACCAATTCTTTATCTTTCTGTTCTAAAACATAGCGGTAAATTTTAGATAATGAAGTGGTAAAACGCTGTGCATTATCTGGATTCTCCTCAATTAAAGAACTTAAAACATTTAAACTATTAAAAAGAAAATGCGGATCGATCTGGTTTTTTAAACTCTCAAATTTGGCATTTGCCGTTCCTGCGATAATCTTTTGCTGCGTGACTTTGTTTTCCTGATAGAGTTTATAAAAATTAAGTCCATGAAAAAAAAGCAGTACAATAAAGGTCATAACTGCAGATTCTATATAATTTTCTGCCTTTTCATTTGCCAGAAAACCTATGATGGTCTTATTCTCGATTATTACACTTGTAAACAAACGCAATACACCAATAATGATCATCGATATGAAAAATGAACTTACAAAACCTATTACAATTCTCTTTATGGAATAAGGATTTGCCTTGAAAACTTTATCTAAAAACTCAAAAAGAACAACGTTTACGATATACAAAACCACACTGTAAAGCATGCAGTACAAGAAATAAATAGAAAGATTCTTATTGAAAACTGCAGTTCCTAAAGAAGCAAATCGAATTAGAAAAGAAAATAAAAATACTATTCCTCCAACTAAACATGCTTTTAACAAATTGGGTTTTAATATCATGAGGCTTATAACTATTAAATTATTTACAAGTTTTTTGAATTTCTAACGCTCTTTCTAATCCCCATTTTGGAGAATATGGCGTAGCTGGTTTAAAATTATTAAAAAGTTCGATAGATTTATCAACTTGCGCACATAAAGGTTTTGTATCTACTCCTGTCCATTTTGCACCGCCCAACTGATAATCTGCTTCACCAAAAACCGCTCTAGGGTTTGTTGGGTCTAATGCTTTTGCTTTCGCGTAAGCTTCCATTACTTTACCAGAATATTTCATTCCGTTTGTCATTGGGTCTGCCACAACATATCCTGTGTAAATTAAAGCTTGTAAAACATACAATTCTGAATTGCTTTGATCTTTAATCATTTCAACATCAACAGCATCTTGAGCTTTTGTCAATAGCAAGTCGATTTTTGTTTTATCTTTTTCAGTAAAAACGGCCAATGAATTTATTAAGCCTACATAATAATTTGGCAGGTAACTGTTTTTTTCGGCAGCGGCAATTCTTTCAAATAAAGCAGAAGCCTCAGTGTTTTTTCCTTCTTTCCAAAGTCCGAAAGCTTTGTTCATTCCTTGTTCAAATTGCGTTTGAGCTGAACTTATTCCTACTATAAATAATGCGATTAAAGTGATGATTTGTTTCATTTTATAAATAATTAAATGGTTGTTTTTATATGGATTAGTTATATGTTATTAGAATGTAATTTCAATTTTTGAATCTTTACTCACAGTAAATTTAGCATCATTATACGAAGGAGGTCCCATAAATCCTTTTGCATTGTTTGAAGCTGCATATTCTTCAGACGGAATTCCCATTGCGTTTCTGTCCAGTTTTCCGTTGCTGTTTTCATCATGATAAGTTGAAATGGCATATACTCCCGCAGGAAGGTTATCAAAAGTTACAACGGCATTATTGTCTTTAATTTCTGAAGAAAGGCTTTTGTAAATTGTTTTAAGAAATGTCCCTTCTGAATTGTACAATCCTACTTTAACGTTTCCTGTATCATTTTTCAATCCTGAAACAGCAACAGTCAGTTTCACATTCTGTGCAGACATTAAGCTGCAGATAAATAAAATAGTTATGGTAATAATTTTGGTCATGATTATTTTTTTTTAAGGTTCTAAGGTTCTGAGATGCTAAGGTTCTAAGATTTGTTTCTTTGTCACTTTGTTTCTTTGTTCCTTTTAATTTACTCTTCAAAAGTATACTGGTTTTTAGTGTTTTAAAATTAAATGATACTGAGTTGTTGATTTTGGTTACTGAATTGTTTTTTCTGAGGTTCTAAGGTGCTAAGCTACTGAGGTACTAAGAAAAAAACTTAGAAGCTTAGCCTCTCAGAACCTTAGAACCTTTGAAAAACCTACAGGTTTTTCAGCTGATTCTCATTCTTATTCTGACTAATCGTCCAGAAGAAACCTACGAAGAAGAATCTGTCTGCTGTTGGCACTACCGCTTGTCTTTGATATACTCCGCTTGGGTCTGGGGTTTTAGCATAATCGTAACCGAAAACGTTTTGCGTTCCTAAAAGATTTGAAACGGAGAAATAAAGGATTTTTTGCGTTGTTAATAAATACGCCCAGTTAAAACTCAAGCTATTGTACGATTTTGTTTTTCCATTCATAAACTGCGTCTGATTTGGATCGTTGTACGGACGTCCTGTGCTAAAACTATTTGTAAAACCTATCTGTGATTTCCAGTCTGTAATAAAATATTTGGTTACAACCGATAAATTATGATTGGCAATAAAACTTGGAGTTGCCATGTTTGGAAAATTCTTGTATTGTCTTTCTGAATCGATATAAGAGTATGAAATCCAATATTCTAAGTTTTTGTACAAATTGCTGTCTCTCCAAAAAATATCCAATCCTTTTGCGTAACCTGATCCGTTATTATTAAAAACCGAATTGTATTGAATATCTCTCGTATCGTATTGAACTAAATTGCTGTAATCTTTGTAATAAGCCTCAGCTCTCAGCGTCTGACCAGGTCTTGTAAAGGTGTAATTTAAAATATAATGCTGTGCTTTTTCGCTTTCAAACTGATGGTATTTCGAATATTTAATATAATCAACAACAGGAGTTTGGCTAAAATCTCCGTAAGCAAAAGAGAACTGACTTGTTTTTGAAACTTTATATCCTAATGAAGCTCTTGGCGCAATATTGTTTTCGTTTAACAAACTATTATTCGAAAATCTCAAACCAACTTTTAAAGCTAAGTTTTTAGAAAATGAAATATCTCCTTCTGTATAAGCCGCAAAAATGTTAGAATTATAACCATTTGTTACGTCAAGCGAAATATTATCAGCTACATTTTCATTGTATTTTGTAATGAAATAATCTGTTCCGGCAGACAATCTAAAATAGTTCGAAAATTTCTTGCTTAACTTCAGTTTCAATTGAGACGCATTTTCTTGAGCGTCAATTCCAGTAATATCATATTTCAATTTGTTTTTGCTATAACCGTAACTCACTCCAGAAGTTAACGTCCAACCTGTTCCGAAACTTCCTTTATAAGAAGAATTCAAATAGAAGTTATTATTGTTCATGTCAGTGCGAATCGGATTTTCGAAGTTGATGTTTTTCTGATTTAAATCGAATTTTTCAGAATCGAATGAAGCATACAATTTAAAAACTCCATTTGTGAATTTATATCTGTAAACCGTTTCACCTCCAAGCGATTGATACGGATTGTTCCAATCTACGTTTTGTGGAATCACCGCTTGATACGGCGCCAGATTAATGTAAGCCATGTTTACGCTCAAAGTGCTTTTTTTGAATTTCTGCGTATTTCCTAAACTCAAACCAACCGTCATTAATCCGATATCTGTTTTTTCGTGATCTTCATCATCATTCGTATTCAAAAGTAAAACACTAGATAAAGCTTCTCCGTATTCTGCAGAATAACCGCCTGTAGAAAATGCGATCCCGCTAAACAAGAAAGGAGAAAAACGGCTTCTAGTTGGCAAGTTATTCGTTGTTGCTCCGTATGGCTGTGCTACGCGAATTCCGTCCACAAAAGTTTGCGTTTCGCTTGCCTCTCCTCCACGTACAAACAGACGTCCGTCTTCACCCACACTCTGCGTTCCTGGCAAAGTTTGCAATGCCGCCACAATATTTCCAGCAGAACCTGCTGTGGTTACAATATCTAAAGGTTTTAAAACCGAAACTCTTGCCTTGTCTCCAGATTCTAAAGTTCCAGCCGTGATTACAACTGCATCCAACGCGTTTACATTTTCTCTCAGTTTTACTGTTTGATCTTTATAATTGGCAACATCAATTTCTTGTTTGTAAGTTTCGAAAAGTAAAAAACTAACCACTAAAAATTTGTTTCCTGTTTCTGTAGTTTCAAAAGAAAAATCTCCCGTTTCAGAACTCGTTGCTCCGTCGTAAGTTCCGTCAATATATATGTTTGCACCCGCAACTGGTTTTCCTTTTTGATCTACGACTTTTCCTGAAATAGTGTTCTGAGCAAAAATTAATGCCGTAAAAAATAAAAAACTAAGGGTAAAAAATAATTTGGTTTTCATGTCATCTTTGGTTTTGATGAAGCAAATGTATTTCAACCATAAACGTTAAAAAATATATAATAACCCAATTGTAGAATTTCGAGGATGAGTTGTAAATGACTAATTTGTATCTTAGCTTGGAATTCCAAAATCATCATTTTATGTCAGAAAGTAAAAGAATCTCAAATTTATATCAATCCATCTATAACGGAAATCCTTGGCTAGAAGTTAATCTAGCCGATACCTTAAAAAATGTTACTGCAGAACAGGCTTACAAAAAAGCCAATCCGAATCTTAATACAATCTGGGAAATTGTAAACCATTTGATACAATGGAGAAGAAATATTTTAGAACGCATGCAGGGCGAAGTGATTATCACGCCAGACCATAATTATTTTGTTCCTGTTCTGGATCCTTCAGAAGTAGCTTGGGAACAATCTCTTCAGACTTTAGCAAAATCCCAAGATTCTTGGACTGCTTTTTTCGAAAATTTTAATGATGAAGATTTAGCTAAAATCTACGTTAATAATGGTCATACGTATTACGAACACATACACGGAATTATTCAGCATGATGTGTATCATTTAGGGCAGATTGTTATTTTGAAGAAACTGGTTTAGTTCAATTGAAACACATAGAAACATAGATTTTTTATTTCTCAGAAAAGAATATTTAAAAATCTAGATTTTACACATAGTCTATGTGAATGTATGGAAATGAAATGCCTTTACTACGCTTTTAAACTATGTTTCTATGTGTTAAAAATAAAAAAACATTTATATGAAAACCTCACTTTTTATTCTAGCATTTCTATTTTTCAGCACAATTGGTTTTTCACAAGAAACTGAAGTAAAATACGATGAAGCCTTAGCCAAATCTCTCCATGCCGACGAATACGGAATGAAGAAATATGTTTTTTGTCTTTTAAAATCTGGAAGCAATACAACGGCTTCTAAAGAAGAAACCAAAAAACTTTTTGAAGGCCACATGGCAAATATTAATAAATTGGCTAAAGAAGGAAAGCTAGTTGTTGCCGGACCTTTTATGAAAAACGATAGAAATTATCGCGGCATTTATGTTTTTAATGTAGAAACTGTAGAAGAAGCGAAAGCGCTTGTTGCCACAGATCCTGCCATTAAAGCCAATTTACTTGAAGCCGAATTAACGCCTTGGTATTGCACCGCAGCACTACAGGAAACTGTAAAAATTCATGACAAAATTGCCAAGACGAAAATGTAAAATATGAAATCAGAAAAAGAAAAAATGATCTCTGGCGAATACTACAATGCCTTTGATCCAGAATTAGTTAAAGGACGCCGTGCCGCAAAGAACCTTTTGCATACTTTAAATGTAAAAGAATATCGAGTTACCAAAAAAGCAAAAGAAATCCTTAAAGAACTGATTCCCAATACTGGAGCTGGTTTTTATATTGAACCGCCGTTTCACTGTGATTATGGGTATAATATTTTTGCAGGTGACAACGTTTATTTTAATGTGAATTGTGTCGTTTTAGATTGCGCTCCTGTAACTATTGGCTCCAATGTTTTCATAGCGCCAAATGTTCAAATTTATACAGCACATCATCCGCTTGACGCTGAATTGAGAAGAACTTTAGAAAATGCTTATCCCGTTACGATTGGAGACGACACTTGGATTGGCGGAAATTCGGTGATCTGTCCTGGAGTTACGATTGGAAAAGGCTGTGTTATTGGAGCTGGATCTGTTGTGACAAAAGATATCCCAAACAATTCACTTGCCGTTGGAAATCCTGCAAAAGTTATTCGAAAATTAAATCAAGAATCTGAATCCAAAAAATAATGCTTACCCTCAATAAAGTCCACCATATTGCCATTTTATGT
The DNA here is from genome assembly GCF_054075165.1 of Flavobacterium erigeronis. Taxonomy (NCBI): domain Bacteria; kingdom Pseudomonadati; phylum Bacteroidota; class Flavobacteriia; order Flavobacteriales; family Flavobacteriaceae; genus Flavobacterium; species Flavobacterium erigeronis. The sequence continues at coordinate 508 of NZ_JBSKGP010000010.1, read as the reverse complement.
TCCGATTATGAAAAATCGAAATATTTCTATACCCAGATTTTAGGTTTAACCATAATTAGAGAAATTTACCGCGAAGAACGCCAGTCTTATAAATTAGATTTGGCTTTAAATGGTTCTTATGCAATCGAATTATTCTCATTCCCAAATCCGCCGCAAAGACCTTCAAGACCTGAAGCTGTTGGACTTCGCCATTTGGCATTTGAAGTAATTAATTTGGAAGAAACTATAGATTTTCTGAATTCAAAAGAAATAGAATCGGAGCCTATTAGAATTGATGAAACAACTGAAAAACGCTTCACTTTCATCTCCGATCCAGATTTACTGCCAATTGAGTTTTATGAGCGTTAAGTTTTTTTTAGCCACTAAGGCGCTAAGGCACTAAGTTTTTATTTAAAACAAACAATTAAACAGACAGTTTGTCATTTCGACGAAGGAGAAATCTCCGCAAGAAGCTCTACAAAGATTGGCGATTTTAATTGTGGAGTTACTTGTGAAGATTTCTCCTTCG